>NZ_JBIURH010000014.1:0-182379 GCF_044740765.1 Kitasatospora sp. NPDC088346
CTCTCGTCTCAGCCCAACCCCCCCACCCGCCTCCAGACCCGCAAGTACCCCCCGCGGCCGCGGGCCTAGTCTCGGACGGTGGGGGGGCGGGGGCGGGGCGCCGCCCCCCCCCCGTCCGCCTCCCCGCCAGCGCCCCCGAGCCCCGAGGAGCCCGCCGTGTCCGCACCGCACCCCCGGCCGACCGTGCCGCTCGCACCCCTGCCGCCGCTGCCGCACCTGCCGTCCGCGCTGCCGGTGCCGCCCGTACGCCTGCGGGTGGTCCGGCCGGCCCCCCGCCGGCCCCCGGCGCCGCCGGGCCGTGCCCTGCGGGCCGTCGCGGACGCCGGCCTCGTGGTCGCCATCGTGCTGCCGGTGTACCAACTCGGCTTGCTGCTCGTCCGGTCGGTCGTGGGCTGACGCCGGAAAGGCCCCGGGCCCGGCCTCCCGCACCACCTCTCGGTGGGACGGGAACCGGGCCCCGGGGCCGCACTGGAACCGGAGTGTCAGGCGACGCGCGCCTCCTCGGCGAGGAACGCCGCCATGGCCGCGACCGTGGGGTGCTCGTACGCCACCGCGGGCTCCAGGTAGAGCTCGAACTTCTCCTCGATGTCCCCGAACAGGCTCAGCGCGGCCACCGAGTCCATGCCGAACTCCGCGAACGGCATCTCGGTGTTGATCTCGCTCTCCGGACGGGAGAGGTAGCTGCTGAGCCGCTCGACCAGCCAATCGCGGATGTCCCGCTCCACCTGCTCAAGGTGAATCGATCCCTGGACTGTCATCAGATACTCCTTCGCAGTGGCGTCTCGCCGCAGGGTGCACCCCCTCCCTCAAGAGCGACTAGAACCGATCTGGATCAGCCGGGCGCCCGGTCTCCGGCCGCCGCCTCCGGCCGCCGCTCAGGTCGCCGCCTCGGGCCACCGCCGCCTCAGGCCGCCGTCCGCCAGCTGCCCGGCGGCAGGTAGTCGGCACCCACCGGTCGCAGCCAGGTGCCGGCCCGGCCGGCCCGTGCGGCGGCCCCGGCCGCGGCCCGGCCGGCCGCGACGGCCGCGAGCACCACCGCCAGCACCGCGAGCTCCTCGGCGGTGGGCAGGCCGCGTTCGACCACGACGAGTGCCCGCCCCCGCAGGTCTGCGGGGGCGGGCATCGGGTTCTCGGCACTCTCCATGCCGCGGACGGTAGGAAGGGCGTCTCGCGCGGCACTCGTCCCGCCCTCGACGCCCGGTGGAGCAGCGGACGAGGGGAAGGGGCGGGACCGGTGGCGGCAGCGGTCAGCCGACCACCTGGTGCAGCTCCATGGAGAGCTCCGCACCCGCCAGGTCGAGCCGGGTGTCGGCGGCGAGCACCGCGGCGTGCAGGCGCTGCAACCGGGCCGAGGGCTCGATGCCCAGCTCGCCGACCAGGGTGTTGCGCAGCCGTTGGTACGTCTCCAGTGCCTGCCAGGAGCGGCCGGAACGGTACTGCGCCAGGATCAGCTGGGCGTGCAGGCCCTCGTGCATCGGCCGCTGGGCGGACAGCATGGTCAGTTCGCTGAGCAGCATGGCGTGCCGTCCCAGCCGCAGGTCGGCCGCGATCCGGCTCTCCAGCGCGCCGAGCCTGGCCTCCTCCAGCTGGAGCACCTCGATCTCCAGCACCCGGCCGACCTGGATGTCCACCAGGGCCGGCCCGCGCCACAGTGCGAGCGCCTGGCCGAGTAGGGCGGAGGCGGCGACGTCGTCGTGCGCGGCGAGTGCCGCCCGCCCGAGGCCCAGCAGCCGCTCGAACTCCGCGCTGTCCACCTCGCCCGGCTGGACGTCCAGCAGGTAGCCGCCGTACCGGGTGACCAGGATCTCCTTGGCCGTCGAGGGCTGCTCGGCGTGGAAGGCCGTGCCGAGCTTGCGGCGCAGCTGGAGGATGTAGGTCTGGAGGGTGGTGGCGGCGCTGCGCGGGGGCTGGTCGCCCCAGATCTCCTCCATCAGGGTGGGCACCGTCACCACCTGGTTGGCCTGGAGCGCGAGCAGCGCCAGGATCTGCCGCGGCTTGGCGGCGCTCGGCGCGAAGGATGTCTCCTGCTCCTGCGCGACGAACGGGCCCAGAATGTTGATCTGCACGGATCCGCCTCCCTTCCACTCCTGGACAGCACCGGGGATTCGCTCCCCAGAGCCTCGCACGGTGGAGGCGGCCGGCAACAGTGAGATCCTCACGGATCGAACGGGAATCACCACACGCGGCCACCATGGGATTCTCACGCCACGCACATGACGGATCCACTGTCCACGGCGGGGTCGGATCACACAGACTTCCGTGCCGTACCACTGTGAGCACAGGCCGTCTCTAGCAACGGAGTTGCCCCCGTGAGCGCACTCACCATTCCAGCCGCACCGTCCAGCACCGGCCTTGAGCGCGACTGGCGTTTCGCCGAACTGGTCATCGCGGCCCATCTCGACCCGGTGCTGCGCACCCGCTACACCGTCGAACCCGCGCCGGTCCTGGCCGAGTTCGGCATCTCCCTGCCCTTCGGCGCCCCGGCGCCGGCCCTCGCCACCGCCGCCGGCGGCCGGCTGACGATCGAGGACCTGGACCAAGGCACCGTCCTCGCCGACTTCACCTTCTGCACCGTCGACAGTGAGCTCTGACGCGGAGCTCAGAGCCCTCCCCACGACCGGCCCGCGGGTACTGGCGTTCCGACGCCACCTGCGGGCCGAAGTCGTCGCGGGTGAGGGTGCGTACCTGATCTCCGAGCGGGGCACCACCCGCCTGCGCGGCGCGCACGTGGAGGCGGTCGCGCCGCTGCTGGACGGCACCCGGGACCTGCCCTCGCTGCTCCGGGAGGCCGGGGACCGCGTCTCGGCCGCGGAGATCGGCGAGCTGCTCGGTTCGCTGTCCGCGGCCGGGCTGGTCAGCTACCGGCCCGCCGACCAGAGCGGACGCGACCCGCGCGCCGAGGCCTTCTGGGAGCTGGCCGGGCTCGACGGCACCAGTTCCTCCGCCCGGGTCACCGCCGCGCAGGTCCGGATCCTGGCGGTCGGCCGGGACGACGCGGCCAGCGTCCGCCCGGCCTTCGAGGCCGCCGGCCTGCGCTGCGTCACGTCCGACTCGCCGGACGCCGCCGAGCTGACCGTGGTGGTGTGCGACGACTACCTCGCCCCGGTGCTGCGCCGGATCGACGTCGCCCAGCGGGCCGCCGGCCGGCCCTGGCTGATCGCCAAGCCCACCGGCTCGGTGGTGTGGTCCGGCCCGGTGCTCTCGGCGGACGACGGCGCCTGCTGGCAGTGCCTGGCCCACCGCCTGCGGGCGAACCGGGTGCACGAACTCACCGTCCAGCACGCCCTGGGCCTGTCCGAGCCACCGCTCGGCCCGGAGGCCTCGCTCGGCGCCACCCGCGCCCTCGGCCTCCAGCTCGCAGCCCTCCAGGCCGCCAAGTGGCTGGCCGGGCAGCCCCGTTCGGAGCGCCCGGAGATCGACACCCTGGACACCCTGAGCCTGCGGGCCGGACGGCACGCCGTGGTCCGCCGCCCGCAGTGCCCCACCTGCGGCACCCCGGCGGCCGGCGCGGCCCGGATGCTGGAACCGGTCGTGCCGCGCCCGGCCCCCGACGATCCGCCGGGCGGGCGGGCCCGCGGCGGCAGCCGGCTCCCGACCGCGCAGCAGGTGCTGGACCGCTACGGCCACCTGGTCAGCCCGATCTGCGGGGTCGTCCAGGAGATCACCCGGGCCCAGGCCCCGGCTCCGCTGCACTCCTTCACCGCCCGTTCCTGCACGGCCCCGGAGGGCCGGGCGCCGCTGCGCCGGGAGAGCGGCGGCAAGGGCGCCACCGAGCTCGACGCCCGGGTCAGCGCCCTGTGCGAGGCGCTGGAGCGCGAGTCGGGCCGGCTGCACGGGGACGAGCCGCGGATCCGGGACAGTCTGCGCGGCCTCGGCGAGGCCGCGCTGCCGCCCAACAGCTGCCAGCTGTACCACGAGCGGCAGTACCGGGACCGGGCCCAGTGGAACATCGCGCACGGCAGCTACCAGCGGATCTGCGAACCGCTGGACGAGCGCACCCCGCTCGACTGGACGCCGCTCTGGTCGCTCACCGGCGGCCGGCAGCGGCTGCTGCCGACGGCGATGCTGTTCTACGGCACGCACCAGCCGGGCGACGCCCGGTACGCCCGCGCCGACTCCAACGGCTGCGCCGCCGGCGGGACCCTGGAGGACGCCGTGCTGCGCGGCTTCCTGGAGCTGGTCGAACGGGACGCCGTCGCGCTGTGGTGGTACAACCGGACCCGCCAGCCGGCCGTCGACCTGGCGGCCCTGGACGACCCGTGGATCGAGGAGGTGGCCCGGCTGCACCGCGGGCAGGGCCGCGAACTGTGGGCCCTGGACCTCACCGCGGACCTCGGCGTCCCGGTGGTGGCGGTGCTGTCCCGGCGGCTCCAGGGGCCCACCGAGGACGTCCTGTTCGGCTTCGGCGCGCACTTCGCCCTGCCGGAGGCCGTCCGTCGGGCGGTCGCCGAGGTCAACCAGCTGCTCCCCGCGGTGGCCCCGACCGGGCCCGGCGGCCCGCCGCGCTACTCGCTCCAGGACCCGGCGGCCCTGCACTGGTGGCGGACGGCGACCGTGGCCCGCCACCCCTACCTGCTGCCCGACCCCGAGCGCCGGGCCGTCCGCCCGGCGGACCGCCCGCCGCCGGCCGGTCCCGGTGCGCGCTCCGAGCTGGAGGCCGCCGGCGCGCTGGTGCGCCGGCACGGCATGGAGCTGCTGGTCCTCGACCAGACCAGGGCGGACATCGGCCTCCCGGTGGTCCGGGTGGTGGTGCCGGGCCTGCGGCACTTCTGGGCCCGCTTCGCCCCCGGCCGGCTGTACGACGTGCCGGTGAGCCTCGGCCGGCTGGACGAGCCGACCCCGTACGAGCGGCTCAACCCCGTCCCACTGTTCGTGTGAGACTTGAGCGGGACTCGACCGGAGTCCCGGATAGTGGGCCATTCGCACACTGCCTACCCCGGAGAGCGCCATGGACGCAGCGGCCGGAGGTTCGACGCCGGAGCTCCAGCGCCTCTGGTCGCTCCGCGAGGACGTCGACGTCGAGTTCGAGGGGCCGGACGGCGACGCGCTGCTGCGCAACCGCTGGTCCACCGTACGGCTGGCCCGGCCCGACCGGGCCGGCCGCGAGGCCCTGCGCAGGATGACCTTCGGGCCGATCTCGCTGGGCAACGTACTGGACGGCGCGGAGAGCGGCGCCCGCGCGAGACTCGACGAACTGCTGCGGCTGATCCCGCACCTGACGATCCGTTCGGTCGGGTTGACCGACAGCGAGCTACCGCTCCTGTCGGTCGTCCCGATGTCCCCGCAGGCCGTCCTGGAACCGGTCGGGCTGGAGCAGGACCAGCCCGTCCGGCTCTCCCGGTTCGCCGTGCTGTCCGGCGCCGGACGGGGCCTGACGCTGGAGTCCCCGCTGTCGCTGTTCCGGGTGGTCACCCACCGCCCCACCGCGGCCGCCCTGCTCGGGGCCCTCGGCTGGAGCACCACCCTGGCCGAGCTGGACTCGCTGCTGCCGTTCCCGTCCGCCGCCGTC
Organism: Kitasatospora sp. NPDC088346; assembly: GCF_044740765.1. Classification (NCBI taxonomy): domain Bacteria; kingdom Bacillati; phylum Actinomycetota; class Actinomycetes; order Kitasatosporales; family Streptomycetaceae; genus Kitasatospora; species Kitasatospora sp. NPDC088346. The sequence goes on from NZ_JBIURH010000014.1 coordinate 5,510, forward strand.
CGCGAGGCGGTCGGGCACCTGCTCGCCGCGGGTCTGGCGGTCGCCGCCGGGCGGACGCCGGACGGCGCGGCGGCGTTCGCCGAGGACGCCGACCCGGTGCTGTCCACCTGGTCGCCGGTGGACCTGCTGTTCCACACCCGCAGCACGGTCGGCCGGCACGACAACGACTTCGGCGCGACGTACGCCCACACCGGCCGGCTGAGCCCCGAACCGGCCGTCCGCACCGCGCCGGACGGCCCCCGGTTCCCGCTGCCGCTGCCCCCGGCGGCCGGCCCGGACGATCCGCCGTTCGCCGCCGTGCTGGAGCGCGCGGCGGCGGCCGTGGACTGCGCGGAGAGCGCCGACCGGCTGACCGTGGACCACCTCGGCGTGCTGCTCTACCGCGCGGCCCGGGTCCGCGCGGTCGCCGAGGACCCGGCCGGCCCGCCCGGGTACGAGGTCAGCGAGCGCCCGTACACCAGCTTCGGCCGGACCCATCCGCTGGAGCTGTACGTCTCGGTGAAGCGGTGCCACGGCCTGCCGCCGGGGGTGTTCCACTACGACCCCGAGCACCACCGGCTCACCCTGCTCAACGAGGACCGCGGGATCCTGGACGCCGTCCTGACCTGCAGCCGGGTCGCGGCCGGCCTGCCCGCGCCGCCGCCGCTGGTGATCACGCTCACCGCCCGGTTCGCCCGGACGGCCTGGAAGTTCAGCGGGCAGAGCTACGCCCTGGTGCTGCGCGACACCGGCGCCGCCCTGCAGACCCTCGAACTGACGGCCGCGGCGCTGGGCCTGGCGGCGGTGCCGCTGGGCGCGACCGACATCGCGGCGGGCGCCAGGGTCAGCGGCACCGACTGGCGGGCCGAGTCCCCGGTGGGTCAGCTGGTGCTCGGCCCGGCCGCGGCCCGGCCGGACGGACCGGCAAGTCCGTACCATCCCTGGAACTCCGGTGTCTGACCGTCGATCACCACGTACGCTCGGTCCTCGGATGTGTCTGATCGGAGGATCCGGACCAGTGGCGAGAGACGAAACGGCCGGCGACGAGGGCCTGCGGCACGAGCCCGCACCGGTGTTCGCGCTCGGCATCCTCTATGCGGCGCTGTTCGCCTACCTGGTGCAGGTCTCGGTCAACCTGATCGCGATCCGGCCCGGCAGTCCCGGCCTCCTGCTGGGCATCGCCGCCTTCGTGGTGATCTGCGGCTGCCAGCTGGTCCACTGCCTGCCGCAGGCCAAACTGGTCCGGCGAAGATTCGGCCGGCTGACCCTGGCCGTCCAGACGCTGCTGACCTACCTGCCCATCCTGCTCTTCGGGGCGATCTGGGGCGCCGCCGGAGGGTTCCTGGCCGCCTCCGGGCTGATGCTGCTGGAGGGCGCCTGGGCCTGGCTCTGGTACGGCGGCGTGGTCCTCTCGATGACCGGTGTCGCGGTGCTGTACAACGCCCGGCCGCAGGACGTGGTGTACGTCGCGATCTCCACCCTGCTGAGCGGGCTGATGATGTACGGACTGAGCCGGCTGGTGCAGCTGGTGGTCGAGCTGCACCGGGCGCGCGGCCAGCTGGCCCGGCTCGCGGTCGCCCAGGAGCGGCTGCGATTCGCCCGCGACCTGCACGACCTGCTCGGCTACAGCCTCTCCGCGATCACCCTCAAGAGCGAGGTGGCGATCCGCCTGGTGCACAGCCACCCGACCCGGGCCGCCGAGGAGTTGACCTCCGTCCTGGGCATCTCGCGGCAGGCCCTCGCCGACGTCCGGGCGGTGGCCAGGGGCTACCGCGACATGTCGCTGGCCGGCGAGGCCGAGTCGGCCCGCGGGATGCTGGAGGCCGCCGACATCACCGTGGAGACCCGGATCGAGTCCTCCGAACTGCCCGGGGTGGTCGACACCACGCTGGCCACCGTGCTGCGTGAGGCGGTGACCAACATGCTCCGCCACAGCAAGGTCGAGCACTGCCGCATCGAGGTCGGCGAACAGGGCCCGGACATCCGGCTGCGGATCGTCAACGACGGCGTGCCCGAACGCCGGCGGGCGGCCGCCAGGGGCGTCGGCCAGCTGCCCGGCGCCCGGACCTCCTGGGAGGAGGGCGGCAGCGGGCTGGGCAACCTGGAGACCAGGCTGGCCGCGATCGGCGGCAGCCTGACCGCGGGCGTCCAGCCGGACGGCACCTTCCAGGTGGTCGCCCTGGTGCCGCTGGCCCAGCAGACCGACCTCCGCAGCGTCTCCTGACCGCCCCCGGCCGCCGGCTCCCGCAGCCGATGACCGGACGGCCGCCCGGTCAGCTCAGCCAGCCCGCCTCGTCGGCCTTGCGGATCGCGTCCACCCGGTTGCGGGCGTTCAGCTTGGTCACCACGTTGGTCAGGTAGTTGCGCACGGTGCCCGCCGACAGGAACAGCCCGGCGGCGATCTCCACCACCTCGGCCCCCTGGGCGGCCATCCGCAGCACCTGCACCTCCCGGTTGGTCAACGGGCAGTCCGCCGAGTCCCAGGCCGCCATGGCGAGTTGGGGGTCGATCACCCGCTCGCCGTTGGCGATCTTGCGGATCGCCCTGGCCAGTTCCTCCGGCGGGGCGTCCTTGAGGATGAACCCGGAGACCTTCGCCGCCATCGCCCGCCGCAGCGTGCCGGGCCGGCCCAGGCTGGTCAGGATCAGCGTCCGGCAGGAGGGCAGTTGGTCCCGCAGCAGGCCCGCCGCCGTCAGTCCGTCCACCCCCGGCAGGTCGATGTCGAGCACCGCGATGTCCGGGCGGTGCGCGAGCGCCTGGGGCAGGATCTGGTCACCGTGGTCCACCTCGGAGACCACCTCGATGTCCGGCTCCATCCCCAGCAGCGCCACCAGCGCCCCCCGGACCATGTTCATGTCCTCGGCAAGCAGTATCCGGATCACTTCCCCCGGCCCCCCGTCCGCGCACCGGCTCGCAGACGTCTGGTCCCGGCGCCGGTACCGCTTCGAATCGGTCTGGCTTCGTGACCGCCAGAGGTGCGATTCTAGCCAGGAGATCGCGGCATGCAACCTTACGATCACACTCCGGAGGCTAACGCCCTCTGCGGTCCGATGAGCGCGTCCACGAGACCGTCGTCGAGCATCGTCCGGGCCGCGATGTCCGCCGTCTCGTCGAAGCCGGCGTCGAACAGGGCGACGCTCACCGTGTACCCGGTGACCGCCCAGGTCCCGAAGCTCCACTCGCCCCCCGTCCCCGGCGAGCCGTCCGGCCGCAGCACGCTGACCCGCTCCGCGCCGGTGGCGAACCCGAACTCGGTGAAACGGAACCGCAGTCCCTGCCCGATCGCCTTGCTGTACGCCTCCTTCAGGGTCCACAGCCGCACCAGCGCGGGGTTGCGCCGGGCCGGGTCCAACAGTTCGAGCTGCGCGGCCTCGTACGGCGTGCAGATCTGCCGCTCCGCGCCGGTGCCGACCAGGGTGCGGTCCGCCACCTCGGCGTCCACCCCGATCCAGCCGCGCCGGGTCAGCCCCACCACCAGCAGGTCCTCGGTGTGGCTGAGGCTGATGTCGACCTGGTCGCAGCCCCTCAGGTACGGCCGGCCGCCGAGCTTGTACGCCAGGTCGACCGTCTCCGGGGGCGCCTGGAGCGCCGCGCCCGCCGCCGTCTTCAGCAGCAGCCGCGAGGCCAGGAAGCGTTCCCTGACCTGCTCGTGGGACATCGCCTGGTACCTGGCCCAGTCCCGGCCGAGCACCGCGCGGTCGCCGGGGTACTCGCCGTCCGGCCCGTCCGCGGGCGCCCCCTCCCGCGGCACCCAGTCGCCGAGGCCGGCCACCAGCACGGCGCTGCCGCGCCGGGTGAGCGACTCCCGCACCTCGTCCCAGCCGCCGCCCGGCCCGCGGTACACCGGGATCGGCCCGCCGAGCGCCGCCCCCGGGTCGCGGGCCGGCCTCACGGCCGCACCTCGGCGGCCAGCTCGGTCAGGTACTCGGCCAGGGTCGAGCAGTTCACCAGGCTGTCCACCATCTCGGCCAGCGACAGCTCGCCCAGCTCCGGGAAACGCAGCTCGATCCGGTACTTGAGCTGCATCAGCATCACCGAGTCGAAGCCGAGGTCGTCGTAGAAGCGGGCGTCCACCGGGACGGCCGGCCGGCCGCCGCCCAGCACCGCCGCCGCCTCCTCGGCGAGCTCGCCCAGCAGCCGGGCCGGCCGCTCCAGCACCGCACTCATCCTGTACTCCCTGTCTGTCGGTCGGTCGGTCAGGTCGGCCCGCCCGCGGTCAGCCGGCGGTCAGCCGACGGGCGCCGCGGCGGTCGGGTCGTCGTAGAGGTCGAAGGTGCCGCCGCCGTGGTGGCGCCGCAGCAGCTCGTCCAGCACCTCGCCCTCGGCCCCCGGCGCGGGGCGGCCGGGCAGTCCGAGGCCGAGCCGGCGGCAGATCCGCAGCAGCGCGAGCACCACCCAGGCCGGACGGGCGAGGAACGGGTCCGGTCCGCCGATCTGGTGGCGCCACACCCCCAGCGCGGACGCCGCGGCCAGCAGCAGCGCGTACCGGTCCACCAGGGCGTAGCTGCGCGGGTCGGCCAGGTCGTCGCGGCGCCGGCCGGCCAGCGACCGGGCGGCGGCGCGCAGTTCGTGCAGTTCGGCGGCGAGGGTCCGCACCAGGGTCTCCAGCACCTCGCGGTACTCCCCGGCGCCCGCCACGGCGGTCGATCCGGCGGCCAGGTCGGCGAGTTCGGCGAGCAGCGGGTCCTCGGTGCCGACCGGGCCGAGCCGGGTGGTGTCCAGCGCGGGCAGGTCCTCGCGCAGCCGGAACAGCGCCGGGTCGGGGGCCCCGCCGACCGTCCAGGCGTGCTCGGCGAGCACCGGCAGCCGGGGGATCACGGTGGACTGGCAGGCCGCGGTGCCGGAGTGGCCCAGGCTGGTGATCGGCAGGTCCCGGACCTGCTTCTGGAAGATCCCGTACGCGCCGGAGCGCTCGTACAGGTTGGAGCCGAGCAGCACCGACAGGTCGTAGACGGAGTCGCTGAGCAGGATCGGCAGCAGGTACTTGGTGGCGGCGGCGTACACCCCGGTGGCCTCCGGGTACAGGTGCACGGCGCGGGTGCTGGTGAGGGCCAGCGCGTCGGAGACCAGCAGGTCGGTGAAGGCGCCGGCGAGGCTGACCCGGGCCTGCGGGTTGCGCAGCACCGGCCGTCCGTGCACTCCGCGGTCCAGCGCGAACCGCAGGGCGGTGCGCAGCGCGGTGTCCACCCCGGCGAGCACCATCGAGGGCAGCACGCTGCGGGTCAACTGGAAGGAGCTGAGGGCGAGTCGGACCCCGTCGCCCCAGTCGCCGAGCAGCGCCTCGCGCGGGACGGGGCAGTCGGTGAAGGCCAGCCCGCTCATCGAGCAGCCGCGCAGTCCGACGGTGGGGAAGCGGTCGAGGTCGCGCACCCGGTCGGCGGGCAGCCCGGACCGTTCGAGCAGGACGGCGGAGTGGCTGCGGCTGCCGGGCCGGTCGTCGGTGCGGCAGAAGACCACCAGCGCGGCGGCGTGCTCGGCGTTGACGATGACCCGCTTGGCGCCGTCCAGGCGCAGCCCGCCGCCCTCGTCGCTGAGGCAGAACTCGTCGCGCAGGAAGGCGTTCCCGTGGGCGAGGTCCCGGTAGGCGACGGCCACCCGGCCCCCGGCCAGCAGCAGGTCGGCGGTGCGGCGCTGCTGGGCCTCGGTGCCGGCCGCCCAGACCGAGACCGCGGCCAGGAAGGAGCCCGCGCCGAAGCCGACGCCGAGCGAGGGGTCGCGGCGGAACACCGGCCGGAGCATCCGGGCGAGCACGTCCACCCGTTCGAAGCGGCCGCCGAGCCGCTCCGGGACGAACTCCGCGGCGAGCCCGAGCCGGTGCAGCAACCGGACCGAGTCGTCGGGCAGTTCGGACCGGTCGTCGGCCTCCAGGACGGCCCGGTGGCCGTACGGGTTGGCCGGGTCCCAGGGGTCGCCGAGGGCGGTCTCCAGTTCGGTGATCCGGCGGGCGGCCTCGGTCTCCACCGAGCGGCCGGGCGCGGCGGGGGCGCCGGGGACAGGGGCGCCGGGGAGGGGGCGGCCGGTGCCGGGCGCGCCGGCGCCCAGGGTGCCGGTGCGCGCCGTCACCGTCCGACCCCCGCTGCCGCCGGGCCGCCCGCCACCAGCTCGGCGACCGCCGGTTCGACCACCTGGTGCAGGGCCTTCAGCCGGCCGGAGAGGAACAGCCGCCGCATGGTGCCGCGTTCGAGCTTGCCGCTGGTGGTGCGCCGCACGGTGCCGGGGCGCACCAGCAGCACGTTGCCGGCCCGGACCTCGAACTCCCGGGAGACGCACTGGCGCACGCTCATGGTCAGCTGGGCCAGGTCGAGGTCGAACCGCCCGGCGGTCCTGACCTCCTGCACCACCACCATGTGCGGCCGGCCGGGCTCCACCTCGAAGACCACGCCCGGGCCGAAGGAGCTGCTGAGCTGCTGCACCGCGCGCTCGATGTCCTGCGGGTAGAGGTTGCGGCCGGCCACCACCAGCAGTTCCTTGATCCGCCCGGTGACGAACAGCTCGCCGTCCCGCAGCACGCCGAGGTCCCCGGTGCGCAGGTAGCCCTCGTCGCCGTCGGCGGTGACCGCCTTGAAGGTCTCGGCGGTCTCCAGCGGCCGCTTCCAGTAGCCGCGGGCGATGCCCTCGCCGCGCAGCCATATCTCGCCGACCCTGCCCTCCGGCAGCACCCGGCGGCTCTTCGGGTCGACGATCCGCAGCGCGAGCGCGTCGGGCGCCGGGCTGCCGCAGCTGACCAGGGTGCGCGCGGTGCGTCCGGGCACCGGCTGGACGAACTGGTGCTTCTCCAGCGAGGCCGCGTCGACCACCCGCTGGCCGGGCGCGCTCGTCGGGCCGGCCGGCCGGGCGGTGGCCAGCAGGGTGGCCTCGGCCAGCCCGTAGGCGGGGACGAACGCGGAGGCCCGGAAGCCGACCCGGGCGAAGCGCTGGGCGAAGGCCCGCAGGGTCTCGGACCTGACCTGCTCGGCGCCGCTGACCGCGGTGGTCCAACCGGACAGGTCGAGACCCTCCAGGTGCCGGTCGGAGACCCGCCGGACGCAGAGCTCGTAGCCCAGGTCGGGGCCGCCGCTGACGTCGATCGCGTACCGGCTGATCGCCTCCAGCCAGCGGATCGGGCGCCGGATCAGCAGGTCGGTGGGCAGCAGCACGCCGGTCCCGCCCAGCCAGAGCGGGTGCAGCAGCTGGCCGACCAGCCCCATGTCGTGGTGGTACGGCAGCCAGCCGCCGACCCGGGAGTCGGGGCCGGTGCCCAGCAGGTCGGCGATCGCCCGCTGGTTGGCGAGCAGGTTGCGGTGGGTGACCATCACCCCGCGCGGGTCCCGTGTGGAGCCGGAGGTGTACTGGAGCATGGCCAGGTCGTCGGCGCCGGTCGCGGGGCGGCGCCAGTCCTCGGCGGCGGGCAGCTCGGCGCCGTCCAGGGCGAGGCAGGCGAGGTCCCCGCGGCCGGCCACGGCGGCCATCAGCGAGATGTCGGGGGCCGCGCGACGGTCCGTCAGGATCAGCCGGGGCGCCGCGTCCTTGATCATGCCGAGGGTGCGCTCGTCGTTGCCGCGGCGGCCGTTGGGCGCCGGCCCCGGCACCGCGACGACCCCGGCGTACAGGCAGGCCAGGAAGGAGACGGCGAACCGTTCGGCGTCCGCCTGGAGGATCAGCACCCGCTCCCCGGCGAGGCGTCTGTCCTGCAGCCAGGCGGCCAGCCGGCGGGCCGCGGTGTCCAGCTCCGCGTAGTCCATCCGGCGCTCGCACAGCCGGTGGTCGCGCCGGGCCGGCGCCGGGTGGTCGATGCCGGCCGGGACGGCCAGTGCGGGCAGCCGCACCTGGAGCCCCCCGGCCGGGCCGGTCGGCTCCTCCCGCAGGAACACCAAGGCGTCCTTCTCCGCGTCCTGCGCGGCGTGCCGCAGCAGTACGTCGGTGAAGGTCTCGTTCTCCGACATCGCTTCCCCTCCCCTGGCCGTGGTGTCCGGCGCGGCTCCTGCGCCCTGCGCCCACCGGCGGCCCGCCCCGTCGGGGGTCAGGATCAGCGCAGGTGCTAGAGCGCCTCTCGACTGCGGGGCGGGCCCCGGTGGACGCCGTGACCGGGGCCCTCCCGCCGGCGCGGGGCGCTGACGGTGCATGAGCGGGCAGCCCGGTTGCGGGTGATCGGCACCGGCCGAACCATGGAGGGGTGCCCGGATACCTGCGCCACCCCCACCTGCGCGGCGACCTGCTGACCTTCACCGCCGAGGACGACGTCTGGGCCGCGCCGCTGGGCACCGACGGCGAGGTCGGCCGGGCCTGGCGGATCAGCTGCGACCGGACCAGGGTCAGTCATCCCCGGCTCTCCCCCGACGGCGCGGTGATCGCCTGGACCAGCTGGCTGACGCTCACCCCCGAGGTGTGGACCGCCCCCGCGGCCGGTGGCGAGGCGGTCCGGCTGACGTACTGGGGCAGCGCCGACACCCGGGTCCGCGGCTGGCTGCCGGACGGCGAGGTGCTGGCCGTCACCTCCTACCGCGAGCCGTTCGCCCACTACACCTGGGCGTACGCGCTGCCGCCGGACGGCTCGCCGGGCCGCCGGCTGCCCTGGGGCCCGGTCGCCGACGCCCAGATGAGCAGCGAGCACACGGTGCTGCTGACCGCCTCGGCGCCGCACGAGCCCGCCGCCTGGAAGCGCTACCGCGGCGGGGCGACCGGCCGGCTCTGGCTGGACCACGGCCCGCTGCTGCCCGGCCACACCGGCCACCTGGCCTCCCCGATGCCGATGCCGGCGGCCGGCCGGATCGCCTTCCTCTCCGACCACGAGGGCATCGGCAACCTCTACTCCTGCCGCCCGGACGGCACCGGCCTGCGCCGGCACACCGACCACGCCTCGTACTACGCCCGGGAGGCCGCCACCGACGGCACCCGGATCGTCTACCAGCACGCCGGCGACCTGTGGCTGCTGGACGGCCTCGACGCCCCCGCGCCGCGCCGGCTGTCGGTGCCGCTGGGCGGCGCGCGGGCCGGCCGGCGGCCCTACCAGGTGCTCGCCGCCACCCACGTCAAGGACCTGGCCTGCGACGCCACCGGCCGGGCCGGGGTGCTCACCGTCCGTGGCAGCCTGTACTGGCTGACCCACCGGGAGGGCCCGGCCAGGGTACTGGCCGACACGCCCGGGGTGCGGGCCCGGCTGCCGGTGGTGCTCGGGCACACCGGCCGGGCCGCCTGGGTGAGCGACGCGCAGGGCGCGGACGCCGTCGAGGTGGCCCCCCTGCCCGGCCGCGACGGCACCCCGGTGGCGGCCCCGCGCCGGATCGCCGCCGGCCTGCTCGGCCGGGTGCTGGAGTTCACCGCCAGCCCGGACGGCCGGACCCTCGCGGTGGCGGCCTCGGACGGCCGGCTGCTGCTGGTCACGGTCGAGGACGGCGCCGTCCGGGAGGTGGTGGCCTGCGCCTTCGGCCCGGTCAGCAGCCCCGCCTTCTCCCCCGACTCGCAGTGGCTGACCTGGTCGCAGCCGGTGGCGGGTCGCTCGCTGCGCTCGATCCAGCTGGCCCGGGTGGACGCCCCGGAGCGGACGGTCGACGTGACCGGCGGGCGGTTCGAGGACGAGCACCCGGTGTTCACCCGGGACGGCCGCTTCCTGGTCTTCCTCTCCTGGCGGGGCTTCGACCCGGTGCACGACGTGCACACCGGCGACCTCTCCTTCCCGCTCGGCTGCCGCCCGTACCTCGTCCCGCTGGCGGCCGACACCCCCTCGCCGTTCGCGGCCCCGGTCCGGGGCCGGCCGCCGGTCGGGCTGGACCCGGAGGAGGCGACCGGGGACGGGACGGTCCGGGTGGACGAGGCGGGCCTGTCCAAGCGCCTGGTGCCGTTCCCGGTGATCGCCTCCAAGTACTCGGCGACGGCCCCGGTGCGCGGCGGGGTGGTCTGGCTGCGCTGGCCGATCTCGGGCGCCCTCGGCCAGACCTTCGCCAACCCCGCGGACACCTCGGGCCGGCCGTCGCTGGAGTACTTCGACCTGGCGCACGGCACCCGCAGCACCGTGGTCGACAAGCTGGACGGCTTCGCGGTCTCCGGCGACGGCAGCGCGGTCTCGGTCTTCTCGGCCGGGTCGCTGAAGCTGCACCCGTTGGCGTCCCCGAACTCCCCGGTCACGGTGGACCTGCGGCGGATCACCCACACCGTCCACCCGGCCGACGAGTGGCGCCAGTCGTACCACGAGGCGGCCCGGATCGTCCGTGACCAGTTCTGGGACGCCGACATGTGCGGCCTCGACTGGCCGCAGCTGGTGGCCCAGTACGAGCCGCTGCTGGAGCGGATCGCCTCGCCCGACGACTTCGCCGACCTGCTGCGCGAACTGCTCGGCGAGCTCGGCACCTCGCACGCGTACGTCACGCCCGCGCGGCGCGGCGAGGGGCCCGCGCCGGCCCAGCAGCAGCTCGGGCTGCTGGCCGCCAACGCGCACCGCACGCCGGACGGCCGCTGGCTGCTGGACCGGATCCTGCTCGGCGAGTCCTCGGACCCGAGGGCCCGCGCGCCGCTCGCCGGGTACGGCGTCGAGGACGGGGACGAGCTGGTGGCCGTGGACGGGCGGGCGCCCGACCCGGTGCGCGGCCCGGCCCCGCTGCTGTCCGGCACCGGTGGCAGCACGGTGGAGCTGACCCTGCGCCGCGGCGAGGCGCTGCGGCGGATCGCGGTCACCCCGCTGACCGACGAGCGGCCGATCCGGTACCAGGACTGGGTGACCAAACGCCGCAGGCTGGTGCGGGAGTTCAGCGACGGCCGGTGCGGCTACCTGCACATCCCGGACCTCGGCGGCTCCGGCTGGGCCCAGTTCAACCGCGATCTGCGCAGCGAGCTCGCCAAGCCCGCCCTGGTGCTGGACGTCCGTGGCAACGCCGGCGGGAACGTCTCCGAGCTGGTGCTGGAGAAGCTCGACCGCAAGGTGCTGGCCTGGGACTTCACCCGCGGCCGGCACCCCGTCCGCTGGCCCAGGGACGCGCCGCGCGGCCCGCTGGTGGCGCTGGCCGACCACGCCACCAGCTCGGACGGGGACGTGATCATCACCGCGATCCGGCTGCTGGGTCTCGGGCCGGTGCTGGGCACCCGCACCTGGGGCGGGGTGGTCGGGATGACCGGCCGGCACCCGCTCGGCGACGGCACCCAGATCTCGGTGCCCAAGAACGCCTCCTGGTTCACGGAGGGGATCGGCTTCTCGGTGGAGAACCACGGCGTCGACCCGGACGTCGAGGTGGTGCGCAGCCCGCACGACTGGGCCCGCGGCGAGCACACCGAGCTGGTCGCGGCCGTCCGGCTGGCACTGGAGCAGCTGGCCGAGCACCCGGCGGCGGCCCCGCCGCCGGCCGACGTGCCGCGGCCGGACCTGCGGCGCCCGCCGCTGCCGCCCCGCTGACCGGACGCCACCGGTGGAGCCGCCGCACGCAGGCAGGGGGCGCACCCGCCGTGGGTGCGCCCCCTGCGTGCCGCGCGTGCCGCGCGGTCAGTCGAGGGGGTCGCCCTCGGCGGTCATGTCGGCCGCCGCCCGGCGGTCCTCCTCGGCCTGCGCCGCCTGCTGCCTGGACCGCTCGGCGCGGTCACCGAACGCGTCCGCGGCCTCGTCGTGGGCGACGGCCCCGCGCTCGGAGGGGCTGACCATCTCGTGTGCCTTGGACCGGAACCTGTCGAAGATACCCATCGCTCTCTGCTCCTCCGGCTACTCGGACGGCGGACCTCCCCCTCACTGTCACACCGCGCCGCCCCACATGCCACCGGGGCACGGCCGGGGCGGCGCGGCCCTCATCGGGTCACCACGGGCCCTGGATCTCGTCGGGTCCGTCGTCGCCGGGCTCCATCATGGTGTCCTCGGCCGTGGCGTCCTCGGTGTCCACGGCGTCCTGGGCCCGCTGCTCGGCCGCCGCGCGCCCGCCCGGCCCGGTCCGCCGCGCGCCGCCGGCCTCCCGGCCGCTCTCCTGCTGCCTGTCCCGGAACCTGTCCCCGATACCCACGGCGCCTCCTCGGATGTGTACGGACGACCCTGCTCCGGCCCAATCTGGCACCGGCGCGGCGCCCCCGCACCCCGGGACGGCCGCCGGACGCGCCAAAGCCGGGCCCCGGCGCGGTGCGGGCCCGGCTCCGGCGGCGGGGTCAGCCGCTGACGCTGGGCGCGCCGGTCTCCAGGTGACCGGTGAAGCGCTGGGACCAGGTGCTGTCGTTGCTGACGGTGACCGTGAAGTCGTACCAGCCGTTCTGGTACGCCACCGCGTTGAAGTAGTCGCTGGTGCTGCCCCCGGCCGGGACGGTGTACGCCCAGGGGCCGTCGGTGCGGTAGTTGTTCGAGGTGACGGTGAAGGTGACCGGGGCGGTGCCGGCGTTGGCGAGCTTGAACCAGACGGCGAGCTTGCCGGTGGTCGGGGCGTTCGCGTAGGAGGCGGTCACCGTGACGCTCTTGCCGGCCTTGGTGGCGTCGCCCTTGAAGCGGCGCAGGAAGCGGTTGGGGCCGACCACGCTGAGGTCGTAGGGGCCGTTGCCGAAGTTCGCGCCGCAGTTGAAGAAGTCGCTCTGGCCGGTGCTCGCGTCCACCGTGTACTGCCAGGGGCCGCCGCTGCGGTAGGCGTTGGCGTAGGCGGCGAAGTGCGCGGCGCCGGTGGCCGCCGTCCCCTTGTTCTCCATCGTCAGCCAGACCTTCATGACGTTGCCGGAGGCGAACTCCAGGTGGTCGAGGTTGGCGTTGGGCTGGTACGGCAGGGCGCGGGCCGGGCGGGTGCCGGCCTCCTGCAGCGGGAGGGCGTTGGTGACCGGCGCCGGGTTGGGCAGCGGGCCGCAGGCGGACAGGCCGATGGTGGCGTCGGTGTTGGGCAGCGCGGGCAGCCCGTACACCGGGTTGGCGAAGTCGAAGACGCCGGTGAGGTCGCCGCAGACCTTGCGGCGCCAGGCGCTGATGTTGGGGCTGGTGGCGGGCTTCCCGATCGCGGCGGTCCACTTCTCCAGGAAGCGCAGCACCGAGGTGTGGTCGAAGACCTCGGAGTTGACCCAGCCGCCGCGGGTCCACGGCGAGATGGCGATCAGCGGGACGCGGAAGCCGAGGCCGATGTTGGTGCCGTTGTAGAACTCGCCGGGGGTGCCGGCGGGGGCGACGGGCGGCGGGACGTGGTCGAAGAAGCCGTCGTTCTCGTCGTAGTTGAGGAACATGACGGAGGAGTTGTAGACGGCCGGGTCGGCGTTGAGCGCGTCGATCACCATGTGCACGAAGTGCGCGCCGTCGGTCGGGGTGGCGTACGGGTGCTCGGAGGAGGCCTCGTCGGCGACCACCCAGGAGACCTGCGGGAGGGTGCCGTCCAGCACGTCGGCGCGGATCGCGGCGGCGATGTCGTCGGGGGTCCTGCCGGTGACCCTAGGCACCGAGCCCATGCCCTTGACCGCGAGCGGGCTGCCGGCCGGGGCGCCGGAGAAGGTGTTGAAGTAGGCCAGGGCGTTGTCGCCGTAGTTGTCGGCGGCGTTCTGGTAGACCTTCCAGCTGACGCCGGCGCGCTCCAGCGCCTCGGCGTAGGTCTCCCAGCGCAGGTTGGACTCGTCGCCGCCGTCGTAGGCCGGGCCGCCGGCGGTGCCGGCCGGGTCGATCTGGCCGCTCCAGTGGTAGGTGCGGTTGGGGCCGGTGGCGCTGAGCACCGAACAGAAGTACGCGTCGCAGATGGTCCAGTTGTCGGCGAGGGCGTAGTGGAACGGGATGTCGGCCCGGGTCAGGTGGCCGAGGGCGCGGACGTTGCCCTTGGCGGCGACCCAGGAGTCCATCCTGCCGCCGTTCCAGGCCTTGTGCTGGTCGGACCAGCCGTGCGCCAGGTCGCCGTTGCACTGGGCGAGGCGCTCGGGGTCGGCGCCGCCGGCCGGCTTGGTGGCGCTGAACTGCCAGGGGTACTGGCGGCCGAGGCCGTTCGGCTGGTTGAAGACGCTGTAGCCGCCCGCGATCTGGACGGCGCTGCGGTCGGCGAACCCCCGGACGCCCTTGAGCATCCCGAAGTAGTGGTCGAAGGAACGGTTCTCCTGCATCAGGATCACGATGTGCTTGGCGTCCACGATGGTCCCGGTGGTGCCCGCCACGGCCGCCGCGGCGGTGTCGGCGACGGCGTCGGTGGCGGCGGTGCCGCCGGCCACCGCCGCCCCGGCCGCCGCGCTCGCCGACAGCGCCATGAACTTCCTACGACTCAGCTCAGCCATCCGAACCGCCGCCCTCTCAGGGAGTTGTGCACACAGGTTTGGCGCACACCGCGGTGCATCCTGGCCCAGCCCGGCGCCGAAGGCCATGGCTTTCCACGAAGGCTTTTTGGACTGTTCGCCCGCGCGTCGCCCGGCGACCTCGCGGTGAACGCGGGCCTCAGCCGTCCTTCACGACGATCCCCAGCGCCTGGGCGAACTGCGGCGCCAGTTCGAAGAGTTGGTGTGTGGAGATGACCGCCCCGCGCAGCCCCAAGTGGCCGTCGGCCAGACCGAGCCGGGCCGCGCCGCGCAGGTCGACCTTGCTGAGCGCCGCGCCGCCGAGCCGGACCTCCTCCAGGGTGGAGCCGGGGAACGCGACCTCCGTCAGCCGGGCCTCACCGAAGTCCACGTCGCGCAGCAGGCAGTCCTCGAACACCACGTCCCGCAGGGTGGCGCCGCGCAGGTTGACGGACTCCAGCTTGCACTGGCGGAAGACCACCCGGCGCAGCGCGCTGCCGTACCAGGCGATGCCGGCGAGCACCGAGCCGAGCACCGCGCTGTCCTGCCACTCGCTGTCGGCGAGGTCGGTGGCGACCAGGCGGCTGCCGTGCATCCAGGTCTCGTTGAAGGAGGCCCGCCGCAGCCGGGCGCCGTCGAGCCGGACCCCGGTGAAGGCGCACTCCAGGAAGCCCGCGCCGCCGGCCGCGCCGGTGTGCTCGGTGCCGTCGAAGAGCACGGTGTCGTAGCGCTGATCGGCCCGCAGCGGGCCGCTGTGCGGCTGGAGCAGGTGGGCGTAGGGCAGTTCGGCGAGCTCTTCGGGGGCGTGCGGGACGGCGGGCATGGCGGCTCGTTCCAGGGTCGACGGCGGCGGGCCCGGCCATCGTCCCAGCCGGTACCGACGGTCCGGGGCGGGCGCGCGAGCCGTCGGCCGTACGGCGCGTGGCGGGCGGTCCGCTCAGCCCTCGCGGGCGTACAGCACCAGCCCGACGGCGACCGTCGCGGCCGCCACCAGGCCGGCCAGCAGCACCCCGGACCCGCCGGCGAAGGTGCAGGCCAGGATCGCCACCGCGGCCACCGGCAGCACGGCCTGGCCGGCGCCGCTCTTGGTGTGCCGGGCGTGCAGCAGCCAGACCGTGAGCAGGTACACCGCCGCGGGCACGGTGACCGCCGCGGCGGCCGCGTCGGCGGAGATGTGCGCCTGGCCGACGGCGTGCTCGACCGCGACCTCCAGCCCGGCGCCGATGGCGGCCGCCGCCCCGAGCACCAGGTAGTGGCCGTAACCCCACAGGAAGGCCCGCCGGTTCGAGCGCAGGTGGTCGTGGACCGGCCGGGCGAAGTAGATCCACCAGGCGGCGAAGCACAGCAGGATCCCGCCGGCGGCGAGCGGCAGCAGTTCGCCCAGCGCCTCGTGCTCGTCCAGCGCGGCCTGGATGGCGACGGTGGCGGCGGAGACCGTCTCGCCGAGCACGATCAGCGTGAACAGGCCGTAGCGCTCGGCGATGTGGTGCGGGTGCCAGGTGCTCTGGGTGTGCCGCTCGGCGAGGACCGGGACGGACAGCTCGGCCAGGATGCCCAGCGGGACGACGTACGGGCGGACGTCCTGCGGCACCAGCAGCACCAGCGCCCAGCCGACCTGGCAGACGGTGATGCCGGCCGCGTAGCGCAGCGCCATGGTGCGGGCGCCGCCGCTCTCGCCACGGGCGGCGCGCAGCCACTGGGTGACCATCGCGAGGCGCATCACCACGTAGCCGACCACCGAGAGCGTGAGGTCCTGGTCGCCGAACATCCGGGGCACGCCGGCGGCCAGGATCAGCACCCCGGTGATCTGGACCAGGGTGGTGATCCGGTACGGCACGTCGTCCACGTCGTAGGCGGAGGCGAACCAGGTGAAGTTCATCCAGGCCCACCAGATCGCGAAGAACGCGAAGCAGTAGCCGACCAGGCCGGTGGTCAGGTGGTCGTCGGCGACGGAGTGGGCGAGCTGGCCGCCGGCCTGGGCGACGGCGACCACGAAGCAGAGGTCGAAGAAGAGCTCCAACGGCGTGGCGGCGCGGTGGGGTTCGCTCCGACTGCGCGGCACCATCCGCCGGACGGGCCGGGAGTCGGCTCGGCGCGGGTCGGCGGAGTGCGGCTCGGGCAGGGCGGCTTCGCTGGTCATCGCGGTCGCTTTCGTCAGGGGCGCTACCCCGCGATCCTGGCAGCAGCACCTGCCGTGCGCACGCGTCCGCGCGGCACGCCGACCGGGCCACCTGCATCCGTTCCGGCCGGTCGTCAGGCACAGTTGACGGTGCAGTGCGCGAACCGGGTGACAGCTCGACGGCTCCCGGGCGCGCCCTGTGGAGGGTGTCCCGTCCATCCCGGTCGGGCCGATAGATTCCACCCCAGGTGGAACGACGACACGGGCGGTCTGCGGGCAACGCGGAAGGTCAAGGCAGATGGCGCGGACACGGGGGCGGCTGTGCCGGTTCCCGTGCCCACGCCCGAACGCCTCGTGATCACCGCGCTGCTCGCCAGCGCCGCCGGTCGCCCGCCGGACCCGGCCGTGGGGCCGGACCGCCCGAGCGCACCGCCGGGCCGGGGCGCCGGGGCGCGGGCTACTTCTCCCAGCCGACCGAGGTGATGACGGTGTCGGCGAGGCTGCCGGCACCGAAGTTGGCCAGCCCCTTGCGGACCGCGACGATGCTCGGCCGCTGGTAGAGCTCGACGGTGTGGGCGAGTTCCCAGATCTTCACGTCGGCCTGGTTGTACAGCTTCGCGGCCTCGGCCGGGTCCAGCGTGGCGGCGGCCTTGCGCAGCAGGGTGTCGATCTCCGGGGTGCTCAGCTTGGAGTAGTTGCCGAACACGTTGTCGCCCTGCGGCGCCCGGTAGATGGGCACGGTCCGCGAGAGCGGGAAGGAGCCGGTGTTGCGCCAGCTGGCCAGGTCGAACTTGCCCTCGTTGACGTACTTGGAGAAGTACTCCTTGCTGGGCACCTTGTCCACCGAGAGCTTCACCCCGACCTGCTGGAGCATGCTCTGCACGGCGGCGGCCAGGTCGGCCTGCGCCTGGGTGGAGCCGTCGCTCATCACGTAGTGCAGTTCCAGCGGCTTGCCGTCCTTGCTGCGCACCCCGCCGGAGTCCTTCCAGCCGGCGGCGTCCAGCAACTGCTTGGCGGCGGCCGGGTCGCACTTCACCCAGTCCCCGGCGTTGGCCTGGTAGCCGCTCTGGTTGGTCATGAACAGGTGGTTGTCGAGCGGCTTGAACTCGACCGGGACGCCCTGGTTGACGATCTTGATCAGCGAGGCCCGGTCCAGCGCCTTGCCGAGCGCCTGGCGCACGCCCTGGTCGGCGAGCGCGCCGTTGCCGCCGAAGGAGATGTGCACCTCGTCCCAGGGCGTTCCGGTCCGGATCGCCGCGTCCTTGGCGTCCTTGAGCTGGCCGTACGCGGTGGCGGTGCCCGCCGAGGCGTAGTCCACCTCGCTGTTGAGGAAGGCCTGGGTGATCGCCGCGCCGTCCAGCACCCGGTAGGTGATCTTGTCGAGCTTGGGCTTGGGGCCCCACCAGTCCGGGTTGGGCACCAGGGTGATGGTCTGCGCGGCCTTGTCCGCGTTGGAGATCTTGAACGGGCCGCCGTAGACCGGGACCTGCTCGATCCAGCCCTCGTTGAAGGCCTGCGGGGTGGACAGCCCGGAGGCCGGCAGCAGCGGGTTGAACAGGCTCTGCCAGTCCGCATAGGGCTCGCTGAAGGTGACCTTGACCTCGCTCGCGTCCGCCCCCTGCTCGACGTTCGAGATCTGCTCGTAGCCCGAGGAGTCGGCCAGGTTGTACGCCGGGTCCTTGCCGTTGGAGGCCTGCCAGACCGCCTTGAAGTCCTGGTAGCCCAGCTGCTTGCCGTCCGACCACTTCGCCTTGGGGTTGATCTTGTAGGTGACCACCTGCGGCGAGGTGGAGGTGACCTTCGCGGACTCCAGGTACTCCGGCACCGGGTGGTAGACGCCCTTGGCGTCCGAACGGAAGATCCGCGCCTCGACGTAGCCCATGATCTCGACGGCGTCGCCGTAGGTGCCGTCGACCTGGTACGGGTTCCACTGGGTGATCCACTGCTGGAGCGGCTCGCGCAGCTCCCCGCCGTCCTTGATCTTTTCCAGTGGCTGCGGGTTGTTGTCCTCCGCGTCCTGGGTCGGCGCCACCGTCTTGGCCACGTCGTCCGCCGAGCCGCCGCCCGAACTGCTGCAGGCGGTGGCGGCCAGCACCACGGCGATGGCGGCGGCCGCGGCACGGCCGAGTCTGCGGGTGGCGAGCGATGCGTCCATCAGGAAGTTCCCCGGGGTCTCGAAGAGTCGACGGCCGCCAGGTGTGGCGACACTTGAACGTGGGCAGCCAAGTCGGTGCCGACAGGCAGAACGTAACAGCGGATCAAGTCGACTACCAGGGGGCCGTGTTCAGATCTGATCGAAAGGACATGCGCCGCAACACTGCCGCAACACCCCGTCAGTACCCGTCTGATCGACTGTGACCTGGGCGTTCGCCGGACCGGTCGGAACGCCCCGCGACGCACCCCCTGGACGGCCGACCCGCAGTGCCGTACAACTGCTGCGCGAACCTGCTGCAACCACCCCTTGAGCGAAGGCGAACGATCATGTTCACCAGGTGTGCGAACCGCTTCGGCGGCCGGCCGTGATCCGCTATCTGGCGAAACGGATCGGCTACTACGCCGTGCTGCTGGTGGTCGCGGTCTTCCTCGCCTACGCCCTGTCCTGCGCCGCGCTCGGCCCCCGCGCCTACTTCGAGGCCAAGCAGCCCCGGCCCTCGGCCGCCGCGGTCGACCGGCAGCTCACCGCGCTCAACATCAACGACCGCACCCCGGTGGTGGAACGGTTCGCCACCTGGGCGGACGGCCTGGTGTTCCACGCCGACCTCGGCCGGACCATCCACAACACCTCGGTCAACGAGGAGTTCGGCCGCCGGATCTGGGTCTCGCTGCGGCTGCTGCTGGTCGGCAGCCTGCTGGGCATGGTGCTCGGGGTCGCCGGCGGCGCGTGGAGCGCGGTCAAGCAGTACCGGTTCTCCGACCGGGCGCTGACGCTCTTCTCCTTCGTGCTGCTCTCCACCCCGGTCTTCCTGGTCGCGCTCCTCCTCAAGAACGGCGCGATCGCCGCCAAGGACGCGGCCGGCCACGAGGTGATCCCGTTCACCGGCTACGAGACGCCCAACCTCGCCGGCGGGCTCGGCGCCCACCTCGGCGACTGGGCGCTCCACCTGCTGCTGCCCACCCTGTCGCTGGCCCTCGGCGGCCTCGCCACCTACAGCCGCTACCAGCGCTCCACCATGCTGGACGTGCTCGGCTCCGACTACCTGCGCACCGCCGAGGCCAAGGGCCTGACCAGGAGCAGGGCGCTGCTCAAGCACGGCCTGCGCACCGCCGTCATCCCGATGTCGACCATGTTCGCCTACAGCTTCCTGGGCATCTTCACCGGCGCCGCCTTCACCGAGACCATCTTCGGCTGGCACGGCATGGGCGAGTGGTTCATCCAGGCGATCAACGAGCAGGACGTCAACGCCGTGGTCGCGGTCAACCTGTTCGCCGCCGTCGTGGTCCTCGCCGCCGGCTTCCTCGCCGACGCCCTGCACGCCGCCCTCGATCCCCGGGTCAGGTACTGATGACCACCACCGTGCCCACCGACACCGACACCGCCCCCGCACCGACCGGGGAGGCCGCCCCCACCGGGCGGGCGCGGCTGGTGCTGACCCGGCTGCGCCGGGCCCGCGGGGTGCTGGTCGGCGCCGCGATCGTGCTGCTGCTCTTCCTGCTCGCCTTCCTGGGCCCCTACCTGACGCCCTGGGACTACGCCACGCCCAACTACACGGCGATCCGCCGACCGCCCTCCGCGGAGCACTGGTTCGGCACCAACGGGATCGGCCAGGACGTCTTCGCGCAGACCGTCCGGGGGCTGCAGAAGTCCCTGGTCATCGGCCTGCTGGTGGCGCTGTTCTCGACCGTGCTGGCCTCCCTGGTCGGGGCCTGCGCCGGCTACTTCGGCGGCTGGGCGGACCGGGCGCTGATGTTCCTGGTCGACCTGATGCTGATCTTCCCCAGCTTCCTGATCATCGCGATCGTCTCGCCCAAGCTGCGCGGCACCGGCTGGCTGGCCTTCGTCCTGCTGCTCGCCCTGTTCAACTGGATGATCACGGCCCGGGTGATCCGTTCGATGACGCTCTCCCTGAAGGAGCGCGAGTTCGTCCGGGCCGCCCAGTTCATGGGTGTGAAGCCGTTCCGGATCATCCTGCGGCACATCCTCCCGAACGTCTCCTCCTTCCTGATCATCGACGCCACCATCGCGGTCGGCGGCGCGGTGATGAGCGAGGCCGCGCTCTCCTACTTCGGCTTCGGCGTCCGCGCGCCCGACGTCTCGCTCGGCACCCTGCTCGCGGCCGGCACCGGCGACGCCCCTGTCTTCCCCTGGCTGTTCTACTTCGCCGCCGCCCTGCTGGTGCTGTTCGTCCTCGCCGTCAACCTGGTCGGGGACGGGCTGCGCGACGCGCTCGACCCCACCGCCGACGCGGCCCGCCCCGCCCGTACCCCTCGTCGCCCGCGCCGGAGAAACCCGTGACCCCCGCCCTGCTCACCGTCAAGGACCTCACCGTCGACTTCGGTCCGTCCCCCGCCGTCCGCGGCGTCGACCTGGAGCTGCGGCGCGGCGAGACCCTCGGCATCGTCGGCGAGTCCGGTTCCGGCAAGTCCGTCACCGCGCTCGCGGTCCTCGGGCTGCTGCCCGGCACCGCCCGGGTCGGCGGCTCGGTCCGGCTGGAGGGCCGCGAACTGGTCGGGCTGGCCGGCCGCGAACTGGCCCGGATCCGCGGCCGCAAGGTCGCCATGGTGTTCCAGGACCCGCTCTCCGCCTTCACCCCGGTCTACCGGATCGGCGACCAGATCGCCGAGGCCGTCCGGATCCACCAGCCGCTGGACCGCGCAGCCGCCCGCAGGCGCGCCGCCGAACTGCTCGACCTGGTCGGCATCCCCGACCCCGGCCGGGCCCTCGACAGCTTCCCGCACGAGTTCTCCGGCGGCATGCGCCAGCGCGCCATGATCGCGATGGCGATCGCCAACGGCCCCGACATCCTGCTCGCCGACGAACCCACCACCGCCCTGGACGTCACCATCCAGGCCCAGGTGCTGGAGGTGCTGCGCACCGCCCAGCGCGAGACCGGCGCCGCCCTGGTCCTGGTCAGCCACGACCTCGGGGTGATCGCCGGCACGGCCGACCGGGTCGCCGTGATGTACGCGGGACGGGTGGTGGAGACCGCACCCGTGGACGAGCTGTTCGCCCGCCCCCGTCACCCGTACACCCTCGGCCTGATCGGCGCCGTGCCGCGGCTCGACGGCCGCGGCGGCCCGCTGGTCCCGATCCCCGGCCACCCGCCGGCCCCCGGGGAGGGCGGCCCCGGCTGCCCCTTCGCGGCCCGCTGCCCCCTGGTCGAGGAACGCTGCCGCACCGCCGAACCCGCGCTCACCGGCGACGACGGCCACCGCGCCGCCTGCGTGCGCGCCGCCGAGCTCGCCGAACGGGCCCCGGCCCCCGGGGAGGTCTACCCGCTGCCCGAGCTGCCCGCCCCCGGCCCCGCCGTCCCCCGCGCCGAACGCGCGCCGGTGCTCGTCGTCAGCGGGCTGACCAAGACGTTCCCGCAGCTCAAGGGCGCCGTCTTCAAACGGAAGGTCGGCGAGGTGTACGCGGTGGACGGGGTCGACCTGGACATCCGCCGCGGCGAGACCCTCGGCCTGGTCGGCGAGTCCGGCTCCGGCAAGTCCACCACCCTGTACGAGCTGCTGCGGCTGACCCGCCCGGAGGCCGGCCGGATCGAGCTCCTCGGCCAGGACACCGCGGGCCTCGACCGGGCCGCCGCGCACCGGCTCCGGTCGAAACTGCAGATCGTCTTCCAGGACCCGATGGCCAGCCTCGACCCCCGGATGCCGATCGGCGACATCATCGCCGAGCCCCTGCACGCCCAGGCCGCCCCCCGCGACCTCACCGCCCGCCGGATCCCCGAGCTGCTGCGCCAGGTCGGACTCGACCCCGCGCACGCCGACCGCTACCCGCACCAGTTCTCCGGCGGCCAGCGCCAGCGGATCTCGATCGCCCGCGCCCTGGCCGTCCGGCCCGAGCTGCTGGTCCTGGACGAGCCGGTCTCCGCGCTGGACGTCTCCATCCAGGCCGGCGTGCTCAACCTGCTCCAGCGGCTCAAGGCCGACCTGGGCCTCGCCTACCTGTTCGTCTCGCACGACCTCTCGGTGATCCGGCACCTCGCCGACCGGGTCAGCGTGATGTACCTCGGCCGTACGGTCGAGACCGGCGCCGTCGCCGAGGTCTTCGAACGCCCCCGGCACCCGTACACCCGCGCCCTGCTCTCGGCCGTCCCGCTGCCCGACCCGGCCGCCGAACGCGCCCGCACCAAGGTCCTGCTCGCGGGCGACCCGCCCTCCCCCACCACCCGCCGCCAGGGCTGCCGCTTCCGCACCCGCTGCCCGGTCTACGCCACCCTCACCCCCGACCGCCGCACCCCCTGCGACCGGGACTCCCCCCTGCCCCTCCGAGCCGCCCCCGACGTCGACCACCACGCCGCCTGCCACTACCCCTGAGCCCCGGGGGCGCGCCGCCCCGGCGACCGCCTCCCGAGTTGAGCAGGGCGACCGACGGCGTGTAGTGTTCCGCAGGTCAGCAGGCGCCGCTAGCTCAGTTGGTTAGAGCAGCTGACTCTTAATCAGCGGGTCCGGGGTTCGAGTCCCTGGCGGCGCACCGACGGTCGAAGGCCCCCTCGCGAGAGCGAGGGGGCCTTCGGCGTTCCCGGACACCACCGCGCGCCCCGGCTCAGCCCGCATCCGGCTCGCCGAGGATCGCCGCCGCCACCTCCCCCGGCCGGTCGAGCATCAGCAGGTGACCGGCCGGCCCGACGGTCCGGAACTCACCGCCCAGCACCGCGGCCAGCTCCCGCTGCCGGACCGCGGCACCCGGGCCCGCCGCGCCGACCGCACCCGCCGCGCCGCCCCGCCGGTCGGCGGCCACCACCGTGACCCGGGCGCCGGGCAGCGGCAGCCGCTCGCGCAGCGCGACCAGCTCGGCCGCGGTGTCGCGGTAGGCGGTGTTCTCCCGCAGCACCGAGCGCAGGACCCGCCCCGGCCGGTAGCAGCGCCGCACCAGCGCGGCCGGCACGTCCTCCCGCCCGCGCACCGAGGCCATCCGCACCCCGGCCCGCCGGGCCGCGGGGCCGAGCAGGTACGGGAGGGCGACGGCGGTCAGCGCGGCGGCGGACGCGCGGGCGGCCAGGTCCCGCAGCTCCGGGGCCCGGGCGGGCCGGGGCCGGTGCTCCACGCTGCCGTCCAGCAGGACCAGGGCGTCCGTCCGCCGCGGGTGGAGCCGGGCGAAGGCCTCGACGTGGAAGGCGGCCAGCGAGTGGCCGACCACCGTGCAGCGGCCGGTCAGCCCGAGGGCCGTGAGGACCTGCCCGATCCGGTCGGCCTCGGCGGCGAGGGCCGGCGGCCCGTCGGAGGGGGCGCTCAGCCCGTACCCGGGGCGGTCGAAGCGGACCACCGTGCGCCGGGGGGTGAGCAGCGGCACGACCGGGTCCCAGTCGAACCAGCAGCCGCCGAGGCCGCTGCTCAGCACGCAGACCGGGCCGCTGCCCTCCCGCAGGACGTGCAGCGGCAGGCCGCCGACCCGCAGGATCACCGGGTCGCCGGGCGAGCGGGGCACCGGGCGGGGCGGCGGGGTCGGTCGAGGGGCACGTCCGCAGCCTAGGCGGCCGGAATGCGCCCGTCCCGGACCGGCCGCCGGACACCCCGTACGGACCACCCCCGTGAACCGTGTATTGTTTTCCCCGTCAGCAGGCGCCGCTAGCTCAGTTGGTTAGAGCAGCTGACTCTTAATCAGCGGGTCCGGGGTTCGAGTCCCTGGCGGCGCACCGACGGTCGAAGGCCCCCTCGCGAGAGCGAGGGGGCCTTCGGCGTTCCCGGACACCACCGCGCGCCCCGGCTCAGCCCGGCAGGTAGCGCTCGGCCGCGGGCGAGACCCGGGGCTGCTCGGGGCGCGGCACGGCGTGCGGGGCCGCACCCGCGCCGCGCTCGGCGCCCGTCTGCCGGGCGTAGCCCCCGCCGTAGTCGAGCCGGACGGCGTCGGCGACGAGCGCGGCCAGCGGCTCGGCCGCGCGGCGCTCGCGGCTCTTGCGTCTCAGCATGGTGACTCCTCGGCCGGATCCGGACCGGTGTCCCAGGGCTTGTCGGACGAGCCCTGGCCCGGGTGCCCGACAGTGTCGTCCGGTGCCGCGGCCGATTCCGCACCACACGCCGTCCGGCCCGGTCGCTGTTCGGTAACGACCGCCGGCCGGCCCGCGGCGCCTACCGCGCCAGCGAGCGCCGGAGCGAGGTCTTGAGCGCGGCGACGAAGCCCTCCCGGGCGGCCGGATCCAGCAGGTCGAGGGAGAGGTAGGGGTTAAGGTCCTCCAGCTCGACCAGCAGCAGGCCGCCCTCGGGGGTGCGGCAGGCGTCGACGCGCTGGATGCCGTGGTCGAGGGTGTTCCAGTCGGCGAACCGCTGGGCGAAGGCGAGGTCCTCCCCGGTCGGCCGGTGGACGGCGAGCTCCCAGCGGCGGTCCGGGTCGGGGGCGTACAGGGCGTACTGGAAGACGCGGTCGACGAAGTAGAACGAGACCTCGTACCGGAACGGGATCCGCGGCTGGAGGAGCGCGCCGGTGAGGTCGGTCCCGGCCAGTTCTTCCCGGGGGACGAAGGCCAGCCCCACCGAGTCCGCGCCGAGCACCGGCTTGACCACGTACTCGGGGACGTCCGGCAGCCGGTCGAGGTGGTCGAGGCGGTCCACGGTCGGGATCACCGGGTGGCCCTCGGCGGTGAGGTCCAGCAGGTACTGCTTGCCGGCCATGTCACCGCGGCCGGTCAGCGGGTTGTGGACGAGCGTGCCGCGCTCCAGGGCGGCGGCGCGGAAGGCCTCGTACTCGGCCTGGTAGTGGATCACCGGGCCGCTGTTGCGGACCAGCACCGCGTCGAAGGAGTCCATCAGCGCGACGGCCTCCCGGGGGTGGCAGAGGGCGACGGCGAACTCCTCGCGGAGCCGGTCCGCGAGGTGGACGTCCTCGTCGCCGTAGCGCCGGCCGCGCGCCGGGTAGCTGAGGTCGGTGACGTACAGGATGCTCGGCCGGCTGGTCACGCTGGTGCTCCCGGTGCGCTGGATCGGGTGAGTTCCGGCACCTTACCCGGGTCGGAGGGCGGGCCTACCAGGGATTTTGCCCGCGAGTAGGAAGAATTGGGACATAGGTCACCAACACCTGCGAAGTTGATCAGGCAGGATGGATCGGTCCATATCGTCAACCGGGTGAGCGACCGTCACGGGGCTCGCAGGGAGGTTCTCCGGTGCCCCGAACAACCGAGCAGGCCGGTCGCCGGTCGCGCGCCACCCGCCGTCCCCGCCGCACCGGCTGGCGCCGGCTGATACCGACGTGGCGGATGACGCTGGCCGGGCTGGTCGCCTCGACGCTCCTCGGCGTCGGGCTGTTCGTGCTGGGGATCACCCTGGTCAAGGTGCCGGACGCGCACGCCGCGGCGACCGCGCAGAGCAACACCTGGCTCTACCAGGACGGCTCGCTGCTCACCCGGACCGGCCAGACCAACCGCCAGAACGTCGGGCTCGACCGGGTCTCGCCCGCCGCCCAGCACGCGGCGCTGGCCGCCGAGGACCGGAGCTTCTACAGCGAGGGCGCGGTCAACCTCAAGGGCATGACCCGGGCCGCGCTGGCCACCGTGTCCGGCGGCGGCACCCAGGGCGGTTCGACCATCACCCAGCAGTACGTCAAGAACACCTACCTCAACCAGAAGCAGACCGTCGGCCGCAAGGTGAAGGAGGTCTTCATCGCGATCAAGGTCGACGCGACGCAGAGCAAGGACGAGGTGCTGGCGGGCTACCTCAACACCTCGTACTACGGGCGCGGCGCCTACGGCATCCAGGCCGCCTCGCAGGCCTACTTCGGGGTCGACGCCGCCCAGCTCACCCCCGCCCAGGGCGCCTACCTGGCGGCGCTGCTGAACGCGCCGAGCGCGTACGACGTCTCGACCGCCACGCCGCAGGGCAAGCAGAACGCGACGGACCGCTGGAACTGGGTGCTGGACGGCATGGTCCAGGAGAACTGGCTGTCCGCCGCGGACCGTGCGGCGATCACCTTCCCCGAGGTGCTCAAGCCGCGCAGCGCCCCGGGCCTGTCCGGCCAGGCCGGCTACCTGGTGACCGCCGCCACCGAGTACCTGACCTCGCACCACATCGTCACCGACGCCCAGCTCGCGCAGGGCGGCTACACGGTCCGGCTGAGCGTCGACCCCCGGCGCCAGCAGCAGTTGCAGGACGCCGTGGCCGACCAGCTCACCGCCAACCTCAAGCCGGACGCCCGCAAGCCGGACGCCGCCGCCCAGGCGGGCGCGGTCTCCCTCGACCCGAAGACCGGCGCGGTGGTCGCGCTCTACGGCGGCGCCGACGCGACCAGGCACTGGATCAACAACGCCACCCGGCAGGACTACCAGGTCGGCTCGACCTTCAAGCCGATCGCCCTGGCCGCGGCCCTCGACAGCGGCGCCCGTACCCAGTCCGGCCAGCGGATCACCGGCGACACGGTCTACGACGGCACCAACCGGCGCCCGGTCCAGGGCGGCAAGGGCGTCCCGTTCGCGCCGAAGAACGAGGGTGAGCGCAGCTACGGCCCGACCACCCTCCAGCAGGCCACCGACTGGTCGGTGAACTCGGTCTACGCCCAGCTGGCGCAGGACGCCGGCCTGGAGACGGTCCGATCCACCGCCGTCGCCCTCGGCCTGCCCGCCGACACCCCCGGTCTGAAGGCCCAGGGCGCGATCCCGCTCGGTGTGGCCTCGCCGAGCGCGCTGGAGATGGCCGGGGTCTACGCGACGCTCGACAACGACGGCCAGCAGATCAGCCCGTGGCTGGTGGGCTCGCTGGAGCACGGCGGGGAGGCGGTGGCCCTGCCGGAGCACAAGGTCACCCAGGCGGTCGGCAAGCAGACCGCCCGGACGGTCACCTCGATCCTGCAGGGCGTGGTCTCCGACGCCGGCGGCACCGGCTACCGGGCACAGGAGCTGGGCCGGCCGGCCGCGGGCAAGACCGGCACCACGGACGACGCGAAGTCGGTCTACTTCGTCGGCTACACGCCGGAGCTGGTGACGGCCGTCGGCCTGTTCGGCCAGGACCCGGCGGACGGCTCGCAGGTCTCGCTGAACGGCGTCGGCGGGGCCGGCAGCGCGGCCGGCGGGCGCTTCCCGGCACAGATCTGGACCCAGTACATGAAGTCGGCGCTGGCCGGTCAGCCGGTCAGGTCGTTCGCCGCCCCGGCAGCCGACCGCCGCGCGCCGGTCGTCACCCCGCCGTCGACGCCCAGCAGCCAGCCGGCCGCGCCGACCCAGAGCCCGTCCCCGACCCCCGAGCCCCCGGACCAGCCCGCCTGGGGCGGTGAGCGCGACGGCACCGGACCGGGCCGCACCCCGGGCCGCTCACCGTCGGCCGGCAGCTCGTCGAGCGGTGCGCCGGTGAAGCCCGGCCGGCCCTCGGCCACGCCGGGCACGGACACCGGGACCACCACCGACCAGTCGACCGCGACCGGCCGGGCCACCCGGCCGGTCCCGGCGGCGGGCTAGGGCTTGCGGGCCCCGCAGTCACCCGGTGGCTGCGGGGCCTTCGCATGGCAGGACCAAATCGCGGGATGGCACCTTACGTAGACCGTGTGCCGACTGGCACAATGCGCAGGTGCACAGCTCGACGCCCCTCTCCCGCAGCTCGGTCCGCTCCCTCGGCCTCACCCTCGCGCTCGTCTCCGCCTTCGCCTTCGGCGGCTCCGGAACGGCGGCGAAACCCCTGATCGAGGCCGGCCTCTCCTCCCAGCACGTGGTCTGGCTGAGGGTGGCCGGCGCGGCGCTGGTGCTGCTGCCGCTGGCCTGGCGGCACCGGGCCGCGGTGCTCCAGCGGCCGGGCGTGCTGATCGGCTTCGGCCTGCTCGCGGTGGCCGGTGTCCAGGCCTGCTACTTCGCCGCGATCGCCCGCATCCCGGTCGGCGTCGCCCTGCTGATCGAGTACCTCGGGCCGCCACTGCTGCTCGGCTACGTCAGGTTCGTCCAGCGCCGGCCGGTCTCCCGCGGCGCGAGCATCGGCGCCGCCGTCGCGGTCGGCGGCCTGGCCTGCGTGGTCGAGGTCTGGAACGGTCTGGGCTTCGACCCGCTCGGCGTGCTGTTCGCCCTCGGCGCCGCCTGCTGCCAGGTCGGCTACTTCGTCCTGGCCGACGCCGGCCGCCGCGGCGAGCGCCCGATCGACCCGCTCGCCGTGAGCGCGTACGGGCTGCTCGTCGGCGCCGTGGTGCTGACCGCCTGCACCCGGCCGTGGACCGCCGACTGGGGCGTGCTGGCCGGGCAGGTGACCATGAACGGCCACCACGTCCCCGCCCTGCTGCCGGCCGCCTGGATGGTCCTGGTGGCGACCGTACTGGCCTACCTGACCGGAGTGGTGGCCGTGCAGCACCTGTCCCCGCCGGTGGCCGGGGTGGTCGCCAACCTGGAGGCCGTGGTCGCCACCGTGCTCGCCTGGGTGCTGCTCGGCGAGCACCTGGGCCTGCCGCAGCTGGTCGGCGGTGCGATGGTGCTGGCCGGCGCGTTCGCCGCGCAGAGCGGCAAGCCCGCGGACGACCCGGCGCCGGCCCTCGACCCCGCCGCGGCCGGTCCCGACCCGCTACCGGTCGCGGAGGCCGCCGGGGTTCGGGATCAGCGGCCGGTCCAGCCGAACCAGTCGAGGTGACCGAGCGGCCAGACCACCGCGGACGCCGGTCCGACCACGTCCGACACCGGCACCGCGCCGCCGCCCGGGCCGTCCCGGTGATAGCGGGAGTCGGCCGAGTCGCTGCGGTGGTCGCCCTCGACCCAGACGTGTCCCGCCGGGACGGTCACCGGGCCGAAGTCCAGGCCCGAGCAGGAGTCGTCCCCGACGTGCAGGTAGGGCTCGCGGACCACCCGGCCGTCCACCGTGAGCGTGCTGCCGTGGCACCTGACGCTCTGGCCGGCCGTCGCGATCACCCGCTTGACCAGGTAGTTGTCGTCCTTCGGCGGGAGCAGGCCGACGAAGCTCAGGGTGCTGCCGACCGCCTCGGAGACCGGGTTGCCGGAGTCCGCCTGCGGGGGCAGCCAGCCGCCGGGGTCGCGGAAGACCACCGGCTCGCCGTCCTCGGGCTCCCAGCCGAACAGCGGGGCCAGCTTGTTGACCGCCACCCGGTCCCCCACCCGCAGGGTGTTCTCCATCGACCCGGTGGGGATCGAGAACACCTGCAACAGGCAGGTCTTGATGAACAGGGCGGCCACCAGGCCGACCGCGACCATGACGGGGATCTCCACCCACCAGGGCCGCCGCCGTCGGGCGGACGCCGGGGACTGCGGTTCAGCTGCTGCGCCGGGCTGGGTCACGGATCGGGCCGCCTGCGGGGAGAGGGTGGGAGAACAGCACGCTAACGCCGACCGGTACCCACCGCGAAATCCCGCTCTTATCCGGAGCCGACACCCGCCCGGCCCCGGAGGGCCCGCGGTCCGGAGCCGGTCAGCCGCCGAGCGGCTCGCCGGCGATCGCCTCGTGGTGCCTGATCACCTCGGCGATGATGAAGGTGAGGAACTTCTCCGCGAACACCGGGTCCAGGTGCGCCCCGGCCGCCAGCTCCCGCAGCCGGGCGATCTGCTCCCGCTCGCGCGCCGGGTCGGCCGCCGGGAGCTTGTGCTCGGCCTTGAGCCGGCCGACCCGCTGGGTCGCCTTGAACCGCTCGGCGAGCATGTGGACCACGGCCGCGTCGACGTTGTCGATGCTCTGGCGCAGGCTGGTCAGCTCGGCCCACACTTCCTCGTCGACCCGCTCCGAGGCTGGTGCGCAGGGGTTCGTGGGCTGATCCGTCATCGGGTGGCTCCGGGTCTGGCGGGTGGCGCTGGCGGGCTGGTCGGCGCCCGGCCGACCCGTGGGACGGTCGGGCCCGGACCCCGGCCAATCTAACAGGGGCCGCGCGGGGGCCCGCCGTTTTTCCGCTGGTGGTCCGGCATGTGGAACGTCCGCGGCGGCCCGCGCCGCAAGGCGCCCGGCGGCCCCGCCCGACCCGTAGGCTGGTCACCGCACCACCGGAAGTGACGACCCAGCAGTTCCCCCAGCACAGGAGGTACCTGATCGTGGCAACCACCCGCACCGCGCACACCGAGTGGGAGGGCAACCTGCTCGAGGGCAACGGCCTGGTGACGCTGGACTCCTCCGGCATCGGCGAGTACCCCGTGTCCTGGCCGTCCCGCGCCGAGGCCGCGAACGGGAAGACCAGCCCGGAGGAGCTGATCGCGGCCGCGCACTCGGCGTGCTTCTCGATGGCGCTCTCGCACGGCCTGGCCGGCGCCGGCACGCCGCCCACCAAGCTGTCCACCAAGGCCGACGTGACCTTCCAGCCCGGCACCGGGATCACCGGCATCCACCTCACCGTCACCGGCGAGGTGCCCGGGCTCGACGAGGCCGGCTTCGTGAAGGCCGCCGAGGACGCCAAGGCGAACTGCCCGGTGAGCCAGGCGCTGACCGGTACCACCATCACCCTGAGCGCCGCCCTCGCCTGACCGCCGCACCCGCCCGAGCGCCGCACTCGCCTGACCGCCCGTCGCCCTTTCTCGCACCGCCCCCGGGACCGCATCTGACGGTCCGTCCCGGGGGCGGTCGCGTGCGGTGACGGCCGTGCGGACGGGAGTCGCGAATCACCCTCGCGGCGGTCGCCGCCGGTTCTTCCGGCCGCCTATGATCAGCGGCAGTGGCCTGTTCGCCGCCGGAATGTCGCCCCGTACGCCGTCCCGACCACCTCGGGCACCGGCCCTCGGCGCCGCCGGCCCCCGGGAGCCGTCCACGGCGGTCCGGGCAGCCGGCCGGATCAGTGAGCAGCGGACGGGAGCGTGCCGTGCCGGGCCGGAACGAGGGGGCCGACGGGTCTCGCCTGGGCGTGCGGCACGAGGCCGGCCACCGGGCCCAGGAGGCGCGCCCCGCGCCCGATCCGCAGCAGCCGTACGACAGCGGCCCGGTGCCCGGTGCCGGGCTCTCGACCTGCCCCACCTGCGGCGCAGCGGTCGGCGGGGGCACCCAGCGGCTGCTGTCGGCGCTGCGGGCGAGCGAGTCCCGGTTCCGGGCCGCGTTCGCGGACGCCGGGATCGGCATGGCGCTGATCGACGCCGACGACCACATCATCGAGGCCAACCCGGCCTTCGCCGCCATGATCGGCCGCGAGGTCGGCGAACTGGTCCGGATGCACATCCACCAGATCATCGACCCGGAGGACACCCCCCGGCGGCTCTACCTGGAACTGCTGCGCGGCGAGACGGACCGGCTGCGGGTGGAGAAGCAGCTCAAGCACCGCGACGGCAGGTCGGTGTGGAGCAAGGTCACCATCTCGCTGATCCGGGACGGCTCCGGGCAGCCGCTCTACACCCTGGCCATGGTCGAGGACGTCACCGAGCAGCGCCTGCTCGGCGACCGGCTCGCGTACCAGACCCTGCACGACCCGCTCACCCGGCTGCCCAACCGGGCGCTCTTCTTCGAACGGCTGAACACCGCGTTCCAGGCCGCGTCCGCCCAGCAGGCGGCGGCCGGCGGGGACGGCCCGCGGGTGGGCCTGTGCTACGTGGACCTGGACGGGTTCGCCGCGATCAACGAGATGCTCGGCCACCACATCGGCGACCAGCTGCTGGTGGCGGTCGCCGAGCGGCTGGGGAACCGCTTCGCGCTGGACGCGGAGCGCGGCGCCGACCCGGACGAGGACCGGATGCTCGCCCGACTCGGCGGCGACGAGTTCGCGCTGCTGATCACCGGCAGCCGCGGCAGCGAGCAGCTGACCGGCCTGGCCGCCCAGCTGGTCGAGGCGCTGGAGCAGCCCTTCGAGGTGGCGGGCCACCAGCTGACCGTGACCGCCTCGGTCGGCGTGGTCGAGCGGCCGGTCCACCAGACCACCCCGATCGACCTGCTCCGTGACGCGGACTCGACCCTGCACTGGTCCAAGGCCGACGGCCGGGCCCGCTGGACGCTGTACGACCCGGACCGCGGCGCCCACCAG
This sequence comes from Kitasatospora sp. NPDC088346, assembly GCF_044740765.1. Lineage (NCBI taxonomy): Bacteria > Bacillati > Actinomycetota > Actinomycetes > Kitasatosporales > Streptomycetaceae > Kitasatospora > Kitasatospora sp. NPDC088346. Next base: position 37,750 of record NZ_JBIURH010000014.1, read on the forward strand.
CTGACCCGTCAGCGGCTGGCGTCCGCGCTGCGGCCGGCCCTGGAGCGCGGCGAGTTCACCGTGGAGTACCAGCCGCTGGTCGGCCTGTCGGACGGTGCGGTCCGCGGCGCCGAGGCGCTGGTGCGCTGGCAGCACCCCCGGTACGGCACGCTCTCCCCGGACCGCTTCATCCCGCTCGCCGAGGAGTCCGGGGCGATCGTGCCGCTGGGCCGGTGGGTGCTGGAGGAGTCCTGCCGCCAGGCGGTGCGGTGGCTGGCGGAGTTCCCCGACACCGAGACCTTCGTCAGCGTCAACCTGGCCGCCCGGCAGATCTGGGACTCGGACGTCGTCGCGGACGTCGCCCAGGTGCTGGAGGCCACCGGGCTGCCGGCCCGGCTGCTCCAGCTGGAGATCACCGAGAGCGCGGTGCTCGGCCCCGGCGGCCGCCCGTTGCAGGCCCTCCAGGCGTTGGCCGACATGGGCGTGCGCATCGCCATCGACGACTTCGGGACGGGGTACTCCAACCTCGCCTACCTCTCCCGGCTGCCGGTCCACGTGCTCAAGCTGGACGGCACCTTCATCGAGGGCTTCCGCGACTCCGCGGGCGGGCCCCCGGGCCAGGTCGAGGGCGACCCGCTCGCGGACGACCCGGAGCGCCGGGCCCGCCGGGACACCGCGGACGAGCAGATCGTCGGCGCGATGGTGCAGCTCGCCCACGCCCTGGGCCTCACCGTCACCGCCGAGGGCATCGAGAACGCCGCCCAGGCCGAGCGCCTGCGACTGACCGGCTGCGACACCGCGCAGGGCTGGTACTTCGCCCGGCCGGGCGAGGCCGGGGTGGTGGCGGCGATACTGCGCGAGGCCCGCTCGGCCTGAGGCCCGCCGCCCGGGGGTGTCAGCCGGCCGCCTTCAGGCCGTACGCCTCGGCGATCAGGCCGTACGAGCGCAGCCTGCGCTCCTGGCCGTGGATGTGCGAGGTGACCATCAGCTCGTCCGCCCCGGTCCGCTTGCGCAGCAGCTCCAGTCCGTCCGCGACCTCGGCCGGCGCGCCGAGCACCACGTTGGCGAGCCAGCCGTCGACGAAGTCCGCCTCGGCCGGGCTGTAGGGGTGGTCGGCGGCCTCCTCGGGGGTCGGGATCAGGCCCGGCCGGCCCTGCCGGAGCCGGAGCATGGCCAGGCCGGCCGAGCGCGCGAGGTAGCGGGCCCGCTCCGCGTCGTCGGCGGCCACCGCGCTCACGCCGATCAGCGCGTACGGCTCGTCCAGCACCGCGGAGGGCCGGAAGCTCGACCGGTAGAGGTCCAGCGCCGGCACCGTGTTGGCCGCGCTGAAGTGGTGGGCGAACGCGAAGGGCAGGCCGAGCCGGCCGGCCAGCTGGGCGCTGAACCCGGAGGAGCCGAGCAGCCAGAGCGGCGGGCGGCCGGCGTTGCGCGGGACGGCGCTCAGGGCGGCGTACGGGTGGCCGGCCGGGAAGTCGCCGTCCAGGAAGTGGGTCAGTTCGGCGAGCTGCTGCGGGAAGTCGTCGGCGCCGTCCGCGGCGCCGCGGCGCAGGGCACGGGCGGTGGCCTGGTCGGTACCGGGGGCGCGGCCGAGGCCCAGGTCGATCCGGCCCGGGTGCAGGGCCTCCAGCAGGCCGAACTGCTCGGCGACGGCCAGGGGCGCGTGGTTGGGCAGCATCACGCCGCCCGAGCCCAGCCGCAGCGTGCGGGTGTGGGCGCCGAGGTGGGCGAGCAGCACCGCCGGGGTGGAGCTGGCGACGCCCGGCATGCCGTGGTGCTCGGCCACCCAGAAGCGGTGGTAGCCCCACTCCTCGGCGCTGCGGGCCAGCTCGGTGGTTGCCGCGAGGGCCTGGCCGGGGGTCGAGCCGACGCCGACGGTGGCCAGGTCGAGGATCGACAGCGGCGCGGGAGCCGTGCCTCGGGCGCGGCCGCGGATCGGGTCGCCTTCCACAGTGGTCATGCCGTCCGTCCTCCAGGTGCCGGGGAGCCGTTCTCCGTGCCGGCCGGTCGACGGGGTCGACGGGTCGGTCGCACGGGATCGACCGGGTCGATGCGGGGGACAACCGGCGGCGGCTCCCGGCTGTTCCCCGGGCCGGTGGCGACGGCGCCGCCGGGGGTGCCACCGCGAGGCCGCCGGGGGCCGGCGGGGTGGCACCGGGGTGCTGACGCCCCGACAGCGGGCCTGCGCACCTGGCGACTTCACGCCAGGGCCGCAAGTCGCCAGGCCCGGGGGGTCGCGGGCGGCCCCGCCGTGGGGCACCCTTGTTGATCAGTGCGGGCCACTCATCCAGTGCCGCGCTCATGCGCAGGATCGACGGGCTGGACCAGCGCCGTCCGATCGATGCGGGCCCCTGGGACGGACACCCCGACCCAGGGGCCGTGCCATGTCCGGGCGGTTCCGCGACTCCGGTGTGACGTGCACCACCAGGGGTGCTTCATGGCATGAAACGTCGACCCGCTAGCGTTGTCCCTCGCAGCTGCTCTCCCCCGGGGGCGGTCTGGAGGGAGTAGGACCTTGGACGCCGCCGCCGTCATCGGCTCATCGTGGATCTGCGCCTTGGCACTCTTCGCCGTGCTCGGCGACGCCTTCCTGCCGTTCATCCCCAGCGGAAGCCTGGTCATCCTCGCCGTGCTGAGGACCTCCCAGGTCGACGGCGCACCCCTGGTGCTCGCGGCCGGCGTGGCCCTCGCCTCCTTCCTGGGCGACCTTCTGCTGCTGAACCTGGCCCGGCGCGGCGCCCCCGCCGTGCAGCGCCGGCTGGCGCACCGCCCGAAGCTGGCGGCGAGCGTCGAGCGGATGCAGCGCAGCTTCGCCGGGCGCTCCAGCCGGACGGCGGCCGCGATCGTGATCATCGCCCGGTTCGTGCCCGCCGGGCGGACGGTGCTGGACCTCGCGGTGGGGCACTCCCCCGACCGGTCGGGCTTCCTGCGCTGGTCCGCGGTGGCCGCGCTGCTCTGGGCCGCGTACATCGTCAGCCTGGGGTGGCTGAACAGCCACTGGTTCGACACCGCCTGGCTGAGCCTGGCCGTGTCGTGCGCGGCGGCCACCGCCGTCAGCACCGTGATCGCCCGCTGGGCCCGGCGGCGCCGGGTCGCGGTCGCGGTCTGACCCCTCGCCGGGCCGCCGCCCGTCCACGCCCGGGCCCGGGACCGGGACCAAGTCCGGGGACCGAATCCACCCGAGTCGCCGTCACCCGTGCTGTGGCGGCGGCTCGGTGCGCTCCCCTTCTGTACCGGAATGGCAACAGAGCCCGGCCCGCCGAATCCGCGAACGGTTCCCGTACGTGTGAGCCGGTGACAGGTACCCCGAGGCTGACCGCTCCCAGGCGCTCGTGACATCCTGTGGGTGCCAATACGGATCAAATGTCCAGTTTTGCTATCACTTGACCTCCGGTGAGCCTGTGGGCCACCCGGAGGTTCGCCGAGCAGTCGGACTCATCGCGGCAGGGGAGACCACATGAGCAGCATCTCGCGCAGGACAGTGCTGGGCGCCACGGCGGCCACCGCGGCTCTCGGGGCGGTCACCGCCTGCGGCGGCGGGTCCGGCCGGGCCTCGCTCCCCGGTTCGGACAGCAAGGGCTCGGGGGTGCCGGGCAGCGCGACCGCGAAGGAGTCCCCCAAGGGCACCCCGATCGGCGACGGTTCCACCTCCGACACCGGTCCCCAGCCCAACCAGCCCAAGCCGGAGAAGCTGAAGCCCGGTGAGGCGCCCCCGCAGTTCGTGGTGTTCTCCTGGGACGGCGCCGGCGCCACCGACGACGGGCAGTTCGACCGCTTCCTCAAGGTCGCCGCCGAGCACAAGGCCGCGATGACCTTCTTCCTGTCCGGCATCTACACGCTGCCCAAGGAGAAGTCCTCCCTCTACCAGCCGCCCAAGCACCCGGCCGGCGCCTCCGACATCCCCTTCCTCTCGGCGGGCGCGGTCAAGAACACCGTCAAGCTGATCAGTCAGGCCTGGTCGGCCGGCCACGAGATAGGCACCCACTTCAACGGGCACTTCTGCTCGACCCGCGCGGACGGCAACGGCGTCAACAAGTGGACGGCGGAGGACTGGGAGAGCGAGATCGAGCAGGCCGTCTCCTTCGTCACCAAGTGGCGGACCAACACCGGCTTCACCGACGTCGACCCGCTGCCCTTCGACTACCGCAAGGAGCTGGTCGGCGCCCGCACCCCCTGCCTGGAGGGGCAGAAGGCGCTGCTGCCGACCGCCGCGAAGCTGGGCTGGAAGTACGACGCCAGCTCGCCGGGCGGCCTGCAGATCTGGCCGCAGAAGGTCCAGGACGGCAAGATCTGGGACTTCCCGCTCCAGGGGCTGCCGTTCCCCGGGCACAACTTCCAGGTGCTCTCGATGGACTACAACATCCTCGCCAACCAGTCCGGCGGCAGCACCAAGGGCGACCCCGCCCGGTACGCGGAGTGGCGCACCCAGGCCCGCGACGCGTACCTGGCCGGCTTCGACCGCGCGTACACCACCAACCGGGCGCCGCTGTTCATCGGCAACCACTTCGAGCAGTGGAACGGCGGCATCTACATGGACGCCGTCGAGGAGACCATCAAGACGATCGCGGCCAAGCCGGAGGTCCGGCTGGTGTCGTTCCGGCAGCTGGTGGAGTGGCTGGAGGTGCAGGACCAGTCGACCGTCCGCAAGCTGCGGACGCTGGGCGTCGGCCAGGCGCCCGCCGGCGGCTGGGCGTCCTTCCTGGGCACCGCGAGCTGAGCGCCGCGGGCCGGACCCCGGAGTGCGGGTGAGCGGAGTGCGGCAGGACCGCACTCCGCTCGGCCGTGCGCGGCGTCAGGCCGAGAGGTTCGGCACCTGCCAGTCGATCGGCTCGCTGCCGAACTGCTCCAGCGCCTGGTTGATCTGGGAGAACGGGCGGCTGCCGAAGAACAGCTTGGCCGACAGCGGCGAGGGGTGCGCCCCCTGGACCACCACGTGCCGCTCGGTGTCGATCAGCGGCAGCTTCTTCTTGGCGTAGTTGCCCCAGAGCACGAAGACGACCGGCTCCTCGCGCGCGCTGACCGCCTTGATCACCGCGTCGGTGAACTTCTCCCAGCCCTTGGCCTTGTGCGAGTTCGCCTCGTGGGCCCGCACCGTGAGCACCGCATTGAGCAGCAGCACGCCCTGCTCGGCCCAGGGCATCAGGTAGCCGTTGTCGGGGGCCGGGACGCCGAGGTCGGCGTCCAGCTCCTTGAACATGTTGCGCAGCGAGGGCGGGGTCTTCACCCCGGGCAGCACCGAGAAGCTCATGCCGTGCGCCTGGCCGTTGTCGTGGTACGGGTCCTGGCCGAGGATCAGCACCCGCACCTTGTCGTACGGCGTCGCCTCCAGCGCGGAGAACTCCTGCCCGGCCGGCGGGAAGACCTCGTGCTCGGCCCGCTGGGCGGCCACGAAGGCGTCCAGCTCGGCGAAGTACGGCTTGTCCAGCTCGCCCGCCAGCACCTCGCGCCAGGACTCGGGCACCTGGAGCCCGGCACCCACGGCCACCTCGGCAACATCCGTCACGACATCAACCTCCCACCGCCGGACGCGGACCAGCACGGCCGCCCCGGACGCACGACTTCCTTCGACACAGAACGCTACACAGCCCCACCGACACTACGCGGCCCGCGCCGTCACCCCCGACCACGCGGAACGCCGGACCCGCAGGTGCTCCCGGGGTCGTCTCCGCCCGGCCCCGCCGGTTGCCCGCCCCGGGTTCCCCCTCGTACCGACGAGGCCCCACCGCCCCCGCGCAGGGGAGGTGGGGCCTCGGGTGCCGACCGGTCGGTCCCGGTCGGTCGGATCTGGTCGGTCGGTCCCGGTCGGTCAGATCTGGTCGATCAGGTCGGCGATCGACTTGACCACCCGGGTCGGGCGGTACGGGAACCGCTCGACGTCGTTCTCCGCGGTCAGGCCGGTGAGCACCAGGATGGTCTCCATGCCGGCCTCCATGCCCGCCACGATGTCGGTGTCCATCCGGTCGCCGATCATGACGGCGGTCTCGGAGTGGGCACCGGCCGTGTTCAGCGCCTCCCGCATCATCAGCGGGTTGGGCTTGCCGACGAAGTACGGGTCCACGCCGGTGGCCTTGGTGATCAGCGCCGCGACCGAACCGGTGGCCGGCAGCACGCCCTCGGTGGACGGGCCGGTCTCGTCCGGGTTGGTGCAGATGAACCGGGCACCGGCGTTGATCAGGCGGATCGCCTTGGTCAGCGCCTCGAAGCTGTAGGTGCGGGTCTCGCCCAGCACCACGTAGTCCGGGTTGTTGTCGGTCAGCACGTAGCCGGCCTGGTAGAGCGCCGTGGTCAGACCGGCCTCGCCGATCACGTACGCCGTGCCGCCCGGGCGCTGGCCCTTGAGGAACTTGGCGGTCGCCAGGGCCGAGGTCCAGATGCACTCCTCCGGCACCTCCAGACCCATCCCGGCGAGGCGGGCGCTGAGGTCGCGCGGCGTGTAGATGGAGTTGTTGGTCAGCACCAGGAACGGCTTGCCGGACTCCCGAAGCCGGCGGAGGAACTCCTGCGCGCCGGGGATCGGGGTGCCCTCGTGGATGAGGACGCCGTCCATGTCGGTCAGCCACGATTCGATGGGCTTGCGGTCTGCCACGTGCGTGTCTCCAGAACTCGTGCGGTGGTCGTACGGAAACTGCACCCCGCCGCCCCGGGGCACCCGGTCGGCCGGGTCACTGCTGGCTGCCCCAACGGCACCAGCCTAATCCGCACACCTGCCCGACCGCAGTACCCGCCCGCCCACCGGACGCGCACGGCCGCCGGGCCCGCCGCCTCAAGGCTGCATTAAGCCGCCCCTAACACCGCTGAGCAGCCGTCATTTCCCGTTCCGGCCCGGCTAGCTTCGTCCCGGGGCACCCCCGCACCCCCCGCACCCACCCTCATCCGCCGTCCCGGCCGCTCCCGCGCACCCGGCCCGGACGGACCACCCGAAGGAGCACCGCCCATGTCCGTCCGCCGCCTCACGGCCACCGCCGTGGCCCTCGCCGGCTGCGCCCTCGCCGGCACCCTCGGTTCCGGCACCGCCTGGGCGCACGGCTCGATGCAGAATCCCCTCAGCCGGGTCGAGGGCTGCTACCTGGAAGGTCCCGAGCACCCGAAGTCCGACGCCTGCCGGGCCGCGATCGCCGCCGGCGGCACCCAGGCGATGTACGACTGGAACGCCGTGCGGATCGGCACCGCGGCCGGCCGCCACCACGAGCTGATCCCGGACGGCAAGCTGTGCAGCGCCGCCGATCCCGAGTTCGCCGGGCTGGACCTGGCCCGCGCCGACTGGCCGGCCACCAACCTCACCGCCGGCGCCGACTTCACCTTCCGGTACCACGTCACCGCGCCGCACCGGGGCACCTTCCAACTGTTCATCACCAAGGACGGGTACGACCCGGCCAAGCCGCTGGCGTGGTCCTCGCTGGAGCCCACGCCGTTCCTGACCGTCACCGACCCGACCGTCTCCAACGGCCAGTACGTGCTGCCCGGCAAGGTGCCGGCCGGTAAGAAGGGGCGCCAGCTGATCTACGCGATCTGGCAGCGCTCGGACAGCCCCGAGGCCTTCTACTCCTGCTCCGACGTGGTCTTCGACGGCAGCGGCGCACCGGCCGGCTCGGCGCCCACCCCCGCCCCGGGCAGCGGCGCCACGCACAGCCACGAGCCCGCCCCGACCGGCTCGACGGCGCCCGTGGCCCCGGCCCCGCCGGCCGGGCCGGACGGGTCCGGCCCGGCGTCCGCCGCCCCGGCCGCATCCACCGCACCGCTCTCCCCGGCCGCCCAGCCGGCCGCCCTGGACGCCGCCCCCGCAGCGGCCACCGCCCGGGCCGCCACCGGGGACACCACCCGCAGCTCCGGCACCGAGCTCGCCCAGACCGGCACCGGCCGTGCCACCGGCCTGGCCGCTTCCGTCGGCGCCGCCTTCCTGCTGGCCGGCGGCGCGGTCGTGGTGATCAACCGCCGCCGGCGCCGCCCGGGGGCCCACGCCCGCTGACCGGGCGGGGCCGTCGCGCCGGGTCGGCCGCGCGGGCCGATCCGGCGTCCCGCGGCGCGTGGTTGAGTAGGGGCATGACCAGCTCGCCCCGCACCACGTTCCGCGTCGGCCTGATCGGCTACGGCCTGGCCGGCTCCGCCTTCCACGCCCCGCTGATCGCCACCACCCCCGGGCTGCGGCTGGACGCGGTGGTCACCGCCAACCCCGACCGTCGCGCCCAGCTGCACCGGGAACACCCCGGCGCCCGCGCCGTGGACACCCCCGAGCAGCTGCTCGCCCAGGCCGACAGCCTCGACCTGGTGGTGATCGCCTCCCCCAACCGGACCCACGTCCCGCTGGCCCGCGCCGCCCTGGCGGCCGGCCTCGCCACCGTGGTCGACAAGCCGCTCGCCGCCACCGCCGACGAGGCGCTGGCCCTGTGCGAGTTCGCCGAGCGGTCCGGCACCCTGCTCTCGGTCTTCCAGAACCGCCGCTGGGACGGCGACTTCCTGACCGTCCGCCGCCTGGTCGAGGAGGGCGCGCTCGGCCGGGTGCACCGGTTCGAGTCCCGCTTCGAGCGGTTCCGGCCCAAGCCCAAGGCCGGCTGGCGCGAGCTCGCCGACCCGGCGGAAGTCGGCGGCACCCTGTACGACCTCGGCAGCCACCTCGTCGACCAGGCGATCAGCCTGTTCGGCCCGGTCGACACCGTCTACGCCGAGATCGACACCCGCCGGGACGGCGCGGTCGTCGACGACGACGCCTTCCTCGCCCTCACCCACACCGGCGGCGTCCGCTCCCACCTGTGGACCAGCGCCATCGCCCCGCTCGGCGGCCCCCGGCTGCGCGTGCTCGGCGACAGCGCCGGATACACCAAGTCCGGCATGGACCCGCAGGAGGCCGACCTGCGGGCCGGCCGCCGCCCCGGCGACGGCACCCCCTGGGGCACCGACACCCCGGACCTGTTCGGCACCCTCGGGACCGACGAGGACGCCGTCCCCGTCCCCACCGATCCGGGCGACTACCCCGCCTACTACGCCGGCATCTCCGCCGCCCTCGTCACCGGGAACCCGCCGCCGGTCGACCCTCGCGACGCCGTCGCCACCCTCGCCGTCCTGGAGGCCGCCCGGTCCTCCGACGCCACCCGCTCGGTGGTCCGGCTCGGCTGAGCCGCCCCTCGGAGGCCGACGGCGTCCACGACGCGTTCCGGTCCGCGGACGACCGATCCGGTCCGCGGACGTCCGACGTGGGTCCAGGCGTCCGGGGCCCGCTCGGGCGCCCGGCGGCGTACCATCGCCTGGAGCCGTCCGTGCACCGATCCCCGAGGAGGCCGCCCGTGTCCGTCGTCGCGCTGCTCCTCGGTGTGTTCCGGCTGCTGACCGGTGAGCTGCTGACCGGCTCGCCCGGGCTGACCGTGGCCGCCGCCACCGCCGCCGTGGTGCTGCTGTCGGGTGCCGTCGCCGGCACCCTGGCCGCCGCCCGGCTGCTCGGCGCCCGGGCGCCGGCCGCCGTCCGCAGCGGTGCGCTGCGCAGACGCGCCTACCGCACCGCCTTCCTCCCCCAGCGTGATCCGGACGCCCGCGGCCGCCGCCGCCCCAGGGCGCCGGGTGCGGCCCCGGCGGCCGCGTAGCACCTGGTCCGTACGGCCCCGCGCGGCCGCCCTCCGCCGACCTCTCGCAGATTCCGAGACCCCCGGAGGGCTCGCACCACCATGTCCCTTTTCGCCGTGCTCGACCCCGCTGTCCGCCTGGCCCACGACGTCGTCTCGTCGCTCGCCGGGGTGATGCCGACCGCGCTCGCCATCGTGCTGTTCACCGTCGCCGTGCGGCTGGCCCTGCATCCGCTCGCCCGGGCCGCCGCCCGGGGCGAGAAGACCCGGATGCGGCTCGCACCGCAGCTCGCCGAGCTCAACCGCAAGCACAAGGGCAAGCCCGAGAAGCTCCAGGCCGCGATGGCCGAGCTGTACCGGGAGGAGAAGTCCTCGCCGCTCGCCGGATGCCTGCCGATGTTCGTGCAGATCCCGTTCTTCTCGGTGATGTACCGGCTCTTCACCTCCCCGAACGACCTGCTGGACCACACCCTGTTCGGCGTCCCGCTCGGCCTGCACGTGGGGGCCGCGCACGGTCCGGCGCAGCTGGTGGTCTTCGGTGCGTTGTACGCGGCGCTGGCCGCCGTCGGCTACGCCTCCTTCCGGCGCGCGCGCCGGCTCTCGGCCGGTACGACGGCGCCCGGTGCGGCGTTCGCACCGTACCTGTCGTTCCTCACCGTGCTGTTCGCCGCCCTCGTCCCGCTGGCGGCCGGCCTCTACCTGCTGACCACCACGGCGTGGACGGCGGCCGAGCGCGCCTGGCTGCACCGGGACGCCCCGGCCCGGGCCGTCCTCGCCGAGGCCGCCTGACCGACGAACACCCCGGCCACGGCCGGCCCGACGACGGCCGGCGGCACCCCTGTCCGGGGCGCCGCCGGCCGGGTCCTCAGCGCCAGGACGCCAGGTAGCCGTCGATCTCGCCGTTCAGCCGGGCCTTGCCCGCGTCGTCCAGGAAGGAGGCGTCGACGGCGTTCTTGGCCAGCCCCGCGACCCCGGCCTCGTCCAGGCCGAGCAGGCGGGCGGCGACCGCGTACTCGGTGTTGAGGTCGGTGCCGAACATCGGCGGGTCGTCGCTGTTCACCGTGACCAGCAGCCCGGCGTCGACCATCTGCCGGATCGGGTGCTCCTCCATCCGCTCGACCGCGCGGGTGGCGATGTTGGAGGTCGGGCAGACCTCCAGGGCGATCCGGTGCTCGCCGAGGTGGTCGATCAGCGCGGGGTCCAGTACGGCCTGGGTGCCGTGGCCGATCCGTTCCGCGCCGAGCTCCCGGATCGCGTCCCAGACCGTCCCGGGGCCGGTGGTCTCGCCGGCGTGCGGCACGCTGCGCAGGCCGGCCGCCCGGGCCCGGTCGAAGTACGGCTTGAACTGCGGGCGCGGCACCCCGATCTCGGGGCCGCCCAGGCCGAAGCTGACCAGGCCCTCCGGGGCCAGGTCGACGGCGAGCCGGGCAGTCTCCTCGGCGGCGGCCAGACCGGCCTCGCCGGGAATGTCGAAGCACCAGCGCAGCACGACCCCGAGGTCCTTCTCGGCCGAGCGGCGGGCGTCCTCGATGGCCTCCATGAAGGCCACGTCGGGGATGCCCCGGCTGACCGAGGAGTACGGGGTGACGGTGAGCTCGGCGTACCGGATCTGCTGGCGGGCCATGTCCTCGGCGACACCGTAGGTGAGCGCCCGGACGTCCTCGGGGTCGCGGATCAGGTCGACGACACTCAGGTACACCTCGATGAAGTGCGCGAAGTCGGTGAAGGTGAAGTACTCGGCGAGCGCCGCCGGGTCCACCGGCACCCTGGTCCGCCCCTCGTGCCGGGCGGCCAGCTCGGCCACCACCCGGGGCGAGGCCGAGCCGACGTGGTGGACGTGCAGCTCGGCCTTGGGCAGGCCGGCGATGAACGCCTCGATTCCGCTCGTTCCTTCAGGCACCCTGACGCTCCTTCGTCGCATTCCGGACAGCTCTCGCATCATCGTACGGATCACCCGGCCCCGCCCGGTTCAGCCGCCCAGGGCCCTGGTCACCGTGTGGATCAGCAGGCCGGCCAGCGCGCCGACCACGGTGCCGTTGATCCGGATGAACTGGAGGTCGCGCCCGACGTTGGCCTCGATCTTCCGGGAGGCGTCGGCGGCGTCCCAGCCGGCCACCGTGTCGGAGATCAGCGAGGTGATCTCCTCCCGGTAGGTCTCCACCACGTACCGGGCCGCGTCCTGCAGCCAGCCGTCGGCCTTGGCCTGCATCCGGGCGTCGGTGGCCAGCCGCTGGCCCAGCCGGCGCAGCGCGTCCCGCAGTCGCCGCCGCAGTTCGCTGTCCTCGTCCTCGGCCGCGGTGAGCACCAGCGTGCGCACGGCCGTCCAGGCGGAGGCGATCAGGTCCTGCACCTCGTCGCGGGCCAGCAGGTCGGCCTTGGCCCGCTCGACCCGGGCGATGGTGTCCGGGTCGTGCTGGAGTTCGGTGGCGAACTCGGCGAGGAAGTTGTCGACGGCGCCGCGGGCGGCGTGCGCGGGGTCGTCGCGGACGTCGGTGACGAAGCGCAGCAGCTCCTTGTAGACCCGCTCGCCGACCTGGTGGTCGACGAACTTCGGCGTCCAGCCGGGGGTCTTGGCGGTGACCCGCTGCACCACCTCCTCGTGGTGCACGGAGAGCCAGTGGTGCGCCCGGACGATGATCAGGTCCACCACGCCGTGGTGGCCGCCGTCCCCGACCACCCGGGCCAGCAGCCGGCCAGCCGGCTCGGCGACCGAGGTCGCCGCGGCCCGCCGGGTGACGGCCTCGCCGACCACCGCCTGGATGTCCTCGTCGCGCAGCACCGCGAGCACCCCGCGCAGCGCGGCCGCCGCCTCCTTGGTGACCCGCTCGGCGCTGCCGGGGGCGGCCAGCCACTCGCCGAGCCGCCGGGCGACGCCGATCGCGCCGAGCCGGGCCCTGACCACCGGGGCGGAGAGGAAGTTGTCGCCGACGAAGTCGCCGAGCGAGCGGCCGAAGGCGTCCTTCTTGGTGGGGATGATCGCGGTGTGCGGGATCGGCAGCCCGAACGGCCGCCGGAACAGCGCGGTGACCGCGAACCAGTCGGCCAGCGCACCGACCATGCCGGCCTCGGCGGCCGCCGCGACGTAACCGGCCCAGGCCCCCGCGCCCGCCGCGTCGGCCCAGGTGGCCAGCGCGAACACCAGCGTGGCGAAGGCCAGCAGGCCGGTCGCGAAGGCCTTCATCCGCCGCACGCCCTGGCGCTTCTCCTCGTCCGCGGCGGTGAAACTGACACCGGGGGCGGGCCGGGGCGGCTCGTCCTGGCTCACTCTCTGATCAAGGGTCACCCGGACAGTCTGCCCCGCCGCCCGCCGGTCCGGGACTCAGACCCCACCGCCGCCCAGCACGATCCGCCGGACGCCCTCCCAGCGGGCCGGATCGGTGATCCGCCGGCCGTCCAGCAGCACCCTCACACCGGGGAAGTCCACCGAGCCGAGCTCCCGGTACTCGGGGTGGTCGGCCTGGATCACCAGCGCGCTCACCGGCTTCCCCTCGTCGGCCGGCAGCCCGAGCGCGGCGAGCTCCTCCGGGCCGTACAGCGGGTCACTGACGTACGGCTCGGCCCCGGCCGCCCGCAACGCCTCGACCACGGCGAACACCCCGGACTGCGCGGTCTCCCGGACGCCGCCGCGGTACGAGGCGCCGAGGACCCCGACGCCGACCCCGCCGAGCGGGCCGAGCGCCCCCTCCAGCAGCCCGACCGCGTACCCGGGCACCGCCTCGTTCGCCTCCCGCGCCGCCCTGACCACGCCGGCGTGCGGGTCGTTCCACAGGTAGAGCCGCGGATGGACCGGCAGGCAGGGGCCGCCGACCGCGATGCCGGGCCGGTGCAGATGGCCGTGCGGCTGCGAGTTGCACGCCTCGATCACCTGGCCGAGGTCGACCCCGACCCGGTCGGCGTACCGGGCGAACTGGTTGGCCAGCGCGATGTTGACGTCCCGGTAGGTGGTCTCGGCGAGCTTCGCGAACTCGGCGGCCTCGGCCGAGTCCAGCGGCCACACCCCGTTGGGGCGCTCCAGGTCCGGCCGCGGGTCGAAGTCCAGGACGGAACGGTAGAACTCGACGCCCTGCTCGGTGGAGGCCGCGTCGATCCCGCCGACCAGCTTGGGGCAGTGCCGCAGGTCCGCCAGGATCCGGCCAGCCCGCACCCGCTCGGGGCTGAACACCAGCCCGAAGTCACGGCCCGCGACCAGCCCGGACCCGGCCTCCAGCCGGCGGGCGAACCTGCCCCGCAGCGTGCCGACCGGCAGCGGCGTCTCGTAGCTGACCAGGGTGGAGCGGCGCAGCCCGCCGGCCACCGCGTCGGTGGCGGCGTCCAGCGCGGAGAAGTCCGGGTCGCCCTCCGGATGGGTGGTGAGCGGTACGACGATCACGATCGCCTCCGCGCCGGCGGCCGCGGCGGCGGTGTCGGTGGTGGCCCGCAGCCGGCCGTCCGCGACCACCTCCGCCAGCCGCTGCGCCAGCTCGGCCTCCGGCCCGGACGGCGACCGGCCCGCCGCGACGGCGGCCACCAGCTCGGGCTGCGGGTCCGCCCCGGCGACCAGGTGCCCCTTCGACGCGAACTGCACCGCCAGCGGCAGGCCGATCGCGCCCAGGCCCACCACACAGATGTCCCTCATGTTCAGCTCCCTGCCGCCTTCACCGGCCGGGCGTCCCGCCCGGCCCGGCGCCACCCGCGTGCCCCGCGCCTGACCTGGCGCGGCACCAGGCGGCGCCACCCCGGCGGCCGTACGGCGGGCCCGCCGGGAAGTTCGAACAGGGCGTCCGGCAGGGCGAGTCCGGCCTGCCGGAACACCGGGTGGCCCACGTACCCGCGCCCGCCGCGGCGCACCTCGGGCGGCGGGCCGTGGACGGCCTCGTGGGCGACCAGGCCGCGCAGCGCTCCGAGTTCGCCGCGCTGGGCGAGCGCCGGCCGCAGCCGGTCGGCGACCGGCAGCCCGACGAACAGGCCGGGCGAGCAGTACCGGTCCACCGGTCGCCCGATCTCCCGGACGACCGCCTGCTGCGCGGGGGCGTCCAGGGCCGGGAACGGCTGCTGGAGCAGGTGCGGCAGTTCCCGGCCGAGGTACCGGCGGCGGATCGCGCCCCGCGCCGGGGCCCGGCGGTCGGGGTCGGCGTCGGGGCGGTGGGCCCGGTGGTGGTGGCCGTAGTCGGCCGGCACCGGGATCCGTCCGGCGTGCAGCAGGGCCGCGACGGTGAACGGCCGGTCGGCGTGGACCGGCAGCTCCGGCGGGCGCCGCAGGCCGTGCCGGGTGATCAGCTCGCGGCGGAAGAGCCTGGCGTCGGTCAGGGTCGGGGCCCAGGGCAGCGCCGAGTCGGTGAAGCCGACCCGCTCGGCCGGCTCCGCGGGGCCGGTGGGGGCGCTGGGGGCAGTGGGGGCCATGGGGGCGGTGGGGTCGGGCTGCGCCGGGGCCGACGGGCGCGGCCCCAACAGGGCGGGGTGCAGCGCGGCGAAGCGCTCCAGCTCCGCCGCGCTGCCGTCCGTCGAGCCGCCGTCGACCGCCACCGCCTCCATCCGCCCGGCCCCGACGGTCTGCCCGGCCGGCGAGGCCGGGCAGTCGACGAGGTGCGGCAGGGCGTCGCGGACGGCGATCACGACACTGACGTCGGGTACGGTCATCGGTACCTCCCGCGCTGGCAGAGTCACCCGGTGACAACTGCCGTGGCGGGGGGCCGGTTACTGCGCTCACCCCAACGGATCAGCGCCGGCGCCGCGCCGCCCGCCGGGTCCGGGGCGGGTCAGCCGATCGGCACCTCCGCGTACATCCGGGCGATCACGTCCTCGATCGCCGGCTCGCGGACCGAGAGGTCGACCAGCGGGTAGCGGGCCGCGACCGAGGCGAGCAGCGGCGCCGCGCTCGCCTGGGCCGGGAAGGCCAGCCACTGGCGCGGGCCCTCCACCCTGATCACCCGGGCACCGGGCACCTCGATCGCCGGCCGCGGCTCGGCCAGGTCGATCACCAGGGTCCGTTCGCTCTCCCCGGCGGCGTGCAGGCCGCCGAGCCCGCCGTCGTAGACCACCCGGCCGTGGTCGATCACCATCACCCGGCCGCACAGCTGCTCGATGTCGGTGAGGTCGTGGGTGGTGAGCAGCACGGTGGTGCCCTGCTCGGTGTTGACCTCGCGCAGGAACTCCCGGACCTTCGCCTTGCTGACCACGTCGAGGCCGATGGTCGGCTCGTCCAGGTAGAGCACCTGCGGGTCGTGCAGCAGCGCGGCCGCCAGGTCGCCGCGCATCCGCTGGCCGAGCGAGAGCTGGCGCACCGGGATGTCCAGCAGGTCGCCCAGGTCGAGGAGTTCGACGCAGCGGGCGAGGTTGGCCCGGTACCGGCCGTCGGGGATCCGGTAGATCCGGCGGGCCAGCTCGTAGGAGTCGCGCAGCGGCAGGTCCCACCACAGGGTGGTGCGCTGGCCGAACACCACGCCGATCCGGCGGGCCAGCCGGGTGCGTTCGCGGGCCGGGTCCACGCCGGCCACGGTGAGCCGGCCCGAGCTGGGGACGAGGATGCCGGTGAGCATCTTGATGGTGGTGGACTTCCCGGCGCCGTTCGGGCCGATGTAGCCGACGCACTCGCCCGCGCCGACCGTGAAGCTCAGGCCGTCCACCGCCCGGACCTCGCGCTTCTCCCGGCGGAGCCGGCCCGCCCTGGTGCGTACCGTGAAGGTCCGCCGGACGTCTTCGAGTTCGATCAGAGCCATCTGCAACTCCCTTGTCCTGAATGTCAGTTCCCGGTACCGCGGTAGGCGCGCAGGCCGGCCCGCCAGGCCAGCGCCGCGGCCGCCGCACAGAGCGCGGCGGCGAGGGGCGAGGCGAACTGGAAGGCGGTGGGCAGGCCGAGCGGGTCGGGCTTGTCGAGGATCCGCAGTGCGGGCAGCCAGTTGACGAAGGCCAGCGGGAGGCCGAAGACCGTGCCCGCGACCAGTTCCTTGGCGAAGATGGTGGGCGGGTACTGGAGCATGGTGGCGCCGCCGTAGGTGAAGGAGTTCTGCAGCTCCTTGGCCTCGTCCCACCAGAACTGCACGCTGGCGCCGCCGATGAAGACGCAGGCGAAGATGACCGTCCCGCTGACCAGCATCATCGGCAGCAGCAGCAGGCGGTCCGGCGTCCAGTGCACCGGCAGCCCGCTCAGCGACCAGAGCAGCAGCGCCCCCGCCTGGAACGGCCGGCCGAGCCGGCGCAGCGAGAACCGTTCGGCGCACAGCTGGGCCAGCGCCGGCGCGGGCCGGATCAGCACGATGTCCAGGGTGCCGGCCCGGATCCGCTGGCCGAGCGCGTCGATGCTGCCGACCAGCAGGTTGGCCGTCCCCAGCGCGAGGCCCGACGTGCCGTACAGGAAGGCGAGTTCGGGCAGCGTCCAGCCACCGAGCGTGTCGGTGTGCCGGAACATCAGCACCAGCACCACGAAGTCGAGCGAGTTGGTGGCGGTGCTGGCGAGCAGCATCAGCGTGAACGAGGCCCGGTACGCCATGACCGAGCGGGTCCACATCGCCGCCACCAGCCACCACGAGCGCAGCGCCCAACCCGTCCGTTCCAGCACCGTCTCAGCCACCCTGGACCACCACCTTGCGGGTGGCCAGCAGTTGGACGCCCCGGCCGGCGGCCAGCAGCAGCACCGCCCAGACGGCCTGGAACGCCAGGCCGGCCAGCAGGGCGGCCCCGGTCCGGCGCTCCAGCAGGACGTCGGTGGGCACCGAGATCAGCGCGGCCCAGGGCAGCTCGACGGCGATCCGGCCGAGCCAGCCGGGGAACAGCGCCAGCGGCAGCAGCATGCCGGAGAAGAACATCGACACCACCAGCATCACGGCCCGCACGCCCTCCGAGTCGTGCAGCCAGAAGCCGGTCAGCGAGACCAGGAAGCGCAGCCCGAAGCTCACCACCACCGCGAGCAGCACCGAGAGCAGGAAGGCCGCCCAGACGGCGGGGTCGGCCGGCAGCCGGGTACGGAAGACCAGGGCGCCGAAGACGGTCGGCAGCGCGCCCCGGCTGATCAGGTGGAACGCCGCCCGGCCGAGGTCGCTCGCCAGCCACCAGCCCTGGAAGTCCACCGGCCGGTACAGGTCGACGGCGATGTCACCGGTCCGGAAGCGGTCCTGCACGTCGTCCTGGAAGCCGCCGCCCCAGACCGCGACGGTGACCAGCAGGGCCTGGCTGATCCAGATGTAGCTGACCGCCTGCCGGGCGTCGTACCCGCCGAGGCCCGGCCGGGCCTGCCACAGGGCGAGGAAGGTGTAGGCGAGGATGCAGCCGAAGACGGTGTTGGTGAAGGCGCCGGCCAGGGTGGCGGCCCGGTAGGTCGAGTAGCGGCGGAAGGCGCCCCGGGCGACCGCGAGGTAGAGCTGCGCGGAGCCCCCGTCCACCCTTCTGAGCTGCGCTGTTAACGTCACAATATCTCCTTGTCGACTTATCGCAGCAGGGTCGTCCACAGCCCCGGACAGCGCCACCGGACCGACGCCTGCAGAAACGCGCGACATCGGGAGGGCAGCCGGAACGGCCCCGACCGTCGGGCCCCCGGGGGTACCGGGGCGACGTGCGGAGCTGGTCCGAGGCGCTGTTCAGATGTGGGGTTCGACCGTATCGCCACCGATCGCCCGGCGCAGCAGGATTTCGGCAACCCGCCGACCGGCCGGGCGCCCTGACCGGCCGGGCACCCCGACCCGCCGGCGCCCCGACCCGCCGCCTACGAGGACAGGCCGGACGCCCTCTCGGTGTCGCCGGGCTTGTGCACAACCGCGACCAGGGCGCGCCTGCCGCCTCGGCCGACGGAGAGGCGTCGGGGGTTCGCGGCGCGGTGGAAGTCCTGGTCCCGGATCACGGCCATTGCGGCGGCGCCGGGCAGGGATCCGGGTTGCTGTCGCCCGGACGGGCGGCCTCCGCCCGAAAGATCGCCGCCCCGGCCCGAGAGGGGCGGCGGCAATAGCGGTCGGCTCGTCGGCCACTCCGCCGGCCGCTATCAGGATCACACCGGGTCGATTATCCGGTCGATGAAATGAAGTCCCGACAACGCACCGCTCCGGTGATCCACCCTCTCGGGCCGGTGACTCTGTCAGATTTCTGGAGCAGGGCATTCACCGCAAACCGACCTGGAGAGTCGTCGTCCCAATCGGACCCACGGAGCCACCGGGCGGGCCGGATCAAAGGCCCGACCGTGCCATAATCCATGCATGCTACCCCAGTCTCGAAATTCAAACGGGCGATCGATCCTCCCACGCCGCAATCAATCATGCGACAGGAGGAGAATCCCATGGATTTTGATGTATCACTCCATCGGTTCATATGACCGAGACCCCTTCCGGATCAGCGTCAGTCCGGCCAGGTTCGAGGAGCAGATGGATTGGCTCGCACGCTGCGGCCTCCGGGGCGTCAGCATGGCGGAACTGCTGCGCGAGCAAAATTCTGAGAATGCCTCGGAGATGGTGGGCCTGACCTTCGACGACGGCTATCTCGATTTCTACCAGAACGCATTTCCGAGGCTGCGGGACCGGGGATTCGGAGCCACCGTCTACATCATCTCCGGCCTGCTCGGGTCACATAACGAATGGGACGTCGAGAATGGGGCTCCACGCCATCCCCTGATGACCGCGGACCAGGTCCTCCACCTTGCCGCCGAGGGAGTGGACGTGGGGTGCCACGGACGCCGGCATGCGCGCCTGACGGACCTACCGGCCGCCGCCGTGGCGGAGGAGGTCTGGGGCAGCAGGGCTGATCTTGAAAATCTGCTCGGCAAACCGGTGGACGGCTTCTGCTACCCGTACGGCGCCGTGGACTCGGCGGTGGAGGCCGAGGTCCGCGCGGCGGGGTTCGGATACGCATGCACGACGAACCCGCCCGGCCCGTTCAACGACTGGACGATTCCACGTTCCTACGTGGGGGAGCGTGACGGATTCCTGCGAATGTCGGCCAAGCGCGCATGCCGGCCCCGATACATGGACGCCGTCCGGTCCAGCGATATCAGTTGACCGTCCTGCCGGACCGCCCACCCTCCGACGGAGGAATATCGGAGCGGACGGGACTTCATTTCCGCATCACCGGGCCGCGTGTCACGCAGTACGGAGCGAGAGGATGTCACATGCGGGTTCTTCATATCATCACGGGCCTGGCATCGGGTGGAGCCGAACTGCAGCTACGGCTGCTCCTGCGCAACATGCCCCCAGAGGTCCAGTCCGAAGTCCTCACCCTGGAGAACCCCGGACTCGTCGCGCAGGGGATCGAACGGGACGGCGTGCGGGTGACCCACCTCGGAATGCGCGGGAACCGCGATATTCCGGCACTGTACAAGATTTCAAAATTCATCCGACAGGGGAATTTTGACATCGTCCACACACACCTCTACCGCGCATGCGTCTACGGGAGGCTGGCGGCGCGCCTGGCAGGTGTCCGCAACATCGTCGCAACCGAACACTCCTTGCTCGACAGTTCCTTGGAGGGGCGCACGATCACGGGTGGTGTCAAGGCCCTCTACAAACTCACCGAGCACCTCGGAAAGCACACCGTCGCCGTTTCGAGAGCGGTCGAAGGCAGGCTTCAGGCATGGGGGATCCCGGAGCGGAAGATCCGGACCATCCCGAACGGCATCGATGCGGCGCACTTCTCCATGTCGGAGCAGGAGCGCGCTTTCGCTGCCCGGGCCGTCCGTGAGGAATTGGGAATCCCGCTCGACGCCTACGTCGTCGGTGGCGTCGGCCGTCTCGTGCCGGGCAAGCGCTTCGACGTGCTGATCGACGCGCTCGCACAGATGCCGGAAACCCCGGGCGGGCGCGTGCCCTGGCTGCTCCTGGTCGGCGATGGTGCCAGCCGCGGCACCCTGCAACAGCAGGCCGCGGAGCTCGGAGTGGTGGACCGTACCGTGTTCGCCGGCGAACGGGCCGACGTCCGCCGGCTCCTGGCAGCCATGGACGTGTTCGCGGCACCCTCGGTCGTCGAGACCTTCGGACTGGCCCTGCTCGAAGCGCTGGCGGCGGGGCTTCCCGTGCTGTACTCGAGCGGCCCCGCGCTGGAGGAACTTCCCAGCGCAGAGGCCCCGCAAGCCCATGCGGAGGCATCGGACGGCCGCAGCTACGCGCAGAGGCTCGGTGACCTGTCGCTGAACAGCCAGTGCCTTCCGTTCCCTCCGCCCGGCGCCGTCCACCGGTACGACATCGTCGAGGTCGTCGGCCAGCTCACAGCCCTGTACCTGGAGATGGTCGGTCCTTGGACGCGAGCCCCGGAGGCCGTCTCACCCTCGCTCAGATCGAGCGCCGCCCCGGTATCGCCCGCCCCGGTATCACCCGCCCCGGTATCACCCGCTCCGGGGCAGCCGGCACCTCACAGGTAGAGGCCGGTCGAGCCCTCCGTGTCACCGAAACGCCCCGCCGCCACCGCGTGCAGGTCACGCTCGCGCAGGAGTACGTAGGTGGTGCCACGCACCTCGACCTCCAGCTTGTCCTCCGGGTCGTAGAGCACCCGGTCACCGGGCTCGACCGAGCGCACACTCTGACCGACCGCCACCGCCTCGGCCCATGCGCATCGTTTGCTCAGCTCAGCCGTCGCCGGGATGAGGATGCCGCCGGTCGAGCGGCGCTCGCCCTCGCTGCCCTCGATCTTCACCAGCACCCGGTCGTGCAGCATCCGGATCGGCAGCTTCTCCCCCAGCCGGTCGTGGCGGGGCTCATCGTGCTGCGCACTCAGCTCGTCGTTCTTGCTCACGCCACCGACCGTACCCGTCCCGGCCGCCGGGGGTGGTGCCACCCCGGCAACAGCACGGGGCCGGGCGGGTCACAACCCCCGCCCGGCCCCGACCCGACCGTACTCAGTCCTTGCGGCGCTTGCGGGCCGACGCCACCAGCAGCAGCACCCCGACGCCCACCAGCGCGGCCGGGACGATCCGCTCCGGGCGCGGCCGGCCCTTCTCGTCGGTGAACTGCTCCTTCACCCGGTCCAGCGCGCCGCTCGCCGCGACGTACGCCCGGCCGGCCTTCTGCTCGACCGAGGACAGCACCTTCGCCTTGGTCTGGGCGGCGATGGTCGACGGGTGCACCCGCATCGCCAGCTCGTCCAGGGTCGACGCGAGCCGGTCACGGGTCCGGGTGATGTCCGCCTCGATCTGCGCCGTCGACCGGGCCGCCTTGTCCTTCGTGCTCGCCTCGCCCACGCGGGCCACCCCTCTTCTTCCTGCCGTTGTCCGGTACGACAGGGCCAGTCTGTCAGCTCCCGGTCCGGGCCGCGCAGTGCCACCCACCAACGGAGGTAGGTTTGCCGTGGCACGACCACCCAGTCCACGCACGAGGAGAGATCGACCGTGAGCGAGCGCCTCCAGGCCGGCGACACCGCCCCCGCCTTCACCCTGCCCGACGCCGACGGCAACCAGGTGTCCCTCGCCGACCACCTCGGCCGCAAGGTGATCGTGTACTTCTACCCGGCCGCCCTCACCCCCGGCTGCACCACCCAGGCCTGCGACTTCACCGACAACCTGGAGGTCTTCGCGGGCGCCGGCTACGACGTCATCGGCGTCTCCCCGGACAAGCCGGAGAAGCTCGGCAGGTTCCGCGAGACCGAGAACCTCAAGGTCACCCTGGTCGCCGACCCGGACCACGCCGTGCTGGAGGCCTACGGCGCGTACGGCGAGAAGCAGAACTACGGCCGCACCTACGTCGGCGTGATCCGCTCCACCGTCGTCGTGGACGAGCAGGGCAAGGTCGAGCGCGCGCTGTACAACGTCAAGGCCACCGGCCACGTCGCCAAGCTGCTCCGCGACCTGAAGATCGACGCGGGCTGAGGCCCGACGCGGCCTGACGGCCCACCACGTCGGCGGTCCCCCGGTCCTTCCGGGCGGGCCGCCGAGCCGTGTCACCGTCATGTCCCGGTGGCGTCCGGGAACGGGCATCGGCCGGCCGCCGTGCCCGGGGCCCCGCTAGCGTGCTGCGCACCGGGTCCAGCAGCCCGGTTCCACGCCCCGCCGCACCCCCGGGAGACCGCCGTGCCGACCCTGCCGACCCCGAGCCGCCGTACCGCCCGCACGCTGCTCGCCGCCGGGGCGCTGGTGACCGCCCTCGCGCTCACCGCCTGCGATCCCGAAGGCGCCGACACCGGGGCGGACGCGGCCACCCCGACCACCGCCACCGCCGTTACCAACTCCACCGCCACCGCCGCCGCTCCGAGCGGCTCGTCCGCGGCGGCGGACCGGCGCACCCTGGTCCATGCCGCCAGAGCCGGCGGCCTCCCCGCGGTGACCGGGGCCGGCGCGCTCTCCGACGTGCCGATCGACCCCGGCGAGATGCGCGACGGCAT
Organism: Kitasatospora sp. NPDC088346; assembly: GCF_044740765.1. Lineage (NCBI taxonomy): Bacteria > Bacillati > Actinomycetota > Actinomycetes > Kitasatosporales > Streptomycetaceae > Kitasatospora > Kitasatospora sp. NPDC088346. The sequence goes on from NZ_JBIURH010000014.1 coordinate 60,537, forward strand.
GCACCTGGTGGCCGGTACCTACCGGGCCGCCGCCACCGGCCGCCCGGTCCTCTTCCTCGGCGTCGACGCCGTCCCCGAGGACCCGGGCAAGCGCCGCGAGCACCTGTGGCGCGGCCTGATCGACTACGCCCTGCAGAACGGCTCCACCGGCGACCCGACCACCGCCGAGCCCTATCCGACCGGCCCGCTCGGCGGCTCGGTCGAGTGCCTCTCGCTGCCCAAGGCGCCCACCACCGACGTCATCTGCGGCTGGACCGACGCGTCCACCGCCGCCGTCGCCCTCTTCCCACGGACCACCCCCGCCGAGGCCGCCCGGCAGTTCACGGCCATGCGCGCCGACCTGGAGCACTGAGCCGGGTCGGCCCGGCCGGTCCGGCTCAGCCCGTGGCGCCGATCCGCGCCGCGAGGGCGGCGGGCAGCGGGTACGGCGCCTCCGCGGGGATCAGCGCGTCGGCCGCCTCCGGACGGCCGGCCCGCACCAGGGCGTGGGCCTCGTGGGCCAGGGCCGTGACGTCCTCGATCCCGAGGATCCACTCGTCGACGTAGCGGTGCACGGCGGGGCCGCTCAGGCCGATCTGGACCGCGCGGTGCGGGAGCGGGCCGAGCCGGGTCGAGCGTTCCGGGTCCCACTGCACCCGGACCGGGCTCTCCCGCAGCCGGGCCTTCCAGTCGGCGGCCGACGCGTGACGGTCCCGGTCGTAGTGGCTCAGGCAGGCCCGGCCGAGCGCCCACTCGAAGCCCTCCCGGCGGATCCGGACGGCCAGCACCCGCTCCTGCCCCTCCTTGGTGCCCCAGCCCGAGCGGTACATCATCCAGCGGAACGACGGCTTGATCCAGGTCATCCGGTCCCGTTTGAACGGTGCCACGAACGTCCCCGCCGCCGACGCCGGTCCGGCGATCGCGGCGGAGTACGCCTGGTACACCACCAGGCCGGTGGCGTCGTACGCGGCACGGACCGCGCGCAGCGGCTGCTCGGACATCGTGGGGCTCCGGGGGTCGGGGAGCTGCCAGCGTCCCAGCCCGGGTTGCCGTGCGCGAGCGGGTTTCGGCCCCGCCGTCCGGCCCCGGGTTCCGGCCCGGCCCGGCCGGGGCGTCCCGGACACGACGGAGCGGTGGCGGCCGACCCCCCGACCGGGTCGACCGCCACCGCCGTTCGTCACCCCGGGTCAGCAGACCCCGAGGTCGCTCCAGACGCCCCACTGACCGGTGGTCGAGGGGTCCTCATTGGTGGTCCACCACTTGTTGCTGTACTGGTGGCCCTTCCACGACACCTTGGTGCCGGTGGTGGCGTAGACCGTCGCGGCGTTCCAGCTCGGCGCGGCGCAGGTGCCGCCGGTCGGACTCGCGGACGGCGAGGGGCTGGCGGAGGCCGACGGGCTCGCGGACTGCGAGGGGCTGGCCGAGGCGCTCGGGCTCGCGGACGGCGAGGGGCTGGCGGAGGCGCTCGGGCTCGCGGACTGCGACGGGCTCGGTGAGGCGGTGCCGCCGCCGGTCGCGCCGCGGGTCAGGTCGCCCGCCAGGCCGTACAGCGTGCCGCCGACGTCGACCGTCCAGTTGGCCGGGGTCGAGACCGGCAGGTAGTAGACGAAGTCCAGGTCGACCGAGGCACCGGGCGCCAGCGACTGCCAGCCCGGCAGCTTCACCGAGACGCGGTTGTAGGTGCCCTTGAGGCCGCCCACGTTGTTGGCCGCGGTGTGGTCCTGCCGGATCACCGTCAGCCCGAAGCCGGACTGGTCCTTGGCGTTGCCCGGGGCCGCGTTGGAGTAGTCGAACTGGAACTCGGTGCCGCCCGGCAGGGTCTGGGCCGAGTTGTTGACGATGTGGATCTTCGGGTTGATCGGGTAGTTCGAGTCGCCCAGCGCGAAGTTGGTGAACGACACGTCGATCGGCAGCGTCTGCGTGGGCAGCGCGATCGTGGAGCGGACGGCGCCGTACGGCGAGGCCGCCTTGAACTTGTCGTACATCAGCGAGGTCAGCGTCGAGCCCGGCACGTACTCGCCCTTGCCGCCGTTGGCGGTGGCGTCCCAGCGGTAGTCTCCGGCCAGCTCCCAGATCATCGTGCCGCCGGCACCCTGGTTGACCACGTAGTCGGCCTTGGCCGCCACCGACTCCTCGTCCTCGGTGGACAGGAACACCTTCTTGCTGTCGTTCCACAGCCACGGCGCCACCAGCGAGGAGCTGTAGTTGCGGCTGTAGGTGCCCTGCAGCGCGGTGTCGGTCAGCCCGTACCTGGACAGGTAGTCCGGGACGACGCCCTTCTCCAGGTTCTTCGCGTGCCACATCGGGTTGGAGCCCGCCGGGGACTCCTTGCCGTTGGTGTCCAGGTCGTGCCAGAGGTTGTCGATGCCGACCGCGCCGTCGCCACAGGTCGTCAGACCCGCGCCAGCCGGGCAGGTGGTGGTCGACGAGGTGCCCCACAGGCCGTTGGTGCCGCCGGTGACGTTCTTGAACCCGCGGGTGTAGTACGGCAGGCCGACGTTGATCCGGCCGGCCGGCATCGCCCCGCGGAAGTAGTGGTACGCCCAGTCCGTGTTGAGGTAGCCGATGCCGCCGTACTGCGAGGTGCCGTACACGTTGGCGGCCGCCAGCTCGCCGTCCTTGCCGTCGTCGTACAGCGAGGCGTTCGGACCGACGTACTTGTTCCAGGCGCCGTGCAGGTCGTACGACATGATGTTGACGTAGTCCAGGTACTGCGTGATCTGGAACGTCTCCATGCCGCGCAGCAGGTAGCCCGAGGAGGGCGCGGCCACCGACAGCAGGTAGTGCCTGCCGTCCGTGGCGCCGGCCCGGTCCAGCTTCTCGCGCAGCGTCTTCATCAGCGCCGCGTAGCCCTTGACCAGGGAGGCGCGCTTGGCGTTGGAGACCGACGTGTCGAGCGGGTTGCCCGCGTCCTTCATCGAGGTCGGGTACTCGTAGTCGATGTCGACGCCGTTGAAGCCGTACTTCTTGATGAAGTCGACCGCGGAGTCCGCGAAGGTGTCGATCCCGGCCTGGTTGACGCCGCCGTCCGCGTTGACCGTCATCGAGTAGAAGCCGCCCGAGTCGACGCGCTTGCCGTCGTCACCGAAGTACCCGCCGGTCTCGGCCCAACCGCCCACCGAGATCAGGGTCTTCACGTTCGGGTACTGCTTCTTGAACTTGGTCAGCAGGTTGAAGTGGCCCTTGTACGGCAGCGTCGGGTCCATCTCCGCGCCCGGCACGCCGGGGAAGGTCATGCCGGTGGCCGCGTTGGTCGCCGAGTCGGTGCCGACCGACAACCTGTTCGCCCCGTCGACGTGACCGAAGGCGTAGTTGAGGTGGGTGACCTTGTCCCAGGGGACGTTGTTCACCAGGTAGGCGGGGGTGCCGTCCTGACCGGTGCGCCAGCCCGTGAAGTAGCCGATGATGCGGCGCTGGTGGTCCGCGCCCATCTTCTCGCGGCCCGCGGTGTCGTAGACGCTGCAGTAGGGCACGTCCACGCCGGGCGTGCTGTACATGCCGTCGGGGCGACAGGACTGGTTGTCGACGGCCGCCTGCGAGGGCGTCGCGCCCAGCGTGGCCATCAGCAGGCCGGCCAGCGAGGCGGCGGCCGTGGCGGCGAACGCCAGCCGCCCGCCGGGGCTCTTGCGACGGCCCGCGGCGGTGGGACGCTGCGCCGTCGTGTTTCGGATCAACACTCGGTCCTCCAGGAGAGAGTGTCGGACGCGCTGTGGGGACGCGCCTGTGGGGGAGGTTTGCACCCCGCCGTGCGACGGCCCGTCAACTGTTCGGCCCGGCGCACCGCGGAGTGCGCCGAAGCTATGTGGTCTGAACCACATAGGTCAATAGGTCTGTACCAATCAGCAGTGAACCGACACGCCCGCGCCCCTCCCGCACCCCACCACCCCCACCCGCTGCGCCCACCCCGAACCCCTGCGGCCCACCGCTCGTTCGTACCTGCACGGGGGACGGGCACCCCGACGGCCCGAAGCGGGAGGATCCACCATGTCCGTCAGGTACACCCGCGAGCTGCTCACCGAACTGGCCGCCGTGTCCGCCAGCGTGAACGACCTGATGCGCCGGCTCGGAGTGCCGATGGCCGGCGGCACCCACGCCTACCTGAGCCGCCGGCTGAAGCACTACGGGATCGACACCTCGCACTTCCCCCGGACCCGCCTCTGCGATGCCGCTCCGCTGCCCGGGCCGGCCCTCCGACGGGCGGTGGCGGAGCACCGCAGCGTCGTGGCGGTCGTGCGCGCGATGGGGCTGCCCGAGACCAACGCGGCACGCCGGCTGGTGCAGCGCAGCATCGCCGCGCACGCGATCGACACCGCCCACTTCACCGGGCAGGCCCACACGCGCGGCCGCAGGACCGGCCCGCGGCGCAGGCCCGAGGAGCTTCTCGTACGGCTGCCACCGGGCAGCGACCGCACCCCCGGCGGCCGGCTGCGCGCGGCGCTGCTCCACCTCGGCCGGCCGGAGAGCTGCGAGCTCTGCGGGACGCCGCCGACCTGGCTCGGGCGGCCGATGACCCTGGAGGTCGACCACGTCAACGGCGACCCGCTCGACAACCGGGCCGGAAATCTGCGCCTGGTGTGCCCCAACTGCCACTCCGTCACCCCCACCTACTGCGGGCGCAACCGTGGCCACCGGGCACCCGGGTGACCTGCGGCACACCCGCCGGGCGACCGTCGCGGCCGGTGGGAACGCAGGTGCCTTCCCCGCGATCGGCCGAGTAGCATGAAGGCAGCAGCGCAGGCGGCCGTGGCGCAATGGCGACGCAAACGGTTTAGGTCCGTTGGCCCGTGAGGGCTTGAGGGTTCGAATCCCTTCGGCCGCACCGCCCAGGGCCCGCCCGGAGTCGATCTCCGGGCGGGCCCTTCGCCGTCAGCCGAGCAGCTCGCGGATGACCGGGCCGAGTCCGCGGAAGGCCTCGCCGCGGTGGCTGATGGCGTTCTTCTCGGCGGGCGTGAGCTGGGCGCAGGTCCTGGTCTCGCCGAGCGGCTGGAGGATCGGGTCGTAGCCGAAGCCGCCGTCGCCCGCCGGGGCCGTCCGCAGGGTGCCCCGCAGCCGCCCCTCCACCACGCGCTCGGTGCCGTCCGGCAGGGCGAGCGCGGCGGCGCAGGCGAAGTGCGCGCCGCGGTGCGGGTCGGAGATGTCGCCGAGCTGGGCGAGCAGCAGGTCGAGGTTGGCGCGGTCGTCGCCGTGCTTGCCGGCCCAGCGGGCGGAGAAGATGCCGGGTGCGCCGCCGAGCACGTCGACGCACAGGCCGGAGTCGTCGGCGACCGCGGGCAGCCCGGTGGCCCGGGCCAGGGCGTGCGCCTTCAGCAGGGCGTTCTCGGCGAAGGTGACGCCGGTCTCGCGGACGTCGGGGATCTCGGGGTAGGCGTCGGCGCCGACCAGGTCGACGTCCAGCCCGGCGGCGCCGAGGATGTCGCGCAGCTCCGCGACCTTGTGCTGGTTGCGGGTGGCGAGGACGAGGCGTCGGCTAGTCATGGCGCCCAGCCTAGGACAGGACTTGGGGGGTGCGCCCTCGGGTCAGCCGGTGCAGGCCTTGCTGAGGTTGCCGGCGGCGTCACCGAGCGGCTTGAGGTCGGGGACCTGCTTGTTGTCGACGGCCTGTTGGACGTTCTGGACCTGGGTCTGCAGGTCCGTCAGGGCCTTGCTGACGTCGGTGTCGCTGGAGTTGCGGCCGAGCTTGTCGATGTCGTTCTTGAGCTGCTGCATGGCCTGCCCGGCCGCGGTCGGGTCGTTGCCGGCGTTGTTGAAGGCACTGGAGACGTTGGAGATGTCGTTGGTGATGGTGATCGCGGTGTTGCCGCAGTCGATCGCCTTCTGCGCCGCGGAGCAGCTGACCGCGCTGAGCGGGAGGATGAGGGCGAGGGCGGCCACGGCGAGCACGGTGGGGCGGTTGATGCTGGGCGGCTGCGGCATCGCGGTCCTTCGGTCGGCTCCGGGTGTCTGCCTGGCACGCTACGGGCTGGGCCGGCGGCGTGTACAGCATCCGTCGGTGACGGCACCCACAAGGACGTGCGGGCCGGGTGGTTCGGTTGCGCCGGCCCGCGGCCGGGGACGTCTCCCGCCGGTCCCGGGAAGGCCGTCGGCCCGGCCGGACGGGAGTTCCCGCCGGCCGGGCCGATGCCCGGTCAGGTCCGCGGTGTCAGCCTTCGAGGACCTTGCGCTGGATCTCGTCGAGCTCGGCGCAGCCGAGGGTGCCGAGGTCGAGCAGCTGGTTGAGCAGGTCGCGGTCGAAGGGCGCGCCCTCGGCGGTGCCCTGGACCTCGACGAAGCGGCCGTCGGAGGTGCAGACGATGTTCATGTCGGTCTCGGCGCGGACGTCCTCCTCGTACCGGAGGTCCAGCATCGGGACGCCGTCGATGATGCCGACGCTCACCGCGCTGACGCCGCCGGTGATGGGCTGGCCCTTGGCCCGGAGGATCTTCTTGTCGCGGGCCCAGGAGACGGCGTCTACGAGGGCGACGTAGGCGCCGGTGATGGCGGCGGTGCGGGTGCCGCCGTCGGCCTGGAGGACGTCGCAGTCCAGGACGAAGGTGTTCTCGGCGAGGGCGCGGTGGTCGATGACGGCGCGCAGCGAGCGGCCGATCAGGCGGCTGATCTCGTGGGTGCGGCCGCCGATCTTGCCGCGGACGGACTCGCGGTCGCCGCGGGTGTTGGTGGCGCGCGGGAGCATGGAGTACTCGGCGGTGACCCAGCCCTCGCCGCTGCCCTTGCGCCAGCGGGGGACGCCTTCGGTGACGCTGGCGGTGCAGAGCACCTTGGTGTCGCCGTACGAGACGAGGACGGATCCTTCGGCGTGCTTGCTCCAGCCCCGCTCGATGGTGATGGGGCGGAGCTGGTCGGGGGTGCGGCCGTCAATGCGTGACATGGGTAACGAGCGTAGTGGCTCGCGGGACGCGTCGGCCCGCCTGCCCCGGCGGGGCGGCGGGCCGTGGCGCCGGTGAGCGGTGGCTCAGCTCACATCATGTCCTCGATGTCGGCGGCGATCGGGTCGGCGTCGGTGCCGATGACGACCTGGATCGCGGTGCCCATCTTGACCACGCCGTGGGCGCCGGCGGCCTTGAGGGCGGCCTCGTCGACCTTGCTGGGGTCGATGACCTCGGTGCGCAGGCGGGTGATGCAGCCCTCGACCTCTTCGATGTTCTCGATTCCGCCGAGACCGGCGACGATCTTCTCAGCCTTGCTGGCCATGTCTTTCTCCACTCTGTCTCGGCGCCTCGGCGGGGTGTCGCCGGTGGCCGTACTGCGGTGTGCGGTGGGCGCTGCCGGAGATGATGATGACGCGTGATCAGCTGGCGCGTCGTCGAAACAGCGCGTCAAGCATCACCCGCCTCCGGACGATATGCCACGTTAGTCCACTTTTGGGCTACCCCGGCGCGCATGCCCGGGGCGGTGAACCGAGGATGGCGATCACCGGCATCCGGGTTCCGGCGCGGCCGTCCCGTCCCGCCCGAAAAGTGGTCTACACCAATCTTAAGTGCACTCCGGACAACGCGGGACACCTCGCCCGCGTTCCCCGAACGACCGGCCGGCCCGACCCCGACCGGCCCGACCCCGACCGACCGACCAGCCCGACCCGCCCCCGACCGACCGACCAGACCGACCCCGACCAGACCGCAGCGGCCACGGCACCCGGAGGACGACCATGAGCTCGGCCGGCACCACCGTCCCGCGGAGCCCCTGGTGGCAGACGTTCTACGGCGGCCTGCAGAAGATGGGCCGCAGCCTCCAGCTCCCCGTGGCGGTCCTCCCCGCGGCCGGCATCCTGGTCCGGTTCGGCCAGCCGGACCTGCTCGGCGCCGACGGTCTCGGCTGGGACAACGTGGCGAAGGCCTTCGCCGCCGCCGGGTCGGCCCTGCTGGACGGCTCGCTCGGCCTGCCGCTGCTGTTCTGCGTCGGGGTCGCGATCGGCATGGCGAAGAAGGCGGACGGCTCGACCGCGCTGGCCGCGGTGGCGGGCTTCCTGGTCTACTACAAGGTGCTCCAGGCCTTTCCCGACCTCAGCTCCTGCCAGGGTGTCATCGCGGGCAGCCAGTGCGTGGACTACGCCAAGCGGACCGCCTCGAACGTCGGCTTCCAGAACCCGGGCGTCCTCGGCGGCATCCTGATGGGCCTGATGTCCGCCTGGCTCTGGGTCCGCTTCCACCGCACCCGACTGGTCGACTGGCTGGGGTTCTTCAACGGCCGCCGGCTGGTCCCGATGATCACGTCCCTGGCCGGCCTGGTCTTCGCCGCGCTCTGCCTGTGGGTCTGGCCGCCGGTGGGCGACGCGCTGGAGTCGTTCTCCAAGTGGCTGGCGGACCTCGGCTCGACCGGATCCGGACTGTTCGGCCTCGCCAACCGGGCGCTGCTGCTGATCGGCATGCACCAGTTGCTGAACTTCTTCCCGTGGTTCCAGTTCGGCACCTACGTCAAGCCGGACGGCACCGAGGCGCACGGCGACATCGCCCGATTCCTGGCCGGTGACCCGACGGCCGGCCAGTTCATGTCCGGCTTCTTCCCGATCATGATGTTCGCGCTGCCCGCCGCCGCGCTGGCCATCGCGCACTCCGCCAAACCGCACCGCCGCAAGGAGATCTACGGCCTGATGACCTCGGTCGCGCTGACCTCCTGCGTGACCGGCATCACCGAGCCCATCGAGTACTCCTTCGCCTACATCGCCCCCGCGCTGTTCGCCGTGCACGCGCTGCTCACCGGCGCCTCGATGGCCGTCACCTGGGGGCTGGGCGTGCACGACGGCTTCGCCTTCTCGGCCGGCCTGATCGACTACGCGCTCAACTGGAACCTCGCCACCAAGCCGTGGCTGATCATTCCGATCGGCCTGTGCTTCGCGGTGGTCTACTACGCGGTCTTCCGCTTCGCGATCGTGAAGTTCAACATCAAGACACCGGGCCGCGAGGACGACGAGGACGTCGAGGACGTCACCAAGGCCTGACCGTCACGCCCGGCGCGCCCACCGCACGCCCACCGCACGCCCACCGCACGCCCACCGTCACTCCGCCGTCACCCTGCCGCCGCCGCCCGGCGGCCGGGGTGGCCCGGGTGGCCGGGGGTGGCGGCTTTTGTTGCGTGACTCGCCAAATCCCCGGCTCCCGCGGGTAGTGAAGATCGCCGATCCACAAATAGGTTTCGATTTCATAGCGCTTCCCACCTGCACGGCTTTCCGGGGTTCCCCGCCCTGTCGGCACGTGTTAGAAAACTGGTCTACACCACTAGTGGTGTAGACCAGTTTGCGAGTCGGCCCCCGACGCTCCACCTGACGTCCGACCCGCCCTGTCGTGAGGAACCACCCCCATGAGTACGACCACGCAGGCACCGGCGCCCGCCGCCGCGCCCAAGCCGGGAAAGAAGTTCGGCTCCGGAATCCTTCCCGGCCTGCAGAAGGTCGGCCGCAGCCTCCAGCTGCCGATCGCGGTCCTCCCGGCCGCGGGCATCCTGGCCCGTCTGGGCCAGCCGGACGTCCAGACCAACTGGCACTTCCCCGCCAAGCTGGTCCAGGTGTTCGGCGCCGCCGGTGGCGCGGTGCTGGACAACCTGCCGCTGCTGTTCTGCGTCGGCGTGGCGATCGGCTTCGCCAAGAAGGCCGACGGCTCGACGGCGCTGGCCGCGCTGGTCGGCTACCTGGTCTTCAAGCAGGTGCTGACGGTGTTCCCGGCCGAGGGGACCGTCACCGCCGCACTCCCGGCCGGCAAGCCGCAGAACCCCGGCGTGCTCGGGGGTGTCGTGGTCGGCCTGCTCGCCGCCGTCCTGTGGCAGAAGTACCACCGCACCAAGCTGGTCGACTGGCTCGGCTTCTTCAACGGCCGCCGGCTCGTCCCGATCATCATGGCCTTCGTCGGCACCGGCCTCGGCATCCTGTTCGGCCTCTGCTGGGGCCCGATCGGCGACCTCATCTCCGGCGGCAACGACAAGCTGGTCGGCGCGGGCGCCGTCGGCGCGGGCATCTTCGGCCTGGTCAACCGCGCGCTGATCCCGATCGGCATGCACCAGTTCGTCAACACCTACGCGTGGTTCCAGACCGGCAGCTTCACCGACGCGACCGGCAAGGTCGCCACCGGCGACATCAACCGCTTCCTGGCCGGCGACCCGACCGCCGGGCAGTTCCAGTCCGGCTTCTTCCCGATCATGATGTTCGCGCTGCCCGCCGCCGCGCTGGCCATCGCGCACGCCGCCCGCCCGGAGCGCCGCAAGGTCGTCCTCGGCATGATGACCTCGCTCGCGCTGACCAGCATCGTCACCGGTGTGACCGAGCCGATCGAGTTCACCTTCCTGTTCATCGCCCCGGTGCTCTACGCCATCCACGCCGTGCTGACCGCGCTGTCGATGGCCGTCACCTGGGCCCTCGGGGTCCACGACGGCTTCAGCTTCTCGGCCGGCCTGATCGACTACGTGATCAACTGGCACCTGGCCACCAAGCCGTGGCTGATCATCCCGATCGGCCTGGTCTTCGCCGCGATCTACTACGCGGTCTTCCGCTTCGCGATCATCAGGTTCGACCTCAAGACCCCCGGCCGCGAGAGCGACGAGGAGATCGAGGACGTGACCAAGGCCTGATCCCCGGCCGCTCACCCGGTGCCCCGCCGCACTCCCCCGCGGCGGGGCACCGGCACGTCCGGGGCCGGGCCGAGGATTTTGCCGAACGGTCGACCAATGGCCGGTGCGCGCCCGGTAGCGTTCGGGGCATTCCTTGATCCCGACGCCCGAGAGGGGCTCCTCATGCATGCCATCGACCTGGTGGGAACGGCGGACGGCCTGCCGCGGGCCTGGCGCTCCCGGCCGCTCGGCCGGGTGGGCACGGCCGCGGTGAAGGTCCTGCGGATGGACGAGCTGCCGGTCGGGGAGGAGCGGCACGCCGCCGCCGAGGCCCTGCTGGTCCTGGACGGCCGGCTGGAGCTGACGGTCGACGGGCATCCGGTCTCGGTCGGGCCGGGAGGGCTGTTCCTGGTGCCGCCCGGCACCGCGCACGCCGTCCGCCCGGGCAGCCGGGGCACCCTGGTCGTGGTGGAGGTGGCGGAGGAGTCCGGCCGAACCGGGTCGGGCGGTCATCGCGGGGAGCTCGACTCGCCTTCTGCGCCCCCGCGTTGAGCACGGCGGGTGGCAACCGCCCGGTCGGTCAGAACTGGTAGACCGCGCCGGGTCTGGCGAGCTCCACCGGACCGCGGTAGGCGGCCCGGGCGTCCCGGAGGTTGCGCTCGGCGTCGGTCCACGGCGGGATGTGGGTGAGGACCAGCCGCCGGACGCCCGCGGCGGTGGCGTGTTCGCCGGCCTCCCGGCCGTTGAGGTGGACGGCCTGGTAGGTGTCCTTGCCGTCGGTGTAGGCGGCCTCGCAGAGGAAGAGGTCGGCGCCGGCGGCCAGCTCGACCAGGTCGGCGCTCTCACCGGTGTCGCCGGAGTAGACGATCGAGTGGCCGCCGTGCTCGATCCTGAAGGCGTAGGCCTCGACCGGGTGGTTGACCTGGATGACGGTGATCCGCAGCGGGCCGAGGTCGAAGCTCCCGGGCTTCAGGGTGCGGAACTCGAAGACCTCGGTCATGCCCGGTTCCTCGGGCATGTCGTAGGCGCGGGCGAGCCGTTCGGGGGTGCCGGCGGGCCCGTACACGGGCACCGGTTCGGGGCAGCCCTCCACCCGGTAGTTGCGGGCGACCCAGTACGCGCACAGGTCGACGCAGTGGTCGGCGTGCAGGTGGCTGAGCAGCACGGCGTCGACCTCGTACAGGCCGCAGTAGTTCTGCAGGGCGCCGAGGGCGCCGTTGCCGAGGTCCAGGACGGCGCGGTAACCGTCGGCCTCCACCAGGTAGCTGGAGCACGGCGAGTCGGCGGACGGGAAACTCCCCGAGCACCCCACCACGGTCAGTTTCATGCCGAGCCCCTCCGCCCCGATGGTCATGGTCCGCAGCCGTCCGCATCATCTGCACCGGCACGGCCTTTGCGTGTCGAGGGTAAGGGCCGGACGGCACTTTGCCCCCGTCCCCGTGCCGCGCTGTGGCTGGAATCACCAGAACGGGCAAGGGACGGGGGCGGGCGTTCGACGGGGGGTCAGCGGTGCCGGGGGCGGTTGCGCGCCCAGGCCCTGATGGTGTCGGGGTACCAGCGGGGGTGGCCGTTGCCGTCCGTCAGGTCGGGCGCCGGGAGCAGGCCGTGGCGGCGGTAGTTGCGGACGGTCTCGGACTGGACGTTGATGTGGCGGGCGATCTCGGCATAGGACCACAGGTCGCTGCTGCTTGGACTCATCTGGACCACCTTCGGGCGGAGGTCCCGAGGCTGGGCTCGGGCCGTCGCTTCACCTTTTCGGTCCCAACGGGGATCTTCGGAGCAGATCGGACGCTGTGGTCGTTCCGTGACGAATCAGGAGCACAGAACGGACAAATCATCGGTTGTCACAACGGACCGCCGGGCCGGGTACGGTCGGCGGATGGACAGCTCACTGGCCCTCGCCGTGCTGGGCGGCGCGGCCGCGGTGGCGGCGGCGCTGCTGGTGGCGGCGCTGCTGGCGGCGGCGCTGCTGGTGGCCCGGTGGTGGCGCCGCCGCACCCGTACCGCGGCGGCACGGCCGGCCCCCCGGCCGCTGCCGGCGTCCGGCCGACCCGTTCCGCGGGAGATCTGGTGGGCCACGGTGCCGTTCGAGGACGGCCCGGGGGCCAAGGACCGGCCCTGCCTGGTGCTGCGGGTGCGGCCGCGGACGGCGCTGGTCGCGAAGATCACCACCCGGCACCGAGCCGAGCGGCCGGGGGTGCTGCGGCTGCCGCCCGGCTCGGTGGGCGACCGGCACGGGCGGGCGAGCTGGCTGGAGCCGGACGAGCTGCGCGAGGTGCCACTGGCGGACTTCCGCCGCCGGGTCGGCCCGGTCGGGGACCAGGTCTGGGCCGAGGTGGTCCGCCGGGCCCGGCACTGACGGCGCCCGGCCCGGCCCCGGACACCGGCGGGCCCGGTACCGGACACGGCGACGGCGCCGCCCCCGGCTGGGTGCGGCGCCGTCGTGTCCTCGGGCCGGCGGTCAGGCCCAGAGCTGGCCCTGCAGTGCCTCGACCGCCGCCTCGGTGGACTCGGCGGTGTAGATGCCGGTGGACAGGTACTTCCAGCCGCCGTCCGCGACCACGAAGACCACGTCGGCGCGCCGGCCCCCCAGGGCCGCCTTGCGGCCGACGCCGATCGCGGCGTGCAGGATCGCGCCGGTGGAGACGCCCGCGAAGATCCCCTCCTGCTGGAGGAGCTCCCGGGTGCGCCGCACCGCGTCGGCGGAGCCCACCGAGAACCGGGTGGTGAGCACCTCGGCGTCGTACAGCTCGGGCACGAAGCCCTCGTCCAGGTTGCGCAGGCCGTAGACCAGGTCGTCGTAGCGCGGCTCGGCGGCGACGATCTGGACGTCCGGGACCTTCTCGCGCAGGAAGCGGCCGACGCCCATCAGGGTGCCGGTGGTGCCCAGCCCGGCGACGAAGTGGGTGATCTCCGGCAGGTCGGCGAGGATCTCCGGGCCGGTGCCCCGGTAGTGGGCGCCGGCGTTGTCCGGGTTGCCGTACTGGTAGAGCATGACCCAGTCGGGGTGCTCGGCCGCGATCTCCTTGGCGATCCGGACGGCGGTGTTGGAGCCGCCCGCGGCGGGCGACGGGATGATCTCCGCGCCCCACATCCGGAGCAGCTCGCGGCGCTCCTCGCTGGTGTTCTCCGGCATCACGCAGACCATCCGGTAGCCCTTGAGCTTGGCGGCCATGGCCAGCGAGATGCCGGTGTTGCCGCTGGTGGGCTCCAGGATGGTGCAGCCGGGCGTGAGCCGGCCGTCGGCCTCCGCCCGCTCGATCATGTGCAGGGCCGGGCGGTCCTTGATCGAGCCGGTCGGGTTGCGGTCCTCCAGCTTGGCCCAGAGCGTGACCAGCCCGTCGGTGTTGCCGGGGACGGCGGCGGAGATCCGGGGGAGCCGGACCAGCGGGGTGTTGCCGACCGCTTCGATCGGGCTGTCGTAGCGCATGGAGCGGCGGCTCAGCGGGCGCCGCCGGCCACGGCCGGCAGGATGGTGACGCTGTCGCCGTCGGCGACGGCGGTGGCGATGCCGTCCAGGAAGCGGACGTCCTCGTCGTTCAGGTAGACGTTGACGAAGCGGCGCAGCTCGCCGGCGTCGAGCAGGCGCTCGGCGATGCCCGGGTGGCGGGCGTCGAGGTCGGTGAAGAGCTCCCCGAGGTTGGCGCCGGCGCCCTCGACGGCCTTGGCGCCGTCGGTGTAGGTACGGAGGATGGTCGGGATGCGGACCTCGATGGCCATGGCTGCGCTCCTGTGGAGGTGAGTCGGGTGGGCCGCACGGGTCGCGGCAGGGGTGGGGCCCCGGCGCTGCCGGGGTGGGTGGTGCCGAAGTCAGCGGGCGTCGGCGGTGCCGGGACAGATCGCGCTGGCGAGCCGGCACAGGTCGACGTGCAGGCGCGCCACGAGGCGGGTGCCCGGGGCCTGGTTGCTCACATCGACGGAACGCATGGGCTCATCGTATAGATTCCCGGGCCCCGTCCGGCAGCCGCGTCCCAGCATCCGGTCGTCGGCGTATCCGATGCTGAGACGTGGGCAGGCCGCGGGCCCGCCGCCCGCGCGCCGCGCAGGGCCGACGGGCCCGGCGGGGGGATCCGGCGGTGCCGGTTCCGGTCATGCGGGGTACGCCTCCACCACGTCCACGTCTTCCTCCGTGATCACGCCGTCCACGATGCGGAACGAGCGGAACTGGTACGGGTCGCTGTCGCCGTTGCCGTCGGCGGTGGACACCAGCACGTAGTGGGCGCCCGGCTCGGAGGCGTAGGAGACGTCGGTGCGGGACGGGTAGCCCTCGGTGGCGGTGTGCGAGTGGTAGATCACCACCGGCTCCTCGTCGCGGTCGTCCATCTCGCGGTAGAGCTTGAGCAGGTCGCCGGAGTCGAACTCGTAGAAGGTGGGCGAGCGGGCCGCGTTGAGCATCGGGATGAACCGCTCGGGCCGTCCGCTGCCCTCCGGACCGGCGATCACACCGCAGGCCTCGTCCGGGTGGTCGGCGCGGGCGTGGGCGACGATCGCGTCGCGCAGTTCTCGGGTGATGGTCAGCATCCGGTCAGGATAGCCAGGGCGGGTCGGCCGCCCGCCCGGACCGGGCGGGCAGGTCGGGTCGCGCTCCGGCACGGCGCCCGCGAGGCCCGCCGGGGCCGGGCCGGCTGCGGGCCGAACTCCCTTGGCGGCCAAGGCCGCAGAGCCGCCGTCAGCGGGCCGGCCACCGCCCGCACGGTCTCGGGCTCAGCCCGCCATCGCCTCCAACAGCGTCTCCTGGAGTTCGCCGAGCCAGATGTAGGCCATCACCAGCGGCTTGCGCTCGTCGGTGTCGGGCAGCCGGTAGAGACCCTGCTCGTCCTCCTCGGTGACCTCCAGGCGGCTGCCCAGGGTGAGCCGGAGGTCGTTGAAGGCGCCGAGCCAGTGCCGGCAGTCGTCGCCCGCGATCTCCAGCACCCCGCCGTCCTCGCCGAGGCCGTCCAGGGCGTGGACCACCGCGAGCGCGTCCTCGCGCTTGCGGGCCCGCAGGTCCACCTCGGTGTAGCGGCGGAACTCGCCCGACATGGCCCGGGTGTCCGCGTCGGCCGGCTCGCCGGGCTCGCCGTAGGCGTCCGGGAAGAGCCGGGCCAGCGCCGGGTCCTGCGGCGCCTCGGTGGGCCCCTCGGCGAACAGCGCCGCCAGCGGGTCCTCGCTCTGGCCGCCCGGGCCAGGCCCGATCAGCTCCAGCATCTGCACTTCGAGCGTGCGCAGGATGGAGACCTCGAACTCGTCCAGCGCGATCGCCGCACTGCCGCCGCCCGCGCTCTCGAACAACCCAGCCATGAGTTCCGATCAGCCCGTCTTCTCGTGTGGTGGTGGGGAGGGTGAGGATCAGTCGTGCTGGAGGGTCGCCCACAGTCCGTAGCCGTGCATGGCCTGGACGTCGCGCTCCATCTCCTCGCGGGTGCCGCTGGAGACCACGGCGCGGCCCTTGGTGTGCACGTCCATCATCAGCTGCCGGGCCTTGTCCTTCGGGTAGCCGAAGTAGGCCTGGAAGACGTACTGGACGTAACTCATCAGGTTGACCGGGTCGTTGTGGACGATGGTCACCCACGGAGTGTCCGGCTCCGTCACCGGCAGGCCCTCGACCTCGGGCCGTTCGATCTCCACCGGGGCGACACTCACGACTGCTTCTCCCTCGCCGTACACGACCGTCTGTGCCTCTCATGCTTCCATCCGGGGGACCCGCGAGCGAATCCGGGTCAACACGCGGCAGAGAAATCGTCAATCTGACGCTAAGTGGTAGTAGCATCATCACCATGGACGCCACCACCGCGAGCCGGTCCACCGCGCTGCTCACCGACCGGTACGAACTCACCATGCTGCAGGCCGCCCTGCGCAGCGGCGCAGCACACCGCCGCTCCGTCTTCGAGGTGTTCACCCGCCGCCTGCCCGCCGGCCGCCGCTACGGCGTGCTGGCCGGCACCGGCCGGGTGCTGGACGCGGTGGAGGCGTTCCGCTTCACCACCCCGCAGCTGGACTGGCTGGCCGACCAGGGGGTCGTCGACGAGCCCACCCTGCGCTACCTGGCCGACTACCGCTTCGGCGGCGACATCCACGGCTACCCGGAGGGCGAGGTCTACTTCCCCGGCTCCCCGCTGCTGACCGTCGAGGGCAGCTTCGCCGAGGCGGTGATCCTGGAGACGCTGATCCTGTCGATCCTCAACCACGACTCGGCGATCGCCGCCGCGGCCTCCCGGATGACCGCCGCCGCGGGCGACCGCCCGTGCATCGAGATGGGTGCCCGCCGGGCCCACGAGAGCGCCGCCGTCGCCGCCGCCCGGGCCGCGTACGTCGCCGGCTTCGGCGCCACCTCCGACCTGGAGGCCGGCTTCACCTACGGCATCCCCACCACCGGGACGGCCGCGCACGCCTTCACCCTGCTGCACGACAGCGAGCGGGACGCCTTCACCGCGCAGATCGACTCGATGGGCCGGGGCACCACCCTGCTGGTGGACACCTACGACCTCGCGGAGGCCGTGCGCACCGCCGTCGAGGTGGCCGGGCCGAGCCTGGGCGCCGTCCGGATCGACTCCGGCGACCTCACACTGCTGGCCCACCGGGTCCGCCGCCAGCTGGACGAGCTGGGCGCCACCAAGACCCGGATCATCGTCACCTCCGACCTGGACGAGTACGCCATCGCCGCCCTCGCGGCCGCCCCCGTCGACGGCTACGGCGTCGGCACCAGCCTGGTCACCGGTAGCGGGCACCCGACCTGCGCGATGGTCTACAAGCTGGTCGCCCGGGCGGGCGGCCCGGACGGCGAGCTGGTGCCGGTGGCCAAGCGCTCGGCCGGCGGGAAGACCAGCATCGGGGGACGCAAGTGGGCCGCCCGCCGTCCCGACGTGGACGGCGTGGCCGAGGCCGAGGTGGTCGGGCTGGGCCCGGTCCCCGCCGAGCTGGAGCCGCACCTGCTGCACGTCCCGCTGATCACCGCCGGCGAGGTGGTCGGGCGCGAACCGCTGAGCGCGGCGCGCGAGCGTCACCTGCGGGCCCGCGCGGGGCTGCCGCTGTCGGCGACGCAGCTGTCCAAGGGCGAGCCGGTGATCGTGACGGAGCAGCCCGCCGGGGCGCGGGCCGCCGCACCGGTCGGTCTCTGACCGCGATCCGGGGGGCGCCGCGGGCCTTTCCCCTACGCGCGTCACTCCCTAGAGTTCATAGCCCCGGCCCCAGCACCCGAGCCACAACGAGAGAAGCCAGCCATGCACCGCGCCCTGATCGTCGTCGACGTGCAGAACGATTTCTGCGAGGGCGGCAGTCTGGCCGTGTCCGGCGGTTCCGAGGTCGCCGCCGCGATCACCGACCTGATCGCCGAGTCCACCCCCGGTTACGCCCACATCGTCGCCACCCGCGACCACCACATCGACCCCGGTGCGCACTTCTCCGAGGAGCCGGACTACGTCGACTCGTGGCCGGTGCACTGCGTGGCGGGCACCGAGGGGGTCGGGTTCCATCCCAACTTCGCCCCGTCGGTCACCTCGGGCGCGATCGAGGCGGTCTTCGACAAGGGTGCGTACGCGGCCGCGTACAGCGGATTCGAGGGGCGCAACGAGGTCGGCGAGAACCTGGCCGGCTGGCTGCGCCAGCGGGGGGTGTCCGAGGTCGACGTGGTCGGCATCGCCACCGACCACTGCGTCCGGGCGACCGCTCTGGACGCCGCCCGCGAGGGCTTCACCACGCGCGTCCTGCTCGATCTCACCGCCGCGGTGGCCGCCCCGACGACAGCCGCGGCGCTGGACGAACTCCGGCTGGCCGGAGTGGAGTTGGTCGGCGAGCCGGTGGTGGGCGGCTGACCTCCAGGCCGTCCGGTCAGCGCTCGGTCACCAGCAGTTCCACCACGTCCTCGCCGCCCGCCCGGAAGGCCTCCCGCAGTTCGCCGCCGACCGCGTCCGGCTCGGCGGCGAGCCGCTCCCCCGACACGTACACCACCCGCACCCCCAGGTACTCCATCCGGTGCTGGCCACCGCGCACCCAGGCCGCCTCGCCCTCGCTGACACAGCGCAGGTCGGAGTCGACCTCGACGGCGACGCCGGCCTGCGGCCAGTAGAGGTCCGGCACCGCGATGTAGGTGCCGCCGCGCATCCGCAGTTCCGGGCCGGCCAGCGGCACGGGCAGCAGCCACTCGTCGACCAGCCCGCCGAGCCGATCCAGCACCGACTCCCGTTCGGTGGCGAGGAGTTCGTCCAGCGCGGCGCGCACCCGGGGCTCCTCCAACAGGCCCGCCTCGGCCAGCTCGGTCGACAGCTCCCGCAGCGCGCCGGTGGACTCGATCCGGGAGACCGCCTCGCGCAGCACCGCGCGCAGCAGCCCCGGGCCGATCACGCCGGCCTCGAAGGCGCCCCCGTCCGTCCACTCCCGCACCGCGTCCGACACCGCACGGGCCACCGGCGCGCAGGCCAGACCGTGCACCGACCGGGCCACCAACTCCCGCTCGGTGCGCCGGATCCGGACCTGTCCGGCGTCGCGCAGCCGGCGCTGGCGGGGCACCAGCACCTCGACCCCGGTGACGGCGGGCAGCCGCGGCGTGGAGACGAAGCCGTACAGCGCGAGCGCCGCCGCGCCGGTGATCACGGCGCCCTCGCGGCCGCCCTCCTCGCGCCCGTTCTGCGCCGCGTAGAGCAGCGCGGCCCACATCCGCTGCTCGGGGGTGGGCTCGCTCTCCTGCAGCAGGTAGACCCGGGGCAGCATCCGCTGCCAGGGACCACCCCGCCTGCAGTGCTCGCTGACGACCCGGGTGGGGACACCGCGGGCGCGCAGTTGACTGGCCGTGATCACGTTCTGCTGCCGCCTGGCCAGCTCTTCGAGGGACAAGGACTGGGAAGGAATCTGGTAGCTCATGCCGACACCCTCCCCAACAGCCCCGCCGCGGCATCCGCGACCTGACGACCTGTTACCCAACCGTCGCGAAACCGGGACTGGTCTGCACTAAAGTCCCCATACCCTCACCCATTCGGCGGATGGGACGTTCATTCAGAAGCCGGATTAGATCGGACTTGACGGGTACCATCCGATTTTCAACGGAATGATCATCGCTGCGGCCGGAGCACCCCCGACACACTGACCTGGCGATCATGACGGAGAGTAGCCAGTGTCGCACGGTGAAGCACCAACCCGGGGTCGGACCCTCCCGAACGATTGCCTACCATCAGCTCATGCCACGTGACGACACCTCAGGCCGGCGCACGGCCCAGCTGCGCCTCGGCCGACTGCCCGGCTACGTCCGCCGACCGGACCTCGCCCGCCGCAACAGCGAGGACGGCCGCGCATACAAGAAGGGCTGGGAGGTCCGCTTCACGGCGCGGACGGAGGAGGAGATAGCCGAGATCCGCGAGCTGGTGATCGCCGCGGGCTTCGCCCCGGCCCGCCCGTTCTTCAAGGGCCACCAGCTGATCCAGCCGGTCTACGGCATCGCGGCGGTGCAGGCCTACCTGGCCGCCCGGGAGGCGGCCGAGGCCGTGGACGAGGGCGCCCGCACCCGCCGGACCGACACCCCGCTGGCCATTCCCGGGCAGACCCGGCGCTCGGCGCCACCCGCGGGCACGGCCGCCGCGGCGGCCGCATCGGCCGCAGCTGCCTCGGCGGCCGCCTCCGCCGCCGCGAGCGCCCGGCAGGCGCACCTCGCGGAACAGCTCTCCGACGGCCTCCCCGAGGAGCTCGTCGGGGAGTTCGCCGAGGGCCGCGGCGGCGACGTCAGCCCGGCCGGCCGGATCTCCTGAACCCGAGGGGGCCGGGCCCACCCCGCGCCCGGGGCGACGCCCGCCGGGGCGGCCGGCCGGCGGCCGGCCCGTCCGGCGTCAACCCGGCGTGAGCGACGTACCCCCCAGGCCGGGCGGAACCCCTCCCGGCCTGCGGGGGCGCCATGACGGCCTTTCAGGTCTCCGCCGCGGCCGGCCGGCCGCCGTGGGCCCGGTCGGGCGGGTGATCGTGGTCGTGGTCGTGGGAGTGATGAGGACGGTGAGGGTGGTGATGTTCGTGGTCGGGGCGCTCCCGGCGGCTGCGGACGGGCTCGCGACGGACGTCGAGCGCCCCCGCGTGCCCCCGCTCGTGGTCGACGTGGACGGTGACCGCCAGCAGCCTCGGCACGGCACCGATCAGCGCCCGCTCGGCCGCTTCCGCGACCCGGTGCCCCGCGACCACGGTCAGCTCCGGGTCCACCACCACCTCGGCCTCCGCACGCAGCGCGTGCCCGACCCAGCGCATCCGGACCGCACCCACCGCGCGCACCCCCTCCACCGCGCCCAGCTCCCGCTCCGCGGCGTCCACCAGCGCCGGGTCCACCGCGTCCATCAGCCGCCGGCCGACCTCCCGCAGGGACCCCCGCAGCGCGGCCAGGATCGCCACCGTGATCAGCAGCCCGACCAGCGGATCCGCGGACCGCAGGCCGGCCGCGCTGCCGGCCGCGCCGAGCAGGACGGCCAGCGAGGCCAGCCCGTCGGCCCGGGCGTGCACGCCGTCCGCCACCAGGGCCGCCGAGCCGATCCGGCGCCCGGTCGCGATCCGGTACCGGGCGACCCACTCGTTGCCGACGCAGCCGACCAGGGCCGCGCCGGCCACCGCCCACAGGTGCTCGACCGGCCGGGGGTGCAGCAGCCGGTCCACCGCGGTCGCGGCGGCGAGCACCGCGGAGGCCGCCACCACGGCCACCACGACCACCCCGGCCAGGTCCTCGGCCCGCCCGTAGCCGTACGTGTAGCTGCGGTTGGCCGCCCGGCGGCCGAGCAGGAAGGCCACGCCCAGCGGGACGGCCGTCAGGGCGTCGGCCAGGTTGTGCACGGTGTCGCCGAGCAGCGCGACCGAGCCCGAGCGCGCCACCACGACGGCCTGGACGGACGCGGTGAGGCCCAGCACGACCAGCGAGACCCACAGGGTGCGCAGCCCGTCCGCCGAGGCCTCCAGGGCCGCGTCCACTCGTTCGGGGGAGTCATGGGTGTGCGGCTTGAGCAGATGTCCGAGCCGGTGCCGCAGTCCGGCCCACCCCTGACGGTGGTGCTGGTGCTCTGCCATGCCGACCACACTGGCACAGCGCCCGCCTTGCAGCCACTGCCGTTGTACCACTGCTGACCAGCTGCGACCCGGTCGCAGGCGCGCCCCGCGCGCAGACCTGACGGGTCGTCGGCGATCGGCCGGATCGAGTCCCACTCCCGGTCATCTCAACGGACTTGTCACCCAATGCAGCGGGGCGAGGGCCTAGAGTGAGCGGAATGTGCGCCCCGCCGCCCCGACCAGATCGAGAGGCAGATGTGACTGACCGTCATGTCCAGGCCGAGGAACCGGCGGCTGCCACCCGGGCCGGCGACTTCCCCGGCATGCCGGTGGAGTTCGGCGCCTTCTGCGAGCTCCACCGCCCGCGGTACCTGAGCTACGCCCGGGTCTGGTTCGCCGACCCGGACCAGGCGTCCGCCGTGGTGCGCCGCGCACTGGGCAGCCTGGCCGCGGTCTGGTCCGAGGTCCTGGTCGGGCCCAACCCCACCGCCGCGGCCTGGGAGATCCTGCGCACCACCATCACCGAGCAGCGGGCCCGCTCCGTCCCGACCGGCCTGCGGCCCGGACCGGCCGACGAGGACCTGGCGATCCTGCACTACGTGGTCGGGCTCGCCACCCCCGAGATCGCCGACGTGATCGGCACGGACGCCGCCAGCATCACCGGCCGGCTGCGGCACGCCCGCCGCAGCGCCCCGGCCGAGGAGGTCTGACCGCACGGCCGGGGTCCCGCCGTGGAGCCGGGCTCACCCCGCCGCGGGGCCCACCGCGCCGCCGGGCCCGCCGCACCGAGGGCCGCCGTACCGAGGACCCGTCGCACCGCCGGAACTCGCCCGCGCGCCGCTGTCCCGAGCGGCCCGTCCGTAGGCGAATGATGATCCCAGCCGACGGAACGGAGCCCCCGGATGTCCCCCGCGCCCCCCGCACCGAACCCGCCGGGCGCCGACCGCGCCCCGGCCCGCGCGCACGCCGTCGCCGTGGTCGAACAGCAGGCCCGCGCTTGCGCCGCTCTCGGCTCCCCGCTGTACGCGGCGCTGCTCGAACGGGTCGCCCTCGACCTCGCCGCCGGCGGTCCCTGCGCCGCGGCGCTGGCCGGGCACGAGACCGACCCGGGCTCCGCCGCCGTCCCGCTGCGGCTGCTGGGCGCGGTGCACGCGCTGGTCCTGACCGGGCGCGCTCCCGCCCTCGCGGCCCACTACCCGAGCACCGGCGGCACCCTCGACCCCGACCGGCCCGACGCCCCCTGGCCCGCCTTCCGGGCCGCCGTCGCCGCCGACCTGCCGTGGGTGCGCGACTGGCTGACCAGGCCCCCGCAGACCAACGAGGTCGGCCGCGCCAACCTGCTGATCGCCGGACTGCTGCACACCCTGGCCGCCCAGGGCCGCGGCCCGCGCCCGGTCCGGCTGTTCGAACCGGGGTCCAGCGCCGGCCTCAATCTGCTCGCGGACCGCTTCCGCTGCGAGGCGCCGGGGTTCTCCCACGGGCCCGCCGACTCCCCCGTGGTGCTCACCGGCGCCTGGCAGGGGCCGCCGCCGACCCCGCCCGCCCGGGCCGTGCCCCTCCACTTCGCCGAACGCGTCGGCTGCGACCCCGCCCCGATCGACCCGCGCTCCCCCGGCGGCGCACTCACCCTGCGCGCCTACCTCTGGCCCGACCAGCCGGCCCGCGCCGCCCGGCTCGACGGAGCCCTGCGGCTGGCGGCCGAGATCCCCACCCGGGTCGAGCCGGTGGGCGCGGCAGAGTTCCTGCGCGGGGTCGAGGTCGCCGACGGGACACTCACCGTGGTCTGGCACTCGGTGCTGCGCCAGTACGTGTCCGACGCCGAATGGTTGCTGGTGGAAGGCGAGTTGGACCGCCTCGCCGGCTCCTCGACGGCCGCCGCGCCGTTCGCCCGGATCGCGTTCGAACCGCGGCGGGCCGGCGACCTGCACCGGTTCGTGCTCACCGTCCGGGCCGGCCGGGAACCCGCGCGGATGCTCGCCGAGGCCGCGCCGCACGGGCTGCCCGCCCGCACCCTCCGCGGCCCCGGCCCCGCGCCGCGCTGAACCGGGCCGGGCTCAGCCGCGTACCCCGGTGACGTCGTGGAGGTGGTGGACCGGGTCGTGGATCAGATACCGGGCGAACGACGCCACCGTGAACCGCGCGCCGTCACCGCGCACGCCGGTCCGCTGCCACTGTGCGCCCCCCACGCCCTCGAAGGAATGCGCCAGCACCTCGGCCGCCGCCGCGAGGTCCGCCGCCACCCGGGCCGGGTCCTGCTCGCCGTACCGCCCGTCCACCGCCGCCCGGTCCTGGTCCCAGTTCGGGAAGGCCGGATCGTCCCCGTCGAGCATCAGGCCGAGCCGCACGTCGAACAGCCGGAACACGTCCCGGACGTGGCACGCGTACTCCAGCGGCGACCAGACCTCCGGGCGCGGCCTGCGCCGGAGCTCCGCCGCGTCGCCCGCGAGCAGCACCGTCCAGGCCGCCGCATTGGCCCGCACCATGCCCGGGACGGCCTCCGGGGCCACCGCCGGGGTGTCCAGCCCGCAGTCGGCGCAGGCGCGTTCCAGGACCCAGGTCCAGTCCTTGGTGTCAGGGGTGATCATGGCTCAAGGATGTCCCCGCGCCCCACCCGCCACCAGCGGTCCGACCGCCATCCGACCACAAGATGCCGCCAGCCCCCGCCGCCGCCGGCGGCCCGAAAACAGCTTGCCCGGCACCGCAGAATGAACACCGTGACCAGTGCCTCCCCCGTCCTCCCCCCGCCGCCCGGCCCCGCCGACTGGGACATCGCCCCCGTCCCCGCCGACCACCCCGACGCCACCACCGTGCTGCGCGCCTACACCGACGAACTGATCAGCCGGTACTACGACCGCCCGGCCCTGGAGCCCGAGATCGACTCCTTCGCGGGCGACGTCGCGGACCTCTTCGAACCGCGCGGCCTGCTCCTCGTGGCCCGCGCCGGCGCCACCCCCGTCGGCTGCACCGGCCTCCACTGGCTCGACGACGGCTCCGCCGAACTCACCCGCGTCTACGTGCGCTCCGAGGCCCGCCAGGGCGGCGGCGGGGCCCGGCTGGTCGCCGCCGCCGAGGACACCGCCCGCGGACGCGGCGCCCGGCGGATGCTGCTCAACACCCGCAAGGACCTCACCGAGGCCATCGCCCTCTACACCCGGCTCGGCTACCGCCCCACCGAACGGTACGGCGACGACCCCTACGCCGAACTCTGGCTGGCCAAAACCCTGGTGGCCGACTGACCCACCGTCCGCCCGGCCCCGACACGTTACCGAGCCGTAGGATGTGGCCCGCCCCGCCCGGACCCGGGCGGGCCACACCACCCGGGGGATCCACACATGACGGCCAACGGCCCGCGCAGAGCCGCGCTCTGCCTGATATCGGTCACCATCGCCGCCGCACCACTGGCGGGCTGCGCCAAGAAGACCGACCCCCGCGCCGACGCCCCACCCACACCCGCGGCCGCCGTCACCGCCACCCCCGAGAGCTCGCCCACCGCCTCACCGAGCCCCACCGGGTCGGCCACCGCCGACCCCTCACCGAGCGCCTCGCCGAGCGCCTCCCCCAGCGCCACGAGCCCGCGGGCCTCCGCCTCGCCCACCCCCGCCAGGACCACCGCCAAGCCCGCCGCGGCCGCCGCACCGCCCCCCACCGCCAAGCCCGGCCCGGTGGCGCCCCCGCCGCCCCCGGCCCCGCCGCACACCCCGCCGCTGCAGAGCGGCTGCACCCCCAGCCACACCGGGACCGACGCCCCGCGCGCCGCCGTCGGCGACGCCCTGGCCGCCGCGGCCGCCCAGCCCCGGACCCTCTCCCTCGGCAACGGCGGCACCGACCGCCTCCCGCCCCTCCCGACCGCCCTGCTCAAGGCCGTCGCCTGGCAGGAGAGCGGCTGGCAGTCCACGATCCTCGCCTGCGACGGCGGCATCGGCACCCTGCAGATCATGCCGACCACGGTCAGCTGGATGAACACCAAGTTCGGCACCAAGAGCGACGTCAACACCCTCAACGGCAACGTCCAGCTCGGCGCGCAGCTGCTCGACTGGCTGGTCGCCTACTACGGCGACTCCTGCTTCGGCGGCAACTACGACCTCTCCCCCGACCCGGCCACCGGCAAGACACCCCTGCTCGACCTGGTCGTCGCCGCCTACAACGCCGGCGCGGGCAACGTCCACTACAACACCACCACCGACCCGGCCACCGGCACCACCGTCGGCACCTCGGTGATCCCCAACCCCGGCTACGTCGCCAACGTCAAGGCCATCATGGCCAAGGCCCCCTGGACCACCGCCGGCTGACCCGACCCGCCCGCGCGGCGGACCCGCGGCACGCGAAGCCGGCCCCGGCCACGAAGGCCGGAGCCGGCAGGACCGCTCCGGGGCGACCACCGGTCTCAGCCGCCGTCGCGCACCGCACAGATCGCGTCCACCAGGCTGCCCGAGACCGCGAACGGCAGCAGCGCCGAACAGACCGTCGCCTCCTGCTCGTTCTTCGGCCCGTTCGCCATGGCGGGACCGGCCCCGCCCAGCACACCGAACGCGGCGGCCGAGGCGAGCAGGGTGACAACGGCGATCTTCTTGAACATGACGGCCCTTCGGGTAGACGGCGACTCGTGGA
Organism: Kitasatospora sp. NPDC088346; assembly: GCF_044740765.1. Taxonomy (NCBI): domain Bacteria; kingdom Bacillati; phylum Actinomycetota; class Actinomycetes; order Kitasatosporales; family Streptomycetaceae; genus Kitasatospora; species Kitasatospora sp. NPDC088346. The sequence goes on from NZ_JBIURH010000014.1 coordinate 86,634, forward strand.
GCCATCTCTTACCCGAAGGGCCGATCACACGGCACGACCATCGGCCGTCCGAGGGCGTGTCACCGCTGGTACGGATTACCGCCCGGCGGGGCGGGGGGCTGCTGCGGCGGGTACTGCGGCGCGGGCTGCGACTGCGGAGCCCCGTACCCCTGCGGGCCACCCTGCGGCGCATACCCGTACGCCACCGGCCCCCCACCCGGACCACCGGAACCGCCCGGCCCCCCGGAACCGCCGCCACCACCGCGCGACCGCCGCACCAGGAACACCACCAGCCCAACCACCACCAGCAGCCCGACCACACCACCCGCCACGGCAACCACCGGGAACCCACTGTCCCCGTCATCACCCTTGGCCACATCCCCGCCACCGGCCCCCGCACTCACCGGAGCACTCGGCACGGGCTTCGGCGAACCGGCCCCACCCGACGGCGCGGCCGACCCGCCCTTCTGCGACTCGACCCGCCCCAGCAGCGGATTCTCCTTCGCCCCACCGTCCACCGCCGGATTGGCCGCCAGCGCGGCGGCCGGCGAGGCGATCCCGTACCCGTAACTACTGTTCGGCACCGCCGACTTGTCCGGCGGAGCCACCGCCGACTTGATCATCCGGTTGATCACCTGCCCAGCCGACAACTCCGGGTACTTCGCCCGCACGAGCGCGGCAATGGCGGAGACATAGGCCGAGGAGGCAGACGTACCGAACCCGTTCCCGTAGCCGGAGTCGGACTTACTGGTCGCCACGTAGATTCCGACTCCGGGAGCAACCAGAGTCGTCTCGGGGCCCTTGTTCGACTTCTCCCAGACATTCCCGTTCTGATCGACCGCGCCGACCGCGACCACCCCGGGGAAGGCCGCCGGATAGCTCACCGGGGTGTCGTGATTCCCGGTATTACCGCTGGCCCCGACCAGAACCACGTCCTTGCTCACGGCATAGGCGACAGCCGCGCGCACATCACTGCCGTTCTGGCCACCACCCAGGGACATGTTGATCACCTTGGCGCCGTGATCCACGGCATAGGTGATCGCCGAGGCCACCTTGGCCTCCTGCCCCGAATCGATGTCACCGTTCTCGTTGAGCGCGACGCGCACCGGCAGAATCTTCGCCTTCGGCGCGAGCCCCATGACACCGGCCCGGTCACCGTGGCCGTGACCGGCGATGATGCTGGCCATTTGAGTGCCGTGACCGAGTTTGTCCACGCGCCCGTCGGAGTTCTCACCCGACAGGTCGGTGCCCGCGAGCACCTGTCCCGACAGATCCTGATGCCCAGCGTCCACGCCACTGTCGATGACTGCGACGACGACGCCCTCACCCTGGGAAATCGGCCAGACCCTGGTCTCTGCGCCGTAGTTCTGCAGCGCCCACTGACCGTCGCGGATGTTGTCCGCAGCGGCGGTGCCGATGCCGGCACCCCACAGCAAGGATCCCGTCGCGAGCACGGCCACACCTCGCGCCACTCGGCTGGTCGTCAAGCTACGTCACCTCATGTGTTGGAGAATATCGGCGGAAGCAAAGCCCTTGCACAGTTGAGCAGTTCGGATCCAGCAGCAACGCCTATTCCACGACGTCGGGGTTGACGCGCTCACCCGATGCCCAGGTCTCCTCGTCCTCGACCAGGTAGTCCGGCCGTTCCCTGCCCTGCTTCTTGTCCTTCTTGCCACTCTGGGCGTTGCCAGGCATACCGTGTCCCTGCCCTTGCCCCTGCCCTCCCTGACCGCCCTGCGTGCGACCGCGGCCGAGCCCGGAGCCACCTTCGGTGAAGGCGCTCTTCCCGGCCCCGCCGTGGGCGGTCTCTCCGACCACTCCGCCGCCCTTCCGGGCCAGGCCGCCACCGGAGGCACCGCCTCCCGTGCCCCGGGCACCGAGGCCGGATCCCTTGGCGCCGTCCATGCCACCACTGCCGAACCCGCCGGATCCCCGGCCGCCGGCGCCACTCGATGATCCCTGAGCGCCGCTCCCGGCTCCGGAGCCCGCAGCACCTCCACGCATGCCGCCGACACCCGCGGTGCCACCCGATTTCGCACCCGCTCCCGCCGAACCCCCGCCACCGCCCCTGAGGCCGCCGGCTCCGCCGAGCCCCGTGCTCGACGAGCCTCCGCCCTGGGACGATCCGCCGTGGCCGGCACCCTGGTTCGGGGCGTGCCCCCCAGCAGTCGTGCCCGGCGCCCCGGCGTGGATGCCGTCGAGACCCGTACCCGGCGAGAACGTGCCGGGTGCCTTCGGCTTGGGAGGCGGACTGGAGACACCGCCCTTGATCCCGGGGTCTCCAGGATGCACGGTCGTGACCTTGGGCGACTGAGGAGCCTGCCCGAGAGAGGGCCCGGTCGTCCGGCTGGACCCGACCGACCCTCCGGAGGCGCGGCCACCCGAGAGCCCCATTCCGCCACCCATGATCATCGCACCGAGCGCTGCCGGGCCGGCCGAATCCGGCGGGGGGATGTCCTCAACGGTCTCGAACCCGCCGGACGGAGGCTTCAGGTAGTTCGTCGTCGCCCGGTACTTGCTGGCGAGGGTCTCCATGACCGCTACCGCCTGGGCCTTCTTCTCGTCGGTGACGGCGGTGCGGGTGTCCTCGTCGTCGACGCCGACGGTGGACTGGGCGGTGTCGCTGATGGCGTCGCCGGCCTTGTCGAGCCAGCTGGGCTCCTCGGGCATGTCGCGCTTGGCGGTGTCGATGGCCTCGGACATCATCTGCATGGCCGCCGCGGCGTCGTTCGCGTACGCGGCCGCGTTGTTGACCGCGTTCGCGAGCTTCGTCATCTTCGAGTAGAAGGCGTCGCTGGTCGAGCCCTCCCAGTCGGAGGTGGCGTCGGCGGAGGCGACGTTCAGCGCGGTGCGGATCTGCTTGAGGGTCTCGGTGGCCTTGCGCCAGGGGTCGCCGGCGGCCATGACGCCGCCGGAGTCCATGGACTCCACCATGCTGCGCATGTCGCCGTGGCTGTAGCCGTGGAAGTTGGTGTAGTCACTCATCGCCGGACGCCTTCCGTCCCCGTCCCGAAATCGGCCTCGTGCCTGCGGTCCCGCCGGGGACCGTGATCGCTACCACGACGGCTTCGGCTCTCCGCTGCCCGCCGGCGACGTGGTGCTCGCCGGGGAGGTGGGGGACGCCGCGCCGGTCGGCCTGGGGTGCGAGCCGGCCGTGGTGGTGTTGTAGGTGACCTGGCTGGTGGTGGAGGGGTTGCCGACCGACCAGCCGTCGGAGCCGACCTTGAGGGTGCGGGAGGTCTCGTGCTCCTGCTCCTCGTAGTTGACCGCCGTCAGGTCCGCCTTGCGCTGCGCCTCGTCGATCGCGTCGTAGAGCGCGTTGAGGACGTCGCGAAGGCCGTCCCGCATCTGCTCGTACCTGTCGTGGAGGGCCTGGGCTTCCGGGAAGTTGCCGAAGGCACTCGCGCCGACGCCGCTCTGGCCGTGCACGCGCGTGCCGTCCGCCGTGGTCTGGAACTCGCCGAGCAGGCCTCGGACCTGCGTGGCGAACGCCCTCAGGCCGTCGACCTCCACGCGGTAGCCGGCGCCGGAGCCTCCGGTTGATCCGGTCCCCGTGCTCACGTCTGTCTACCTCCCCCGTACCGGTGCGGCGGGCTGGTTGGTGCCGTCCGCCGCCGCTCACTCGCCGTTGCCGAGCTTCAACCCATATGTCTAACACATGCGACGCGCTGTCAGAACGGGGGCTCGTACCCCAACCATCCTCCGCAGCGCGGGTTTGCGGGTTCGGGCGCCGGGTCGGCGGTGCGGCGGCGCCGTGCCGGCGGTGTCTGGCGGGGCGTTCCCGGCGGCGGGGTTCCGTACGCCTGCTGGGCCTCGGTCAGGCGGCGCCGGCAGAGGGAGTCCGCGTGGCGGGTGGTCTCGGGGAGCCGGTAGGCGGGGGTGAGGGCGAGGGTGGTGGTGACGGCCTCGGCGAGGCCGATGCGGTGGCCGACGGAGACGAAGACCGGCTTCACGCCGCGGCGGGTGCGGACGGCCCGGCCGACCTCCTCGTCGCCGTCGAGCAGCGGGGACCAGGCGCCGCGTTCGTCGTCGGGCTGCCGGTGGGTGAAGGTGAAGGGGGTCTTGGCGACGCCGATGGTGGCCAGGCCGGTGAGGACGCCGAGGTGGCTGGCGAGGCCGAGGCGGCGGGGGTGGGCGAGTCCGTAGCCGTCGCAGACCACGAGGTCGGGGGTGGTCCTGAGGTCGGCCAGCGCGTCGAGGACGGCGGGGAGTTCGCGGAAGGCGAGCAGTCCGGGAAGGTAGGGGAAGGCGATCCGGCCGGTCGCGGTGGTCTGTTCGACGACGTCCAGGGTCGCCAGGTCGAGCAGGACCGCGGCGGCCACCACCAGGTCCCGGTCGTCGTCGTAGGCGACGTCGACGCCCGCGACGAGCGCACCGGCGGCGGCCTGCGGGGCGGGACCGGCCGGGACGACCAGCGGGCGCAGGCGTTCCTGTTCGGCGAGCGCCCCGGCCTCGCCGGTCGGCCAGTCGGCTGGTACGGGCATGGGTCCCCCCGGGGTGGTGCGGGTCGGCGTTCTCCGGGACACCGTACCGAGACGCTCCGACGACCCGGCCCCGAGCGCACCGCCCCGGCTGCGGCGGGCGGCCATGAGCCCGTGCGCCCCCTCGTGCTTCTGCATATGCCCGGACCGGCCGATTAGGCTGATGAGGCTTGACTTACCGACCCGCCGTCATGGGTAGTCCACCAGTACGGACCCCCACTTCTCCCGCGCGAAGGACTGACCGCCATGCCGCGCCCCACCACCGCCCAGCTCAGCACCGGCATTCTGATCGTCGTCGCCACCACGGTGGCCCTGCTCGCCGTCTCCGGTTCGTCCGGGGTCTTCGAGGTCGCGGTGCTGGTGGCGTTCGCCACCGCGCTCGGGACGCTCTCCACGGCGCTGCTCATGTCGGTGGCCGCGCAGCGCCGGGCGGCCGCCGGGTCGGGGCTCGGCGAGCCGTCCGGGGTGGCGCGGCCGGAGTACGTCCGGCAGGGCTGACCGGGCCGCCGGCCGGGGATCGGGCCGTCAGGCCGTCGTGACGACGACGGTCTTGGCGGCCTTGTCGTGGATGGCCTGCCGGTACGGCTTGTCGAAGACCCCGAAGAGCCCGTCGACCGGCCACCAGAGTCCGCCGCAGCAGATCACGGCGGGCAGGACGAAGGTCGCCGACCTGATCCACCCTGCGTTGGGGGTGGGGGTGCTGCCGTCGATGAGCATGGCGACCCTGAGGTGGAAGAGCTTCTTGCCGACGGTCTGGCCGTCCCGGCTGAGCATCAGGCCCTCGTAGACCAGGAAGAAGGCGTAGCCGAGCCAGATCGGGCCGATCCAGCCGTTCTGCCGGCCGAGGTCGGAGAACGGCAGCGACACCACGATGGCGAGGGCCTCCATCATCACGAAGTCGATCACCTTCGCGATGATGCGGTTGGGCCAGGTGGCGAGCGGCGGCATGCCGGGCACCGGGCCGCCGCTCTGATCCGCGTACGGCCCGGAGACGGGCGGCGGCGCTGCGCCGTACGGGGAGCCGTGGGGCGTGCCCGATCCGCCGGGGGGTGCTCCGTAGGGGGCGCCGTAGCCCGGCGGGGTGCCGTAGGGAGTGTCGCCCGGGGGTGGGGGCGGTGGGGGCGTGCCGTGGGGGTCGGACGGCGCACCCGAGGGCGTACCCGCCTGCGGGGGCTTGTCGAAGGAGGGCTTGTCGCCCCCCTCCTGCTCGTTGCCTGAGGGGTCGGGGGTGCTCATGACCCGAGTAGAACATCGGACATACCACGGTGTGGGGATATTTCGTCCGTTTTGATGCGTTTCGCCATCGGACGGTCCGTCAACTCCGGTCAGGCGCGCACCACCCTCGTCCGGCCGGCCCGATCCTGGAGGCCGCGCCGGGTCCGCCGGTCGAGCAGCGGCCAGAACAGGCCGAGGACCAGGACGGCGGAGAGCTGGCCGACGATCCAGCGGAGCAGCGAACGGGCGGCGCGCGGCGGCTTCGGACCGGTCCGGCCGGCCGGGCCCGTCGCGTCGACCACCCTGATCCGGACGACCCGCTTGCCGAAGGTCTGGCCGGTGCGGGCGGTCGGCAGGACCTCGTACAGGATGCCCAGCAGCACCAGCAGGCCGAGCAGCGCGGCCGCCTTGCCGGCGACCACCGGATCGACCATCCACACCTGGACCGCCCGGCCGGTGAGGTGCGAGCGGGCCTGGGCCTCGTCGAGCTTGAGCCGGAGGTGCTCGACCGCGGAGGCCCCGAGCGGGACCGCGGCCGCGGCGCCGACGATCGCGACCACCGCCGTGTCGATCGTCCGGGCGACCAGGCGCCGGCCGAGCCCGGCGGGCGGCGGTGGCGGCACGGGGCGGCGCGCAGCGGGCTTCGAACCGGCTCCACCGGCGCCGGTGTTGGCGGCGGGCTTCGCACCGGCGGGCCCGACCGCCGCCGATTTCGCGTCCGCCGACTTCGGGCCAGCCGGACTCGCTGCGGCCGACCTCGTTGCGGCCGACCCGACGACCGTCGGCTCGACCCTGGTCGCCGCGGGCTCGGCCCTGCGCGGCGCGGGCGCGGCGGGCGCCGGCACGACGGCCGCCACCTCGGGTGCGGGGGCGGGTGCGGTGTCGAGCGCCCGCGGTCCGGCACCCTCGCCGGGCCCGCCGCCGTCCGCCCTTTCCGCCCCCTCGGCGCGTGCCGCACCCTCGGCTCCCTCGGTGCCGAGCACTCCCCAGGACACCCACCGCGGCGCCGTCCCGGTCTCCAGCAGCCCGCGCTGCGCGCTGGGGTCGGCCCGCCAGCCGGACCCGTCGGGGCACGGCGCCGCGGCATCCTGGTCGACGGCACGCTGGTCGACGGCGCGCTGGCCGACGGCACCCGGACCGGACGGCACCGGCGGTACGGGTTGCAGAGCGGCGCTCCCGCTCCCGCCCTGGCCGGGTGCGCCGCCGGGCGGCCGGTGCGGCTCGACGAACGCCCGCGGCCGCAGTTCGAGCTCGGCCTGCGGGGCCATGGTGAACGCGGCGCCCGCCCCGGTCTGGTCGAGGAAGACCGGCCCGGTCTCGTCGGCGGCCCGCCGCGGCTCGGGCTGCACGTGCCCGATGGCTCCGGGCGGCGCCCCCTGGACGACCGGCGGCGGCGTCCGGCGCGGCGGGGCGGCCGCCGGGGCCTGCCGGGAGGCGAAGTGCGGCGGCGCCAGGTACTCGCCCTCGGCGGGCGCCCGCCGGCTGGTGCCGGGCACCCAGGCGGTACCGCCCCAGTACCGGACGAAGCCGGGGATGGAGGGGTCTGGGTAGTAGCCCGGCGTCGGGCCGGCGGCCGTGTCCGCGCCGGCGGCGAATGGCCGGTCCGTCATCCGTGCATCCTTCGCGCCCGCACCGGGCCGGTTCGAGTGGCGCAGGCGGAGAGTCGCCGTGCAGTCACAAAGGGTAGTACCTTCGCGTCGCGCTCGGCCGGGTTCGGCGGAAAAGAAACCCCCGGGAATGTGTGTAAGAGATCCTGTTCCCCGTCCTCTCTCCCGGTGGAGGGGCTGAGCGGCAGCCGCTCCGGAACGCGGAGAGGAACACGGTCATGGAACGGTCCGTCAGTGTGGTGGAGCAGGAACTCGACCTCGACCTGGTGCTGTCTCCCGAGCGCAGCGTGGCCGTCCCGGCCCGGTTGTCGTACGGGAGCCACGACCCGTTCGCGGTGCACATCACCTTCCACCTGGACTCCGGGACCCCGGTGACCTGGGTGTTCGCCCGCGAGCTGCTGGTGGAAGGAACCTTCCGCCCGTGCGGGCAGGGGGACGTCCGGATCTGGCCGACCCGCGCCGGCCGGCGGAGCGTGCTCTGCTTGGCGCTCAGCTCGCCGGCGGGGGACGCGCTGCTGGAGGCTCCGCTGGCGACGGTGGCGTCCTGGCTGGAGCGGGCGCACCGGCTGGTGCCGCCGGGGGCCGAGCTGGGCGCGCTGGACCTGGACGGCTCGCTCGCCGACCTGCTGGCGTGAGGCGCAACGGCACGGGTGCCGGGCGCGGGGCCCGGCCGGTGGCCGGTGGCGCGGACCTCAGGCCTGCTGCGGCTCGCGCAGCTGCTCGTCGGCCGGCGTGCCGGCTCCGGCCGCGCGATCCCGGCGCTGCTGCGGCAGCTGGAGCAGCGGTGCGCCGGCCGCCCGGCGGCGGGCGGTGACCCGGAGCGCGCCGAGTGCCAGGAAGCAGATGCCGACGATCGGGTAGACGTCGGCCGGGAACTGGTGCAGCGGCGGAAGGTGCAGGTCGAGGTCGCCCTTGTGGGGGACGACCCACATGCCGAAGGACAGGAAGGCGAGCAGGGTCGCGCCGAAGATCGGCCGCCAGCGCAGGCGGCGGACGGCGGTCGGGCGGGAGTGCTCGTGCGCGGCCTCCGCGGCGAGCAGGACGAGCATCGGCACGCACCAGACCCAGTGGTGGGTCCAGCTGATCGGGGAGATCAGCACGGCCGTGACGGCGGCGCAGCAGACGCCCCAGGCCTCGGCGCGCGGCGTCCAGCGGCCGCTGCGGTGGGCCCACCCGGCGACGGCCAGGCCGGCCAGCGCGACGCAGGCGCTGGCCAGGGTGGCGAGCGTACCGGGGTCGGCGCTGTGCAGCAGACGGGCGACGGCGCCGCGGACGGACTGGTTGTCGACGATCTCGGTCTTGCCGACCCGGGTGGAGTCGTAGAGGTACTTGGTCCAGAAGCCCCAGGTGGCGTCGGGCAGCACGGCCGCGCCGAGGGCGAAGGTGGCGAGGAAGGTGAAGCCGGCCACGAAGGCGGCCCGGATCCGGCCGGTGATCAGCAGGTAGACGGCGAACAGGCCGGGGGTGAGCTTGATCCCGGCGGCGATGCCGATGGCGATGCCCTTGCCGCGCCGGCCGTCGGGGCGGGTGAGGTCCCAGAGGATCAGGCAGGCGAGGACGAGGTTGATCTGCCCGTAGCGCAGCGTGGTGAAGACCGGTTCCAGCCATACGCCGAGGCCGGCGACCAGCACCACGCCGACCGGGCGCAGTTCGCGGCGCGGCCAGCCGACCAGTTTGAACGACAGGTGGGCGAGCAGCCCGATCAGGGCGACGTTGCCGGCGGTGATGGCGACCCGCAGGAACCCGACGCCGAACCAGGTGGTCGGGACGAAGAGCATCGCGGCGAACGGCGGGTAGGTGGCCGGCAGGTTCCACTCGGTGACGCGCAGCGCGTACAGGTCGCGGCCGTCCGCCACGGCGGCGCCCTCGGCCCGGTAGACGATCATGTCGACCATCGAGGTGCCGACGAAGTGCCGCACGGTGGCGTAGGCGAGCAGCGAGAACAGGGCCAGCGCGGTGGCGAGGGCGAGCGGGCGCCGCGGGGCGGCGCGCAGGGCGGCCAGCGGTGCCGCGAACGGGCGGCGCCAGGCTGCCGGCGCAGGGGGCTGCTCGGGGCGCCACGGGGGCGTCCTGCGTTCCTCGTGCACCGTGCTCACGTCCTGCTCCGTCCGCTGGTGGGGCCAGCCTGCGACCTTACCGGAAGGGCCCGCCCGGCCACCTGTCGTGCGGGCGGACGGGCGGGGGCGCGGCCGGCCCCCGGGACGGTGGTGGCGGTGTCCCGGGGGCCGGCCGTGCGGCGGTGCGGCGGGGGCTCAGCCGTTGTACGAGCCGAGGGCGCGGGTGAAGTCGAGCGGCTGCTGGGCGATGCTGCTGCAGGTCGCGTCGGCGAAGCCCTTGGGACCGCCGGGGCAGGCCTTGTCGCGGGTGCCGGACCACATCGAGAGCCAGGCCAGGTGCTTGGTCTTGGCGAAGTCGGCCAGCTGGGTCGCGTCGGCGACGGTGAAGACCTCGGTGGCGACGTCGTTGACGCCGATCATCGGGGTGACCGCGACCTTGCTCCAGGCGACGCTGTCGCTGACCCCGAGCACGCTCTTGACCTGCGCCTGGGTGGCGGTGGCCGCGTCGATCGCGTACTTGCCCATCCGGCCCTGCGGGTTGGGGGCGACGCCGTCGCCGAAGTCCATCGCCATGATGTTCACGGCGCCGATCTGGACGCCCGCGCTCTTCGCCCCGGCGACCAGGTTGATGCCGTCCTGGGTGAGGCCGCTGGGCAGGGCCGGCAGGGTGAAGGAGACGTCCAGCGTCCTGCCCTTGGCGGCGGCGTTCTTCTGGAGCTGGACGATGGCCTGGGCGCGGCGGCCGTTGGCGGCGCCGTCGGCGATCGCGCCGCCCTCGATGTCGAAGTCGAGCCGGTCGAGGCCGTAGGCGTCGACGGCCTTCTGGTAGGCGGCGGTCAGGTCGGCGGTGGAGGAGCAGGCGGTGGCGAGCTCGCTGCCGTTGGCGCCGCCGAAGGAGGCCCGGACGTCGCCGCCGATCGCCCGCAGCGCGCCGATCTGGCCGGCGACCGCGTCCGCGGAGAGGTCGGAGACGCCGCCCCACTTGGGGGTGCAGCCGCCGCCGGAGACGAGGAAGGCGAGGTTGAAGTTCTTCACCCCGCTCGCCTTCGCGGTGGCGACCAGGTCGTACGGCGGGTAGAGCGAGGTGTCGACGTACGGCGCGAAGCGGGCGCCGGTGACCGGCGCGGGGGTGCCGGTCGGGGTCGGCGTCGGGGTGGGGGTGGGCGTCGGCTTGGGCGAGGCCGTGGCGGTGGGCTTGGGCGAGGTGGTGGACGCGCTCGGGGACGGGGTCGGGGCGGGGGTGGTGGGCGTGCCGGTGGGCCGTCCGGAGGGGGTGGGGGCCGGGCCGCCGCCCGCGGTGCAGGAGACGTTGTTGATCAGGCAGTTGCCGGGTTCGGCCTGGGCCGCGCCGGTGCCCTGGATGACGAAGCCGACGTCGACCGTGCGGCCCGGTTCGATCCGCTTGTTCCAGTCCTCGGGCTTGACCGTGACGTGCCGGCCGGAGACGGTGAAGCCGGCGTTCCAGAGCGAGGAGACGGTGGCGCCGGTGGGCAGGTCGAAGCTGAGGGTCCAGCCGTCGATGACGCCGGTACCGGGGTTGCTGATCGCGTACTGGCCGGTGTAGCCGGCGTCCCAGGTGCTGGTGCGGCTGTACACGGCGCCGACCGAGGCGGCGCTCGCCGAGGAGGCGAGGGTGACCAGGCCGCCGGCGACGACCGCGGCGGCGACGGCCGAGGCGCCGATCAGTGTGCCCTTGCGGCTGCGGCGGCGGTGTCCGGGGCGGGTGGGCTGGCTCGTCGTCATGGTCGGCGTACCTCCGGGGATCGACCGTCGTACCCGGGATCACCGACCCCGGCGCCGCAGACGCTAGCGAGTGCGGAAGGGACGAATCGGACAGCTGAGGCAGGTGTAGCGCTGGCTTAGGGCCCGGTTAAGGAAGTCGTCCCGCACGGCGGCGACCGGCGCACGGACGGCGCGCCGCGCGGTCAGTCGCGGCGGCGGGAGGCACCGGCGAACCGGGCGCCGCGGCGCCGGGTCTGACGCGCCGGGGCGGACTCCGGGCGGGTCTGGATGCGCAGCCGGATCTCGGCCCCGCCGAGCCCGGCCGAGCGTCCGAGCGCGACGTCGCCGCCGGTGGTCTCGGCGAGCTTGCGGACGATGTCGAGGCCGAGTCCGGTGGAGCCGTCGCCGCCGTGGCCGGTGCCGCGCTCGATCGCGGTGTCGGGGTCGACGAATCCCGGTCCGGCGTCGCCGACCAGGACGATCACCGAGTCGGGGGTGGCCATCAGGTCGACCGAGAAGGCGGTGCCGATCGCGGTGTGCCGGAACACGTTGCCGAGCAGCACGTCCACGGCGGCGGCCAGGTCGACCCGCTGGACCGGGACCAGGACGGCGCCCTCCGCGCCGGCGAGTTGCCAGGGGCGGCCCTCGTCCTCGGCGAGCGCGGACCAGAAGCCGACCCGCTCACGGATCACCTCGACCGCGTCGCAGCCGAGCGCGACCGCGGGGGCGTCGTCGGGGGCACGGCGGGCGGAGCGGATGATCTGGTCGACCTCGCGCTCCAGTTGGGAGACGGCGTGCCGGGTGGCGTCGGCGGCGTCGCCGTCGCCGAGCGAGGCGGCGTTGAGGCGCAGCACGGTGAGCGGGGTGCGCAGCCGGTGGGAGAGGTCGGCGGCGAGCTCCCGTTCGGCGGCGAGCAGGTGGACCACCCGGTCGGCCATGGCGTTGAACGCCTTTCCGGCGTCGCGGAGTTCCTCGGGCGCGTCGGCGCCCGGCCCGCCCTCGACCGGCACCCGGACGGCGAGGTTGCCGGCGCCGAGCGAGCGGGCGGCGCCGGCCAGCCGGCGGGCGGAGGCGACGATCCTCGCGCCCATCCGGTCGGCGACCAGCACGGAGATGGCGACCAGCGCGAGCGCGACCAGGGAGAGCACCAGCCAGGCGGTGGTGACGCCGCGGGTGAGGTCGCCGTCGGCGACGTGCACCTCGACCACCGCGATCCTGCCGCCGTCCACGGCGACGGGCTGGAGCAGGGCGAAGCCGGCGGGGACGGCCACCGTGAAGGACCGGCCCTGCCGCTCGACGGTGTCGAGGTCGTCGGGGTTGGCGCGGGCCGCGCCGACCGCCGTGCCGTCCGGGAGGTGGACGGCGAGGCGGTCCCGGGCGCCCGCGTCGGTGGAGGCGATGGCCCGGGTGATGGCGTCCTGGTCGGTGGTGATGGCCAGGGCCGGGCCGAGGGCGGCGGCCTGGCGTTCGGCGGCGGTGAACGCCCGGTCGCGGGCGGTCTGCTGGACCATCAGGCCGAGCGGGATGAGGAAGGCGAGCGCGACCATGGTGGTGCCGGCCACCGCCGCCTTGATCATGGCCCAGCGCAGCGAGCGGGTGAACCGCCTCACGGCGCGTACCCCGCGGGTGCGGCGGGTGCCTCCAGGCGGACGCCGACGCCGCGGACGGTGTGCAGGTAGCGCGGGCTGGAGGCGGTCTCGCCGAGTTTGCGGCGCAGCCAGGACAGGTGCACGTCGATGGTCTGGTCACCGCCGTAGGTCTGCCGCCAGACCTCGGCGAGGATCTCCTTGCGCGGCACGACCACGCCGGGCCGGGCGGCGAGGAAGGCCAGCAGGTCGAACTCACGCCGGGTCAGGTCGAGGGTCCGCCCGTCCAGGACGGCCTCGCGCCGCTGCGGGTCGATGGTGAGACCGCCGACGCGCAGGACCTGCGGGGTGGCGGGCCCGCCGCCACCGAGCCGGCGCAGCACAGCGGCCATCCGGGCCGTCAGGTGCTCACCGGAGAAAGGTTTCACCAGGTAGTCGTCGGCGCCGTCGTTGAGCAGCCGGACGATCTCGGCCTCGTCGTCCCGGGCGGTGGAGATGATCACCGGCACGTTGGTGATGCCGCGGATCATCTTGAGCGCCTCGCCGCCGTCCAGGTCGGGCAGGCCGAGGTCGAGGATCACCAGGTCGCAGCCGACCTGGGCCACCTCGCGCAGCGCTTCGAGGGCTGTTCCCACGCTGCGTACCGCGTGGCCCGACTCGGAAAGGTGTCGGATGAGGGCGGAGCGGACGAAGGGGTCGTCCTCGACCACGAGCACTGTTGCCATGGCCCTGCACGGTACGGCATCGGCCCCCATTGGTCTGTACCTCGGGTCCCGATAAGGCCGCCGACCGGCCGTTTCCGCACGGTCCCCACCGATGGTCAGGGCCACTGACCTGCCGCCCGCCCGGATACGGCAGGATGGGCGGGCGATGCGGAGCCAACTGGTACAACTCGGCGCCTGGACGGCCGCCACCGGGGCAGCGGTGGTGCTGTCCTGGCTCGGCGTGCACGCCGTCCTGGCGGACACGGTGTTCGAGCAGCCGACGGCCGTACCGCTGCCCGCGTCGGCACCCGCGCCCGCGGCGAGCGAGTCCGCCGGGTCACGCCCCACCGACGGGCCGACCACCGGGCCCGCGGCCGCCGGTACGGCTCCGCCCTCGGCGAGTCAGAGCCAGGCCCCGGGCCAGAGCCCGGGCGGGGCGCCGGGCAGCCCGTCCGCCGCGGCCTCACCCAGCCGGACGCCGACCCGGCAACCGAGCCCGAGTTCGTCCGTCCGCAGCTACCTGGTGCCCGGCGGCCGGGTGGCCCTGGACATCCGCGAGGACCACGCGGAGCTGGTCTCGGCCACCCCGGAGACGGGCTGGCAGATGCAGGTCTGGAACGGCGACCACTGGATGCGGATCGACTTCTCCCACCCCGAGGGCACCAGTTCGGTCTTCGTCACCTGGAACGGCCATCCGCCGACGGTGCAGACCGTGCCCGCCGCCGGCTGAGCGACCCGGCGTCACGGGTACAGCGAGGTGGTCGGCGGCCGCACCCGGTCCGGCACCGGGGTGAAGCCCGGCAGGTACGGGCCGCGGTACCCGGTCCGGTCGACCAGGGTGTGCCGGGCGGTCCCGGCGGTGGCGATGACGGCCAGCACCACGGTGCCGTCCGGGTCGGTGAGCTCGTACGGTTCGGCGAGCGCGGTGGCGCCGCGGTCGACCGCGTAGTCGAAGGCGGCGTAGGCGTCCGGGACGCGCAGCGAGAGGTCGACGATGCCCTCGCCGTGGCGTTCGAGGTGATCGGCGATCAGGCGGCCGTGCCCGCCGAGGACTTGGACCACGGAGGTCAGCACGTAGCGCGCGGGGCCGGACTCGAAGACGTAGGCGCACGTCTCCGGGTTTCCGTTCTCGGGCCCCGAGTAGGCGGTACATCGCATGGCGAGGGTGGCGGAGTAGTAGTGCGCGGCCTTCCGCGCGTCGTGGACGGCGAGCACGACGGCGTCCGGGCCGGTGATCGGACGGAAGTCGTCGGCGGGTTCCTGGGCGACTGGTGCGGCGAAGATCTCGGTCAAGGCGCTCCTCCCCGGTCGCCCGCGGCTCGGCGTGGGGGTCGGGCCACGGGGTGTGGAGGGAGACTGGCCCTCGGCGGATCGATGCGCAACTGTTCCGATTCCTCCTGGGCAAGGTGCCCGTCGCCGCCCGAAAATGGCCGCAGCAGCTGGACAGTTTGCCCACCGGACGGAGCCCCCGTGCACTCCCCCAATGACGCGATCGACGCGCTCGACGGAAAGTTGATCAGGCTTCTCAGCGAGGAGCCGCGGATCGGCGTGCTGGAGTGCTCGCGCCGGCTCCAGGTGGCCCGCGGGACGGTGCAGGCCCGGCTGGACCGGTTGCAGGCCCGCGGCGTGATCGGCGGTTTCGGCCCGCAGGTGGATCCGGCGGCGCTGGGCTACCCGGTGACGGCCTTCGCCACCCTGGAGATCTCCCAGGGCCAGGGGGTGGACGTCCGGGCCCACCTGGTGGCCGTGCCGGAGGTGCTGGAACTGCACACCATCACCGGGCAGGGCGACATGCTGGTGCGGATCGTCGCCCGGTCCAACGCGGACCTCCAGCGGGTGATCGACCGGGTGGTGGGCTTCGACGGGATCGTCCGGGCCTCGACCGCGATCGCCCTGGAGAACCCGGTGCCCTACCGGGTGCTGCCGCTGGTGGAGCAGGCCGCCCGGGAGTGAGCCGCCGGGCGGCGCCGCGAGCCGGGCGGCGGCGGGTACGGCGGCTCAGCAGGCCGGGACGGTCCCGCCCGCGGCCAGCGCGTCGAGGGCCGCGACCGACTCCGCGACGGTGGTGACCGGCACCAGCCGCAGGCCGTCCGGGAGGTTCACCTTGGCGTCCGAGCACTCCTGGGCGGGCACCAGGAAGACCGTGGCGCCGTCCCGGGCCGCCGCCTGGGTCTTCAGCGGCACGCCGCCGACCGCGCCGATCCTCCCGTCCGCGTCGACCGTTCCGGTGCCGGCCACGGTGCGGCCGCCGGTGAGGTCCCCGCCGTGGCCGTTGCCGGCCAGCTTGTCGATGATCCCGAGGGTGAGCATCTGGCCGGCGCTCGGGCCGCCGATGTCGCCCAGGTCGACCGCGACCTTGACCTGCTCCGGGGCGAGGTGGAGGTAGTTCAGGGCGGCCGCGGTCGCCGAGTCCTGGGACTCGGTCATCTGCCGGGCGGTCTCCTGCTCGGCGTCGGCCGGGTCGGGCTCGGGGTAGACGACGTCGGTGGGCACCACGGCCTCGTCCTCGTTCAGCCAGCCCTCCAGCGCCCGGCGCAGGCTGATCCGCTCGCCCGCGTTGGTCGCCGAGATGGTGGTGGCCCGCAGCTGACCGTCGGTCACCCGGACGGGCGCACCGGTGATGGTGAGCACCGGCCGGCCCTGGTACGTGCCGAGGGTGTCGGCGGTCACCCCGGGCTGGGTCAGTGTGAACGGCAGCGGCGCGAACGCGGCGACCGCGAACAGCGCGACGACCAGCGCGCCGCACAGGCCCAGCGCGCGGGTCTTGGGAGCGGTGAGGGCCGGGGGCAGCTTCACAGGGGACACACCTTCACAGGAGACACACCCCGCATCAAAACACACCCGGCCGGTCCGGCGGGCACTACCTCAGGGCGTCGGCGACCTCGGTCGCGGCCTCCACCACCCGCGGGCCGACCCGCTCCGGCACCAGTCCGTTGAGCATCACCACGCCGACGCTGCCCTCGATGCCGCTCAGACCGAGCAGTGCGGCCGCGGCGCCACTGGCTCCCGACTGCTCCTCCGCGTGGGTGACGACGAAGCCCTGCTCGGGCCGGCGCTGGCTGGGGAAGGAGCGGGCCTCCAGGATCGCCCGGCCGGCCGCGCTCTCGCTCAGCGGGTGGCGCAGGCCGGTGCGGTACGCGACGTGGAAGTCCGTCCAGGTCGGCTCGACCACCGCCACCGCCAGCGCCTCGCTGCCGTCCACCAGGGTGAGGTGCGCGGTGGCGCCGAGGTCCTCGGCGAGGCTGCGCAGCGCGGGCAGCGCGGCCTCGCGCAGCAACGGGTGGACGCGGTGCGCCAGGCGCAGCACCCCGAGGCCGACCCGGGCCCGGCCGCCGATGTCCCGGCGGACCAGCCCGTGCTGTTCCAGGGTGGCCAGCAGCCGGTAGACGACGGTGCGGTTGACCGCCAGGCGGGCGGCGAGTTCGGTGACGGTCAGGCCCCGCTCGGAGTCCGCGAGCAGTTTCAGTACCCGGACACCTCTGTCCAGGGTCTGGGAGGTCTCAGCGGTCACGCGCATGTCCTTTCCGCGGCGGTCGCCGGTCCGACGTGGTGCCGGTACCGGGACGGAGGTGTCGCGCGCGAGTGGGTGTCCGCGCTGGAAGCCACGTCCCGGCGCCATTGCCGGGCGGATAGCTCTGCGGTGCTCCCCCGGGTCGGGGTGGTCGGTTCGAGAGAGCGTGGAGGAAAAGTAGTGAACGGGAGGCTCGCTGCGGAAGGCCTTGTCCAAAATCCGATCCGATTCGTCGCGCTACCGAGATCAAATTCCCACCAAAATCCCCCATACCCTCCGGCAATTCCCGCTCGCCAGTTCGAGCGAGTCCGGAGTCCGGACAGTACGGAGTGCCATCACCGCTCCCAGCGGACTCCCAGCGGACTCCCAGCCCGGAACGCGCGACGCCCGGCGGCCGATGGCCGCCGGGCGTTCTCACCGGCCGTCGCGCCGGCCGTGGCGAAAAGCAATCCCCCCCCCGAGGGAAGGGTCGGAACTCAGGACGCGGTGGCCCACTCCCTGATCTTGGCGATCCGGGCCTTCAACTGGTTCGCCGTGGCCTGGGCGGTGAGCGGGCCGCCGCACTGGCGGCGCAGCTCGTTGTGGACGGTGCCGTGCGGCTGGCTGGTCCGGTGGTGCCAGGCGGCCACCAGCGCGTTGAGCTCCTTGCGCAGCTCGCGCAGCTCCTGGTGGGTGACCACCGGGCGCTGCTCGGCCGGGAGTTCGATCAGGTCGGCCTCCTCCGCGGGCTTCGCCTTGGAGCGCTGGATCTGCCGGTGCTGGCGCTTCTGCAGCAGCATCTGCACCTGGTCCGGCTCCAGCAGGCCCGGGATGCCGAGGTAGTCCTCCTCCTCCTCGCTGCCCGGGTGCGCCTGCATGCCGAACTCCATGGCGTTGTACAGCACCCGGTCGAAGACCGCGTCGGAGCCGAGCGCCTCGTACGAGAACTCCTCGCCGCCGGCCGTGTCCGGGCCGTCGTTGGCCTTCTCGGCCTCGGCGAGCAGCCGGTCCTCCTCGTCGAAGAGGCCCTCGCCCTCCTTCTTCGGCCGGTCCAGCACGTGATCGCGCTGGACCTCCATCTCGTTGGCGAAGCCGAGCAGCATCGGGATGGTGGGCAGGAAGACGGAGGCGGTCTCGCCGCGCTTGCGGGCGCGCACGAAGCGGCCCACGGCCTGGGCGAAGAACAGCGGGGTGGAGATGGAGGTGGCGTACACGCCGACGGCCAGCCGGGGCACGTCGACGCCCTCCGACACCATCCGGACGGCGACCATCCAGCGGGAGTCGCCGGCCGCGTAGTCGGAGATCCGCTTCGAGGCCTCGGCCTCGTCGGACAGGACCAGGGTGGGCTTCTCGCCGGTGAGCTCGCGCAGGATCTTGGCGTAGGCGCGGGCCACGTTCTGGTCGGTGGCGATCACCAGGCCGCCGGCGTCCGGGATGGCCTTGCGGACCTCGGTGAGCCTCCGGTCCGCCGCGCTCAGCACGTTCGGGATCCACTCGCCCTGGGGGGCCAGTGCGGTACGCCAGGCCTGGGCGATCAGGTCCTTGGTCATCGGCTCGCCGAGCCGGGCCTCCAGCTCGTCGCCGGCCTTGGTGCGCCAGCGCATGTTGCCGCTGTAGGAGAGGAAGATCACCGGGCGCACGACGTGGTCGGCCAGCGCGTGCCCGTACCCGTAGGTGTAGTCGGCGACCGACTTGCGGATGCCGTCGCTGCCCGCCTCGTACTGGACGAACGGGATCGGGTTGGTGTCGGAGCGGAACGGCGTGCCGGTGAGCGCGAGCCGCCGGGTGGCGGGCTCGAAGGCCTCGGCGCAGGCCTCGCCCCAGGACTTGGAGTCACCGGCGTGGTGGATCTCGTCCATGATCACGAGGGTCTTGCGGGCCTCGGTGCGGTTGCGGTGCAGCATCGGGTTGACGCCCACGCCGGCGTAGGTGACCACGATGCCGTGGTAATCGCGGGAGAGCGGGCCCGAGGAGTAGGCCGGGTCCAGCTTGATGCCTATCCGGGCCGCGGCCTCGGCCCACTGCTTCTTCAGGTGCTCGGTCGGGGCGACGACGGTGACCTGCTGCACGAGGTGGTTGTGCAGCAGGTACGAGGCGAGGGTCAGGGCGAAGGTGGTCTTTCCCGCGCCCGGGGTAGCGACCGCGAGGTAGTCGCGCGGCTGCTTCTCGATGTACCGGTCCAGGGCCCCCTGCTGCCAGGCCCGCAGCTTTCCGGCCGTGCCCCAGGGGGCACGGCCGGGAAAGGCCGGGGACAGGTGCGACGCGGCCGTGGTTCCGGCCGGGCGGCTGGGTGCGTGCGGATCGGCGTCCGAGAACAGGGGGGCCATCGGGGAGGCGGCAGTACTCACGGTCTCCGGAAGGGGTTCGTCGCAGGTCAGGGCATTTCTCAGCCCCCGGCCCGCGGGCGGTCGGCGGTCGTACAACCCGCCCAGCCTACCGGCCCGCCGACCTCAACCGGCCTCGCCGCGCTCGTACATCGCCCTCAGCCGGCGGGCGATCCCGGTCACATCGGCGAGCTCTCCCGAGGCCACCTCGACCACCAGCCGGTACGCCTCCTCCTGGTCCACCGCGGCCATGTCGGCGCCGTGCAGGTCCAGGAAGACGACCGTGCCCATCCACGCCGTCCGCTTGTTGCCGTCCACGAACGGGTGGTTGGTGGCGAGGCCGTGCAGCAGCGCCGCGGCCTTCTGGAACCGGCCCTCGTACGCCTCCACGCCGAACATCCCGGAGCGCGGGCGGTGCGCGGCCGAGGCCAGCAGGCCGGGCTCGCGGACCGCCATCTCGCGCCCCTGACAGGCGAAGGCGGACAGCTCCAGCACGTCCGGCACGTCCAGGTACCTCATTCGCCGAGCCTCCGCAGCAGATCGGCGTGACGGGCCGCGTACTTGGCGCCGAGGCGGCGCACGTCCTCGCGGTGGCGCTGCACGTCCTCCTCCTCGGGGACGGGCGCCCGGCCAGGGTCGCTCGGAGTGTCCATCCCGCGATGGTAGGGGCCCGGACGACCGCCCGGACAGCGCATTTCGGGTGCGCCACCCCCGGCCGCCCGGGTGAAGTTCGGACCATCCGACCGGATTTCCCCCGACATCCGGTTTGATGTGACCCGGATCACTCCAGAAAGGGCGAAAAGCCGCGTAATCCCGACCGCCTTCCGGACTCCCAGTGTTCCGGAGCCACATCGGCCACTCGCGTCACGCGGCTCGCACGCACGCTTCATCGGGAGGAAGAAACATGTCCGGTACGACGGCAACCGTCGAACAGGTCGTCCAGGCCCGCCTGATCATCAGCAGCCGGCGCTCCGCGCTGCTGCCGGTCACCCTGCGGTACCGGACGGACGACCCGCTCGCCGTCCGGATGGTCTTCCCCGCCGAGTACTCGCTGGACGACGCCGGCGAATCCCCCGGCGACCCCGGCGACGTCGGCGGCCCCGGCGGGCGCCACGAACCCGACCGCACCGGGCCCGACCCCGACGCCGGGCCCGGCGTCGAGTGGGTCTTCGCCCGCCGGCTGCTCGCGGCCGGACTCGACGGTCCCGCCGGCCCCGGTGACGTGCACGTGCGGCCCGCCACCGAGCGCCGGACCGCGGTCGAGCTGCGCGCCCCGGAGGGCGTCGCCCTGCTGCACTTCACCACCCCGGACCTCCGGCGCTTCCTGTGGCGCAGCCACCTGGCCGTCCCCGAGGGCCAGGAAGCGCTGAACCTGGACCCGGACCGCGAGCTGGCCGAGTTGCTGGGCTGAACGGCCGTCGCGGGCCTGGGCCGCCGGCGGAGCGGCTCAGGCCGAGAGCCTGCGCATCAGCCGGACGCCCTGGGCCGGCGTCAGGTGCGGCAGGTAGGCCTTGCCGATCGCCCGGGTGATGCTGCCCAGCGCGGCCGGGTCCGGGTAGACCATGTACATCGGCCGGTACTCGGGCTGGAACTTGGCCTTGAAGGCCAGCAGCGACCGGAAGCCGTACACCGGCTCCAGCACCTTGCCCATCCAGTCCAGCATCCGCTGCAGCGCGGTCGGCGGCTCGCCCCGGTCGGAGCGGGCCAGCGGGGCGCCGGAGAGGCTGAGGAACTCGGCCCCCTCCTCCTTGAAGCCCAGCGCCGCGGACGCGATCAGGAACTCCATCACCCCGCGGAACCCCTCGGACCGGCGCCGCATGAAGTCCAGCGTCCAGCCGACCGGTTCGCCGTCCCGGTAGACCGGCATCCAGCTGGTCAGGCCGTGCACCGTCCGGTCCGCGTCCACCGCCACCAGCATCCGCACCGCGGGGTCGGTCAGCTCGGGCAGGCCACCCAGGGTGAACCCCATCTCCGGCAGGCCCTTGTCGGAGACCCACTCCTCGGAGATGGCCTGGACCTGGTCCCGGATCGCGATCGGGGCGTCGTGGTACGTCCACCACTCGGCGGTGATGCCCTGCTTGCCGGCCTTGTTCAGCGAGGTGCGGATGTCCTGCCACTTCTTGCCGGTGAAGGCCAGCTCCGGCAGCGCGACCACGGTGTCCTCGGCGACCTGGAGCGAGCGCCAGCCGAGCGCCTCCGCCTGCTCCAGCGTCTCGGTGGTGACGCTGTAGAAGCAGGGCGTCCACCCCCGCGCGTCGCAGTACCGGGCGAAGCCCGCCACCGCCCGCGACCGGGCCGCCGGTTCGCCGAACGGGTCGCCGGTGGTCAGTGCCACGGTGGCGATCACCCGGTACGGCACCGCCGCCAGGCCTTCCTCGTCGAACCAGTAGTGGTTGCCGTCCCAGGTGGAGATGAAGGAGAGCGTCGACCCGCCGTGGGCGGTCAGCAGCGCCCGGGCCCGGGCCGCGTCCTCGGCGTCGGTGTGCAGCACCGGCCGGCGGAACGCCAGCACCAGCGCGACCAGCGTGATCACCCAGAACACCACGCCGCAGTAGATCTCCAGGGCCTGCGCGGTGCCGCCGGACGCGATCGGGTAGCCGGGCAGCAGGTCGTTGTACGAGGGCGGCAGCAGCTCGGCCGGCAGCCCGGCGAACAGGCCGCCCACCGTGGCGTCCGGCTCGTACTGGGCCCGGACCAGCAGGCCGATGCCCACGTAGGCCCCGCAGCACAGCACCAGCGCGCCGCCCACCACCGCGGCCAACCGCGTGACGTCCCGGCGCGACAACCGCTGGTCGAAGCTGCGCCGGGTGACCCACTGGAGCACCAGCAGGGCGACCGGCAGCAGCAGCGCCTCGCCGACCAGCTCGAACAGCAGCGGGACACCGCCGTCCTCGGCGTACGCGTCGTAGTTGTCGGCCAGCAGCCAGGCCAGCACGCCGACCCAGGCCAGTTCGGTGAGCACGCTGATCCACCAGGCCAGCCGCAGCCCGCGGCGCAGCCCCTCGGCCAGCACCAGGAGCAGCACCGGTACCAGGGCGGCCATCAGCCGGCCGGGCGAGTCGAAGAAGCGCTGCACGGAGTGCGCCCGCGCGCACTCCTCGACGGAGGAGGCGCAGGCGTCGGCGACCTCCGCCGAGGAGGGCACGTGCGAGAAGTAGAGGTCGCTGACGGTGTTGAACGGCCCGATCGCGTCCTGGTAGAGCGAGGCGACCAGCGGGCCGATCGCCGCGGCGGCCAGGCAGAGCGCGACCAGCACCCGGGTCTCGGTGTACGAGGCGCGGTGCGGCCGGCCCGGACGCCGCCGGTGCAGCAGGGCGCCGCCGACCAGGCCGACCAGCACCCCGGCCACCCGCTGCACGCCCTGGAGGTGGCCGACGTAGAGCATCAGCACCAACGGGACGAGCACCGCCAGCAGCCGCAGCCTGCGCCGCCAGAGCACGCTGAGGCGGTAGCTGAGCACGGCGGCCAGCGCGACCAGCCCGGCGCCGGGGCTGACCGCGATCTGGTCCTGGATCGCCTTCGTCCAGCCCAGGTCGGCCGAGACCCCGATCCGGACGGCCGCGGTGCCCAGGAGGGTGCCGAGCACCTGCCCGAGGACCAGGACGGCCGCCGCCAGCGGGCTGCCCAGCCGGCGTTCGGCGATCGGGCCGAGCACCGCCAGCAGCAGGCTGATCAGCACGTACGCGCCGATGCCGGAGCACCACAGGAGCGAGCTGAGCGGGGTCCACCACCGCCCGGCCTCCAGCGTCGGGATGCCCACCCCGACGTGCGCCAGCAGGTCGGGGTCGGGGCCGTCCCCGAGGCTGCCGGTGGCGGCGCCGACCGCCCAGAGGGCGACCAGCAGCGCCACCGTCAGCGGGGCCGAGCGCAGGTGCGCCGCGTGCGGGCGCAGCAGCCGCAGCAGCCGCTGCGGGCCGCGTTCGGGGCGCGGGGTGACGGGGGTGGCGGGCGTGGCGGCGTCGGTCATCGGGTCAGTCCGGTCTGCTGGGCCAGCCACGGGACGTACCGGGTCAGGCCGAGGTGGAAGGCGGCCCAGTTGTGGCCGCCGGGGACGGTCTCGAAGGTGATCCGCATCCCGGCCTGGACGGCCGCGGCGTGGACCGCGCGCACCTGCGGCCCGAACTCGGCGTCCGAGGCGCCGACGAGGAACAGGCCCGCGGTGTCCGGGAAGCTCCGACGGGCCATCACATGGAGCGGGTCGACGGCGTCGAAGGCCGCCTCGTCCCCGCCGAAGGCCTCGTCGACGGTATCGGCGTGGGTGCCGAGGGTGGGTTCCAACTGGCCGGACATGTCCATGAACGAGCCGTACACCTCCGGTGCGTTGACGGCGAGCTGGAGGGCGCAGGTGCCGCCGAACGAGATGCCGCCGACGGACTGCTGGGTGCGGCCGGTGGCGGTCTGCAGGTGGTGGTGGATCCAGTCGGGCACGTCCACCGCCAGGTAGGTCTGGGCCCGGGCGATCCGGGAGTCCATGCAGAGGGTGTTGCCGAGCGTGGAGCCGATCGGGTCGGCGACCACCACCACCGGCGCCAGCCCCCGGTGGGCCGCGGCGAACTCGTCCAGCACCTGTTTCAGGCCGCCGGAGTTCACCCAGTCCGCCGGCCCGCCGGGCTGGCCCGCCATCAGCACGATGACGGGCAGCAGCGGGCGCGGCGAGGTCAGGTAGGCGGGCGGGAGGTAGACGTACGCGTCCCGGGCGTCGAACCCGGACGCCCGGCCGGGGATCGGGACGGCCGACAGGGTGCCGGTGCCGGGCATCCGGTCCGGCGGCTGCCAGACCTCGGAGAGCGTCCGGCCGGGCGGCGCGGTGACGGTCCGGTCGTCCCGGCCGGTGGTCAGCGGATCGGTCTCGGGGGCCAGCATCGCGCGCGCCGTCGGGTACTGGACGTAGTACCGGTTGACCTGGTTGGCGGCCATCAGGACGACCAGCAGCGCGGCCACCACGGCGCAGATCCCCCCGCGCCAGTGCAGCGCCGGCAGCCGGAAGGCCGCCAGCGAGAGGCCGAGCAGCGCGACCCCGATCCACACCGTGACGACGCGCGGCAGGCCGCCCGGGAACGGCCGCCACCAGACGTCGACGGTGTACACCACCAGCGCCGACGCCGCCGCGGCCACCAGGACGGCGCAGGGCAGCCGCCTGGTCCACCAGCGCGGGCCGGTGGAGACGGCGAGGCCCAGCAGCGAGCCGAAGCCGAGCACCAGCAGCACGTACGGCACCGGGCCGTCGACCAGCGACCAGTCCAGCGGGTTCCACGCCGCGAGCGGCCGGACCAATGGGCCTCCTCGGTGCTCGGGCGGGTCAGGCCCGCAGGGTGCGGACCAGGTGGGCGAAGACGACCACGTTGCCGTCGTAGCCGCCCTGCCGGGTGAAGCCCCCGCCGCAGGTGATCAGGCGCAACTGGGCGTCCCCGGTGGGGGCGTAGACCTTGGCGTCGGGGAAGTCCGCCTTCGGGTAGACCTCGACCGCGTCCACGGCGAAGAAGGCGGTGGCCCGGTCGGCCCGCAGGATCTCCAGCTGGTCGCCCCTGCGCAGGCTGCCGAGCCGGTAGAAGACGGCGGGGCCGTTCAGGTTGTCGACGTGGCCGGCCACGATCGCCGCGCCCCGCTGGCCCGGCGCGGAGCCGTCCCGGTACCAGCCGGCCAGGTTCCGGTCGGCTTCCGGCGGCGCCTGGAGCCGGCCGTCGCCGTCCAGCGCCAGCGGGGTGAACGGGGCGTCGACGCCGATCACCGGGATCCGCAGCCGGGTGGGCACCGAGTGCGGCAGCGGCGGCACCACCGGGCCGGCCACGGCACGGCCGTCGAAGGCCTGGTCGGCGCCCGGTCCGGGCGGCAGGCCGGTGCCGCCGTGCTGGACCAGCCAGGCACCGAGGACCAGCGCGGTGCCGGCCGCCAGCGTCCCGGGCCAGGGGCTCCTGGCCTGTTCTCCGCCCACCTGCGCTCCCCGCTGCCGACCCGCTCCGACCAGCCCAGTCAAACCCGGTGCCCGGCCCGGCGGCATCCGCAGCGCACCGAACGGGCGGGACGCTCTGACGGGTCCTCACCGCGCGCTCTCCGCCGCCCGGCCGCGCCGCAGCGAGCGGACGCTCGGCAGCCGGGGCCGGCTGAGGAAGCCCTCCGCGGTGGCGTTGGCGATCGCGACGGCCGGCAGCTCGGAGGACTTCTCGTACAGCAGGTAGCGGGGCTCCCAGTCGGGCTGGTACTTGGCGTTGGCCCGGTACAGGGACTCCAGCTGCCACCACCGGGAGAAGAAGCGCAGGACGCCGCGCCACAGCCGGAGCACCGGGCCGGCGCCCAGCTTGCCGCCCTCCTCGAAGACCGCCCGGAACATCGCGAAGTTCAGCGAGACCCGGGCGACCTGCGGATCGCCCTCGGCGGAGCACCGCAGCAGCTCGGTGATCAGGTACTCGACCAGGCCGTTGTCCGACTCCCGGTCACGGCGCATCAGGTCCAGCGACAGGCCGTGCGCGCCCCAGGGGACGAAGCTGAGCAGCGCGCAGGTGCGGTCGTTCTCGTCCCGGCACTCGGCCATCAGGCAGTCGCCGTCGGCCGGGTCGCCGAGCCGGCCGAGCGCCATCGAGAAGCCGCGCTCGGTGCGCCCGTGCCGCCAGGCGTCGGCGAGCCGCACCAGCTCGGCCAGCTCCTCCACCGGGATCTCCCGGTGCCGGCGCAGCACCACCCGGTACCCGGCCTTGCGGACCCGGTTGGACGTCTGGCGCAGGGTCCGCATCGACCGCCCCTCCAGGCTGAAGCCGGCCGTCTCGACCACCGCCTCGTCGCCGAACTCCAGCGCCCGCAGACCGGTCACCCGCCGGTACGCCGTACCGGCCTGCTCGCCGGCGCCGGTGACCGCCGGGACCCAGGCGTGCCGGCGGACCTCCTGCCACCACTTCTCGATCGCCTGCGGCCAGGCCTCGGGGTCGCCGATCGGGTCGCCGGAGGCCAGGGCGACGCCGTTGACCACCCGGTAGAGCACGGCGGCCTTGCCGGACGGCGACCAGCAGACCGACTTGTCGCGGCGCAGCGCGAAGTAGCCGAGCGAGTCGCGGCCGCCGTGCCGGTCGAGCAGGGCGCGCAGCCGCTGCTCGTCCTCGGGCTCCAGGTGCCGCCGTCCGCGCGGCGAGCGGAAGAGCGCCCGCAGGGCGAGCAGCAGCAGGGCGGCGCCGAAGAGGTTGATGCCGAGGTCGACCCAGCCGGGCAGGTCCACGTCGGCGTACTCGACGACGCCGGACAGGGTGATCAGGCGCAGCAGCACGTACAGGATGCTGTCGCCCCAGGCGGGCGGGGTGCCCTCGTAGGTGAGCCGGACCACGGCGGCGCCGAGCACCGACAGCACCGCGCCGCCGACCACCAGGACGGCCAGCGCGAGCGGGACGTTGCGGCGGTCGCCGCGGGCCTGGAAGGCCGGCCGGGCGAGCACCAGGACGGCCAGCAGGCCGTAGGTGAGCACCGCCGACACCCAGTTGAAGGGGTGCTGGCGGTACTCGTGGTAGGCCAGTGCCAGCAGGAAGACCGCGGCGTAGAGCGCCACCACCGTGGTGGTGACCAGCCAGGCGGCCCGCTTGCGGCGTCGCAGCATGACCGCGAGCAGGCCCGCGAACAGTGCCGAGGTGAAGCCGGCCGTCATCAGGACGGGGGTGAAGAACTGGCCGGTGTTGGCCCGCCTGACCTGGTCGCGGAAGGGCGTGATCAGGCCGGCCAGCAGGCAGAGCAGCGCGGCGATCCGGACGTACCACTCGGCGGCGCCCGCGCAGCGCTCACGCCAGGGGGCGACCGGCTCGGGCTCCCAGAACTCGGACTCGGGCGGCGGGATCACCGGGACGGCGACGGGTTCGACGGACGGGTCGGGCGCGCCCGCCACGAAGTTGTACGTGGCGTTGCGCCAGGCCCCGATCCGGCCGTGGATCCTGGCCTCCCGCCGCTCCGCGCGGGCCATCCGCTTGGGGCGGGCCAGGTAGCGCCAGCGGGCCCAGGGGCTCTGCGGGCGGGCCAGCCGGACGGCGCCGACCAGGGCGATCGGCCAGAGCATCACCCCGAGCAGCCCGGTCCACAGCTTGCCCTTGAACAGGCTGACGACGACCAGTCCCAGCAGCACGACGGCCCCGACGACCTGGCTGACGTTCAGCCTGCGGGTGAAGCCGCCGAACGGCAGCTCGCCGAGGAGCAGCAGCCCGATCACGGCCACCGCCATGATCACCGCGTCCACCGACTTGCGTCCCTGCTCGCTCCAGTAGACGTCCTCCAGGTGCAGGACCAGCGCGAACTCGTCGAGGACCAGGCCGGCGCCGATGCCGAACCCGAAGCCGAGCCAGTTCCAGGCCTGGCCGCCGTCGCCGCGGATGGCGAACGCCGAGACGCCGCAGATCAGCATCAGGGCCTGCCCGAAGACCACGTGGTGGATGTGCATGCCGCCGGGGGTGACGTTGCCGGGCCACCACCTGGTGCCGCGGCGGATCATCCGGACGCTGAAGCGGATGAAGAGGAACGACAGGATCAGTCCGACCAGCAGCAGGAAGAGCGGCTCGCGGCCGGAGTCCACGATCCGCTCCC
This sequence comes from Kitasatospora sp. NPDC088346, assembly GCF_044740765.1. Classification (NCBI taxonomy): domain Bacteria; kingdom Bacillati; phylum Actinomycetota; class Actinomycetes; order Kitasatosporales; family Streptomycetaceae; genus Kitasatospora; species Kitasatospora sp. NPDC088346. The sequence continues at coordinate 114,346 of NZ_JBIURH010000014.1, forward strand.
GGTAGGCGTCGGTCACCCACTCCCACATCGCTGGACGCACCTCCGGCGGGCCGCATGACGTGGCTCCATCTGACGACGGTTCAGCAGCCCCCTGCCACCCGGCGGCGCGGGCACTCGGCCGAACGGATGAGCGCGCGATCGGCGCGCGGGCGATCGAGTGCGCCACTCGCCACGCCTACCGGGGACTCGCGCGCCGCCGTGCCATGCTGTGGCCCCGATCCGCCCAGGTCCCAATACTGGACTTATCGGACTGTCCGTCAGTACGACCAGCCAGTGTCGCTGCCAGGACACCCCACCCCCGCGAACGGATGTGACCATGGAAGCCCTCCCCCGCCGAACCCTGCTCGCCGCCGGTGCCGCCACCGCCGCCACCCTGGTGGCCGGCTGCTCAGGCAAGGGCGGCGGCAGCGGGGGCGAACAGAGCCCCGGGCCCGACCACGCCACCGGCGCCACCGATGCCACCGGCCAGGGCCCCAAGCCGCTGCCCGTGGTCACCCTGATCGGCGACGGCTCCACCTCGGACACCGGCGCCCAGCCCAACCAGCCCGCCGCCGAACAGCTGAAGCTGGGCGAGCGCCCGCCGCAGTTCGTGGTCTTCTCCTGGGACGGCGCGGGCGAACTCGACAACAAGCTGTTCAGCCGGTTCCGGCAGCTGGCCAAGGAACACAACGCCGGGATGACCTTCTTCTTCAGCGGGGTCTACGCCGTCCCGGAGGGCAAGAAGACCCTCTACCGGCCGCCGCAGCACCCGATCGGCGCATCCGACATCGGCTACCTCACCGACGAGCACATCCACGAGACCCTCACCCAGCTGGGCGCCGCCTGGCTGGAGGGCCACGAGATCGGCACCCACTTCAACGGGCACTTCTGCGGCCCCACCGGCGGCGCCGCCTGGTCGCCCGAGGACTGGGACAGCGAGATCGAGCAGGCGATGTCCTTCGTCATGAACTGGAAGACCAACACCGGTTTCGACCTGCCCGCGCTCCCCTTCGACTACCGCAAGGAGCTGATCGGCTCCCGCACCCCCTGCCTGGAGGGCCAGCGCGGCCTGCTGCCGACCGCCGTCAAGCGCAACTGGAAGTACGACAGCAGTGGCGTCGGCGGGCTCCAGGTCTGGCCGCAGAAGATCCAGGGCGGCGCACTGTGGGACATGCCGCTGCAGTCCATCCCGTTCCCCGGGCACACCTTCCAGGTGCTCTCGATGGACTACAACATCATGTACAACCAGTCCGGCTCCAACACCAAGGGCGACCCCGCCCGCCGCGCCGCCTGGCAGACCCAGGCCCGCGACTCCTACCTGGCCGGCTTCGAGCGCGCGTACAGCACCAACCGGGCGCCGCTGATCATCGGCAACCACTTCGAGGAGTGGAACGGCGGCATCTACATGAACGCCGTCGAGGAGGTCCTGAAGACCATCGCGTCACGGCCGGAGGTCCGGCTGGTGTCGTTCCGCCAGCTGATCGAGTGGCTGGAGGTGCAGGACCCGGCGGTGCTGCGCAAGCTCCAGGCGCTGCCGATGGGCCAGGCCCCGACCGGCGGCTGGGCGGAGTACCTCGGCGGGCCGGGGCCCTCGCCCTCCAACCCGCCGGCCTCAGCCCAGGTCGTCCCCCAGCCCTCCTGAGGCACCGGCCGCACCGGCGGCGGTCCGGGACGGGACTCCGGTCCGCCCCGCGACCAGCGCGCCCACCAGCGCGACCCCGGTCATCACCAGGAAGATCGCCGCGAACGGGCCGGCCGGTGTCGGCCCGTCCCCGGCGGTGGCCACCGCGCCACCGCCGAGCGCCGCGAACAGCACCCCGGCCAGACCGATCAGCAGCACGTTGCCCAGCGCGTCGCTCAGCTGCAGCGCCGCCGAGTTGGCGCCGGTGTCCTCGGCCGCCGAGAGCTTCATCATCAGCACGCTGATGCTGGCCACCGCCAGCCCCATGCCGATCCCGCCGACCGCCCAGGCCACCGCCGCCACCACCGTCGGCACCGCCGGGACCAGCACCAGGGCCGCCCCGGCGATCGCCACCGCGGTCAGCACGAAGCCCAGCCGGATCAGTGCCTCGCGGTGCCGCTCGGCCCACGGCCTGCCCTGCAGGAACGAACCCAGCGCCCAGGACAGCCCGCCACTGGTCAGCGTCAGACCGGCCAGCGTCGGCGACAGGCCGCGCTGGGTCACCATCATCAGCGGGATGAACGCCTCCGCCGCGAAGAACGCCCCGGCCGCCACCCCGCGCAGCAGGATCACCGTCGGCAGGCCCCGGGCCGCCAGCAGCGTCCCCGGCGGCAGCAGCCGCACCACCGCCGGCAGCAGCAGCGCCGCCCCCGCCACCGCCGGCAGCAGCCCGACCGGGTCGAGCCGCTGCCCCGCGTACTGGAGCAGCCCCGCGCCGAGTGCCGCCATCGCCGCGAGCACGGTGCGGCGCCGGTCGTACGGCACCGCCACCGAGGACGGCTGGGCCCGTTCGGCCCGGCGCAGCGCCGGGCCCATCACCGCCAGCGGCAGCAGGATCAGCACCGGCACGGCCAGGAACACCCAGCGCCAGCCCAGGTGCTGGGTCACCGCACCCGACACCAGCGGCCCCACGATCGACGGCAGCACCCAGGCCGCCGAGAAGGCCGCGAACACGGACGGCCGCAGCCGTTCCGGGAACGCCCGGCCGACCACCACGTACAGCGCCACGATCACCAGACCGCCGCCGAGGCCCTGGACCGCGCGGCCGGCGACGAAGAGCCACATGCCGACCGCCGTCCCGGCCATCACCAGCCCCGCGCCGAAGACCGCGATGCCGGTGAACAGCGGGGCCAGCGGGCCGCGCCGGTCGCACCACTGCCCGGAGAGCACCAGGGCGAACAGCGTGGTGGTGAAGTAGCCGGAGAACGCGAACGCGTACAGGCCCAGGCCGTCCAGCTGACGGGCCGCCACCGGCATCGCCGTGTTGACGGCCGTCGCCTCGAACGCGAGCAGCAGCACGACCGACACGATGCCCAGGGTCAGCGCCCGGTAGGGACCGCTCAGCACGCCGTCCTCGGAGGAGGGCGGCTGCGGGGTCCGGGCGCTGTCGACCGAGGTGGTGGAGGCTGTGGTCATGCCAGCCATCGTAAGACCCGTGGCTCTGGATGACTCCTGACGGGAGGCGGATTCCGGCTCCGCCCCCGGACCTACGACCGATCGGCCGGCCGGCCGGGCACCGTGTCAGTGCAGCACCGTGTCAGTGCAGCACCTTGAGACCCACCACCCCCGAGAGAATCAGCAGCAGACAGGTCACCCGGGCCGCCGTCGCCGCGTCCCCCAGCGCCACCATCCCGTACAGCGCCGTGCCGATCGCACCGATGCCGACCCAGACCGCGTAACCCGTCCCCAGCGGAATGCTGCGCATCGCGTACGCCAGCCCGCCCATCGAGAACGCCAGCGCCACTACGAACACCAGGCTCGGCACCGGCCGGGAGAACCCCCTGGAACCCTCCAGGGCCACCGCCCAGACCGTCTCCAGCACCCCGGCGACGACCAGAACCACCCAGGCGATCACGACAGACTCCTCCGCAGTCAGTGAGCGGCAGCCCTGCGCTGCCACTGCTGTACTGCGTCGTCTTGGCCTGCCGGGTACGACGCACCTCGTCCGGGGCGATCACTTCACCGCCTCCGATCGACCGTAGCACACCACGACACACAGAATTCATAATCGGATATTGACGCGCACCGGGTAGCGCCGCATAAGATGAATTCATCAGCACGGCAGGCCGGAAAACCCGGCCGCCCCTCGCGGTGACAACGACAGGAGACGGCGATGAACAGGAGCCCGGAGGCCCGCAACGCGGCCGTCCGCCCCTGCGCCCCCTGTTGCCGCCCCAGCTGTCGCGCCTGAGCGCGCCTCTCCCCCGATTCGACGCGGCCCGAGCGCCCGTCACCCTCCCGGCCGTGTGCCCGAGTGGTTCAGGGAACCGCCTGCAAAGCGGTTTACGTGGGTTCGATTCCCGCCACGGCCTCCACCCACCGAATTCCCGGACCGCAGAAATGCGGCCCGGGAATTCGGCATGCTATCAATTCATATTCGAGCGGGGCGGCACCGGAACCGGGACGCCGAAAAGAAACGCCGCGGGGGCGCCCCCGTCACCGGGAACGCCCCCGCGGCCGACCCGCCGCCGCGACCGCTACTCGATCACGGGCGGCAGGGCCGTGCCACCGCGCCAGGTGTCCTCGTCCTCGACGAGGTAGTCCGGGCGGTTGCCACCGTCCTTCTTCTTGCCCTTGCCGGCCCCGCCGGCGCCGGCACCGTGCATGCCGCCCGCGCCCGCCGCGCCGTTCTGCGCGCCACGGCCCTTGCCGAGCCCGGAACCGCCCTCGGTGAACGCCCGGCCGCTCGCGCTGCCCGGCTTCGCACCGCCGACCGTACCGCCGGCCTTGCGCACCAGGCCGCTGCTCTTGCCGCCGGCGCCACCCTTGGCCCCGCCGGCACCGGCGCCGCCGCCCATACCGCCGCCCATGCCACCGGCACCGGCGCCACCGGCCTTGCCCTGGGCCGCACCACCGGCCGCGCCACCGGCACCGCCGGCCGCACCCGGACGCGCGGCACCACCGGCCGTACCACCGCCGCTCTTGACGCCACCGGCACCGCCGGCGATGCCGCCACCGGCCCGGCCACCGCCGAGACCGCCACCACCGAGACCGCCGGGGATGTACCCACCCCCGCCGCCGATACCGCCACCGCCGATGCCACCACCGCCGCCACCGATACCGCCACCGCCACCGATGCCGCCGCCACCGCCGCCGATCCCGCCACCCGGCTGGCCGCCGCCCGTGGGCGGGGTCCAGCTGTCGATGCCGGTGGAGGGGGGCTGGACGACGCCGCCCGGATGCGGCCCGACCGTGCCGGGCAGCGTCTGCGCCGGCGGGGGCTGGAACGTCGGGCTGTGCGGGTCGATCGACCCGGGCATCGACCCGGGCACCTGCCCGGGCGTGGTGCCACCGCCGGTCGGAGCCTCCGGGAAGGCCGGCGTCGGCATGGTGGAGGACCCGACACCGGGCGGGACGGGGTTCGCGGGCGGGGGCGGAAAGACCTTGTCGCCGCCCTTGCTCGTGTTCCCGTCGGTCTCGTCCAGGAAAGCAGCAGCCTTGTTGTACTCCGGGCCGAGATACTCCATGATCCCGATGGCGTACTGGTGCTGGACCTCCGTCGCCGACAGGTCGTCCTTGTTCTTGTTGACGGCGTCGATCCGGTTCATCCCGCCCGCGACGTCCGCCTTGAACTGGGCGTCGGAGCGGTCGAAACCGTCACCCAGCAGCTTGGCGCCGCTCTCCAGCTTGCCCGGAACCCGGACCTGCCGCATGGTGCTCTGGGCCTGCTGGAGCGCCTGCCCGGCAATCTCCAGAGCGGCGGACGTGTTCTTGGCATGCGCCGCCGTGTTGGTCAGGCTGGTGTGGATCTCACCCGCCTTGCCGGTGAAACCGTTGGCGGCCGCCCCCTCCCAGTTGGCGTTCGCGTGCTCGACGGCCTTCTGCAGCTCGTCGGCCGCCTGCTGGAGCTCGGCGTGCACGTTGATCCAGTGCTGGCTGACCTCCTGGAGCCGTCCGGGCTTGGCATTCGACAGCATCCCCTTGAGCGGGATCAGGTCGTAGCCCTCGAACTTCGTCTCGGGACCGTTGTCCGCCATCTCAGGCCACCCCTCCGTTCATGACCGTCACGCCGTCGTACTCCCGACCCTTGTAGGCCTCGTTGACCGTGTGGGTCTTGTCGCCGAACTCGTTGATCAACGCGTCCAGCTTGGAGATCGTGGTGGTCAGGAACTGCTGCATCTTGCCGTGCGCGGCATACATCGCTTGGGCCTCAAGGAAGTCGCCACCGAAGTCCTCGCGGGTCACCACGGTGTTGTACTTGGCCTTGTTCCCGCACTCGTTGATGCCCTGCTGGAGGGTCCGCAGCCGCTTGACGACTGCCTCCAACTCATCGGTGTTGACGCGGTATCCGTCGGACACGCGACCCTCTCCCCCTGGAAATCTCGTTCTTCCCCGTGAATCCGCCTGTCTGCACAGGCGGGTACTGACTAGCTAGAGCGTTCGATGGTAGCGCTTCGGGCTGACGCCCTGACACACCCTCAACGCTGTTGGTTACCGTCCTGATACGGGTTGTTCTGGTACGGCTGCTGCTGGTGCGGCGGGTACCCCTGGTGGGGCGGCTGTCCGCCGTACGGCGGCTGCTGCGGGTAGCCGGGCGGCGGCGCCTGGCCGCCGTAGGGCTGCTGGGCGGGCCAGCCCGGCGCCCCGGCGTGGGGCTGCTGGAGCGGCGGGGCCGGCTGCTGGCGGCGGTTGCGCCGAGAGACGGCGACGATCACCACCACGAGCAGGACCAGGCCGACCAGGACGACCAGCCCGATCACCAGGACCGAGGACTTGGAGTCGGAGCCGGTCGAGGCGAGCGGCGGAAGCGTCCCCGTTCCGGGTGCGGGCGCTCCGGTCGACCCCGCGGACGACGGCGCGGTCGACCCGGCCGCGCCGCTGCCGGCCGGCTTCGCCAGCGGGCCCAGTTCCGAACCGGCCGGGATGTCCTTCGTCAGGGCCTCGTAGGGCTGAACGATGCCGTACCCGTAGTGCTGGTCCGGGAGCTTCGCCCCGCCCAGGGCGGCCGGCGCCAGCGCCGTCTTCACCAGTCGGTTGGCGACCTGGCCCGCGGTCAACTTCGGGTACTTGGCCCGTACGAGGGCGGCCGCGGCAGAGACGAACGCCGTCGAGTCCGAGGTGCCGTCGCCGACGCAGTACGTTCCACCGGAGCAGGGGCCCGCGCTCACGATATCGACGCCCGGGGCCGCGATCAGGACCTCAGGACCGTAGTTGGAGTTCTTCCAGATGGTCCCGGTCTTGTCCACGGCGCCGACGGTCAGCACACCCGGCACACTTCCCGGGCTGGTCACCGGACTCGTGGCCTCGTTCCCGGCGGCTGCCACGACCAGGACGTCCTTCTGGAGGGCGTAGGCGACGGCGTCCTCCTCCTTCTGCGTCGGCGGACGAGTGCCGCCGATCGAGAGGTTGATCACCTTGGCGCCCTTGTCCACCGCCCAGCGGATCGCCTCGGGTGTCGCGTCCTTGCCGTTGTCGTAGGTGCTCATGATGGGAAGGATCTTGACCCCGGGAGCAAGGCCGACAGCGCCCGCGTCCGCGCCGTGGCCGTGGGCGGCGATCAGGCTGGCCATCTTGGTGCCGTGCGGGTCCGTCGGCTTGGACTCGCGGCCCTGGTTGCCCGGGTCGAAGCCCGGCAGGACCTGACCGGTCAGGTCCGCATGCGTGCCGTCCACGCCGTTGTCGATGACGGCGACGGTGACGCCCTCGCCCTTGGTCACCTGCCAGATCTTGTCCAACTTGAAGTACTGGTTGACCCACTGGGCGTCCCGCACCTGGTCCGCCGACGCCGTCGGGGCCGCGGACAGGACTAGTGCACCGGTGAGCGCCGTGGCGCCCAGTACTCGCATGGCTCTGGTCAGCGTCATCAGCACCCCGTCAGTCGGCTACCGCTACCCGTGTCTCGCAATGGCCCCCATCAGGCCGGGCCGTTCGATCGTATCGCCCGACCACGTCGGGTGTGCAGCACCCCCGGCGATCGGGGGCGTGCGGAGGGTCGCTGACGCGGGCTCAGGGTCGGGGCGGGGCGGCGGGCTCCCGGGGTGGGGCGAGGGGTTCCGGGGTGCGGGTCCGGAGGCGGCGAAGGAGGGCGGGGGCAGTGACGATCGCGGCGGGAATCGCGAGGTACAGCAGGCCGAGTGACAGCCCGCCACCGGAGGCGGACGCCCCGCCGACCGGGGCGGCGCGGTGGCGGCCGGCCGTGTCGCCGGGTGCGGCCGCGGTGTCGGCGGCGACCGGCCGGGCGAGCGGGCCCTCGGCGGGGCCGGGCGGGATGGTCTGGGTGAGGGCCTCGTACGGGCGCAGGACTCCGTAGCCGTAGCGCTGGTCGGGCAGGTGCGCGCCGCGGAGGCCGGGGGTGACGAGGGCGGAGGCGACCAGGCGGGCGGCGACCTGGCCGGCGGTCAGGTCGGGGTACTTGGCACGGACCAGGGCGGCCGCGCCGGAGACGTAGGCGGTGGCGTCGGAGGTGCCCTCGCCGACGCAGTACTGCTGCTCGTCGCAGGAGCCGGCGGCGACGATGCCGACGCCGGGGGCGGACAGCATGATCTGCGGGCCGAAGCTGGACTCGGCCCACACGTCGAGCCGCCGGTCGACGGCCGAGACGGCGAGCACGCCGGGGCTGTCGGCGGGGCTCATGACGCGGGCCTCGCCCTCGTTGCCGGCGGCCGCGACGATCAGGACGTCCTTCTTCGCCGCGTACGCGACGGCCTGGCTGAGGGCGCGGCTGGCGCCGTCCTTGCCGCCCAGCGAGATGTTGATCACCTTGGCGCCGTGGTCGACGGCCCAGCGGATGCCGTCGGGGACGGCGTCGTAGCCGCGCGCGTCGTCCTTGTAGATCGGGAGGATCTTCGCCCCGGGGGCGAGTCCGACCACGCCCGCGCCGCCGCCGGCGCCGTGGCCGTGGCCGGCGATCAGGCTGGCCATGCTGGTGCCGTGGGGGTCGGACGGCTTGGTGTTGAGGCCCTTGCCGCCGGGGTCGTAGCCGGGGAGGACCTGGCCGGTGAGATCGGGGTGGTCCGCGTCGACGCCGCTGTCGATGACCGCGACGGTGACGCCCTCGCCCCTGGTCACCCGCCAGACCTGGTCGAGCTGGAAGTACTCGTTGGCCCACTGCTCGTCGCGCAGGTCGTCGGCGGTGGCCGCCGGCGCGCCGGCGAGCAGCCCCACCGCGGCCAGCAGCACGGCACCGGCCGACCGCCGGCCCGGCCAGGGGCCCGACCACCGGGCTCTGCCGAACATTCCCATCGTCCCGTCCCCCTCACCTGACCCGCGCCCCGCGCCCCGGAAGGGCGATGGTACCGGCCGCGGCCGGGCGGCCCCCGGGCGCGTGGCGCGGGTCAGCCGACGATGGCGTCCTCGGGCAGGATCGGCAGTCGGCCGACCGGCAGGCCGGTGGCGGCCCGGACGGCGGCGGCGACGGCGGCCGGGGCGACCACGGCGGGTGCGGCGCTGACCGCCTTGGCGCCGAAGGTGGCGACCACGTCGCGCTCCTCCAGCAGGGCGGCGATCCGGATGTCCGGGGTGTCGAGGGCGGTGGGCAGCCGGTAGCCGGTGAGCGAGGGGTTGACCAGCCGGCCGCCCTCGGTGCGCAGGTCCTCCAGCAGGGCCAGGCCGACGCCCTGGGCGACGCCGGCCTCGATCCGGTCCTCGATCTGGCGCGGGTTGAGGGCCCGGCCGACGTCCTGGGCCACCGTCACGTCGACCACCCGGACGGCGCCGAGCTCGATGTCGACGTCGACCACCGCGCGCATCGCGCAGAACGCGATCGAGACGAAGGCGTCGCCCTGGCCGGCTTCGTCGAGCGGCTCGGTCGGGTGCGGGCGGCACTGGGCGGTGGCCCACAGCTCTCGGCCCTCCAGCGCCTCGCCGACCGGCATGCCGAGCACGCCGTCGTAGGAGGTGATCTTGCCGTCGGAGATCGTGAGCAGTTCCACCGACATGCCGAAGTTCGCGGCGATCGGTTGCAGCATCTGGTGCCGGACCATCAGCGCGGCGCGTTCGACGGCGCCGCCGGAGACCCAGGTGTGCCGGCCGCGGGCGGAGGGCCCGGCGCCGGACTGGTCGCTGTCCACGGGCGCGATGTAGACCTCGCTGACCCCGAGCACGGACTGCACGATCTGCCGGGCGAGGGTGGCGAAGCCCTGGCCCGAGTCGACGGCGGCGCAGATCACGGTGGCGTGGTCGCCGCTGACCCGCACGGTCGCGGTGGAGACCTCGTCCTCGCCCTCGGCGCCGAGCATGTGCACCAGGCCGACCGCGTAGCCGATGCCGCGGCGGACGGCCGCGGGGTCGCCCGCGCCGCCGGGGCCGCCGGGCAGCAGCCAGTCGGCCTCCGGGTCGTCGACCGGGAGCGCCGGCAGCGGCTGCTCGGCGATCGCCTCCAGCAGGGCGGTGACCGGGGCGGGGCAGGTGACGGACTGTCCGGTGGGCAGCGGGTCGCCGGTGGTCATCGCGTTGCGGCGGCGGATCTCCAGCGGGTCGATGCCGATCCGGGCGGCCAGCTGGTCGAGCTGGGACTCGTAGGCGAAGCAGGCCTGGAGGGCGCCCTCGCCGCGCATCCGGCCGGCCGGCGGGTTGTTGGTGCGCACGGCCCAGGCGTCGACGAAGACGTTGGGGCAGACGTACGGCCCGACCGAGAAGGCGGTGGCGGCGGCCAGCGCCTCCGAGGAGACGTCGGCGTAGGCGCCGCCGTCCAGCAGGATCTGCGCCTCGACCTTGACCAGCCGGCCGTCGGCGTCGGCGTGGTGGCGGTAGCGCAGCAGCGCGGGGTGGCGGGTGGTGTGGGTCTGGAAGGACTCCTCGCGGGTGAGGGTCATCTTCACCGGGCGGCCGGTGCGCAGCGCGAGCAGGGCGAGGGTGACCTGGAAGGAGAGGTCCTCGCGGTCGGCGGTGGCGCCGGGCACGCCGGTGACGACCAGCCGGACCCGGTCCGGTTCGAGGCCGAGGCAGGCGGCGGTGCGGTCACGGTCGCCGTGCGGGTCGGTGGTGGACAGGTGCAGCTCGACGCCGCCGTCCGGGCGGGGCACGGCGAGGCCGGCCTCGGCGCCGATCGGGGCCGGGTCCTGGCGGCCGACCTGGTAGAGCCCCTCGACCACGACCTCGCCGACGGCCTCCGGGTCGCCGGTGCGCAGCGGCAGGTGGCGGAAGAGGTTGCCGTCGGGGTGCAGCGGCGGGGCGTTGAAGGCGGCTTCGGGGTCGGTGACGGCCTCCAGCGGCTCGTACTCGACCAGGACGAGCGAGGCGGCCAGCCGGGCGGTGTCGGGGTGGTCGGCGGCGACCGCGGCGACCGGTTCGCCGTGGTGGCGGACGACGCCGGCGGCGAGGATCGGCCGGTCGGCGACGATCGGGCCGTGCGGGGCCCCGTCGGCGCTGCCGTCGGGGCCGGCCGGCAGGTCGGCGGCGGTGACCACGGCGTGGACGCCGGGGACGGCCAGGGCGGCCGAGGTGTCGACGGCGACGATCCGGGCGTGCGGGTACGGGGAGCGCAGCACGGCGCCCCAGAGCAGTCCCTCGGCCCACAGGTCGGCGGCGTACGGGTAGATGCCGAGCGCCTTGGGGAGCGCGTCGGTGCGCAGGGGTGAGCTGCCCAGGCCGAAGGGCTCGGGGGCCGGGCCGTCCTCGGTGGGTGCGGGGGCGGGTGCGGGTGCGGGCGCGAGGTCGGTGGGCGAGCTCATGCGTTCCTGTCCTCAGGGAGGAGGATCCCGTGGGCGGGGGTGGTGCCGTCGTAGCCGGAGGCGTCGTAGGCCGGGTTCTCGTAGACCGTGCCCTCGTAGCTGCCGGCCTCGAAGGCGTTCGGGTCGTACCCGCCGGGCTCGAAGCCGGGCGTCGGGTGCTCCGGGTAGCCGGCCGCGGGGTAGCCGGCGGCGGGGTAGCCGGCCGCGGGGTGCCCGGTGCCGTGCGGGGGGGTGGGCAGGTACGGGGTGCCGTGGGCGGGGGTGGTGTCCCGGCCGGGGCCGTCGTGCGCGGTGCCGTGCGCCGGGGTGGGCTCGTGGCCGGGGGCCGGGTAGTAGCCGGTGTCGTACCCGGTGGGCTGCGGCGGTACGACGGGGTAGCTGCCGGTCGCGTAGTCGGCCTGCTCGGCCGCCTGCGGGTGGCCGCCGGTGTCGTAGCCGCCGTGCAGGGCTCCGTGCGGGGTGCCGTACCCGCCGGTGCCGGCGGCGGCGGGCCGTTCGGCCTGGAACTGGTCGGCCTCCACCCACAGTTCGGAGTCGGCGTACAGCGGGAGTTCGCCGGCCAGGGGGAGGTCGGCGGCGGACTGCGCGGCGGCCGGCGCGGGCGGCGCCTGGTGGGCGGGGGTCGCCGGCTCGGCGGCGGCCTGGTCGGCGGCCGCCTCGGCCTCGGCCTCCAGTTCCGCCTCGCGCCGGTCGGCGACGGTCTGGACGGCGGCCAGCACGCCGCGGTAGCCGGTGCAGCGGCAGAGGTTGCCGCAGAGCGCCTGGCGCGCCTCGACGTCGCTGGGCCGGTGGTTGCGCTGGAGCAGGTCGTGCACGGCCATCGCGAGGCCGGGGGTGCAGTAGCCGCACTGGACGGCGCCGGACTCGGCCAGCGCCCGCTGGACGTCGCTGGGGCCGCCGGCCTCGGAGAGGCCCTCGACGGTGGCGATCTCGCTGTCGGCGGCGAGCGCCGCGGGCACCAGGCAGCCGGCCACCAGCTGGCCGTCCACCTGGACCGAGCAGGCGCCGCACTCGCCCTGTTCGCAGCCGCCCTTGGCGCCGGCCAGGCCGAGCCGCTCGCGCAGCACGTACAGCAGGCTCTCGCCGATCCACGCGTCGGTGACGGGCCGTTCGAAGCCGTTGACGCGGAGCGTGTAGGAGGCGCAGGGGCGCACGTCGCCGCCGAGTACGGTCGGCTGCCCGGTCGGCTGCTCGGTCGTCGGGTGGTCCGTCACTTCAGCGCCCTTCCAAGTGCCCGGCGGGCCAGTACCGCCACGGTACGCCGCAGCCGGACGGCGGCGGCGCTCGGCCCCTCGCCCACGCCCTCCAGGGCGCCGTCGGGGATGCAGGCCCCGGCGACGTACTCGCCGAAGGCCGCCAGGGCGGCGGGGTCGATGGAGGTGGCGCCCTCCTCGTTGCGGGCGTCCCAGTCGATGCAGCCGGCCACCCAGGCCTCGGCCTCCAGCGGGCGCAGCGGCACCGGCGCGACGGCGCCGACGGCGCAGCGCACGGCGCGGCGGGCGGGGTCGAGGACCAGGGCGACGGAGGCGGTGGCGCGGGCGGGGCCGCTGCGGCCGGTGGACTTGAGGAAGACCTGCGGGGCGTTCAGCAGCGGGACCCGGACCCAGGTGAGCAGTTCGCCCGGGCGGATCGGGTCGAGGCCGGTGAGCACGTGGCTGACGGGCACTTCGCGGGTGCCGCCGGCCCGGACGAGGGTGGCGGTGGCCTCCAGGGCGGCGAGCACGGGGAGGGTGTCGCCGGTGGCGGCGGCGGTGGCCAGGTTGCCGCCGAGGGTGCCGACGTTGCGGACCTGCGGGGGGCCGGCGGTGCGGGCGGCGTCGGCGAGCGCGGGGATCAGCGCCGCGAAGTCGGGCCGGTCCATCCGGGCGTGGGTCAGCCCGGCGCCGAGGACGGCGGTGCCGCCGTCCTCGTAGCGCCAGCCGCGCAGTTCGGTGATCCGGCCGAGGCCGATCAGGGCGGCGGGGCGGAGCCGGCCGGCGTTGACGGCCTCCATCAGGTCGGTGGCGCCGGCCACCGGCACCGCGCCCGGGGTGGCGGCCAGCGCCTCGACGGCCTCGTCGACCGAGGCCGGCAGCATGATCGTCCGGTTCACCAGGATTCCACCGTGCTCCACTTGCTCATCAACTGCCCGGCTCCCCGGCGTTCGGCTGGGGCGTCCGCGGGCGGTGCGACCTGGCCCGTAGGGTACGGGCGATCGGGCCGGGTTGGGCAACTCTGGCACACAATGTTTGGTGATCATTTCCCGGGTCGAGGGGCATCGGCCGAAATCTCGGACAAGTCCGGGCATAAGTCGATCCGATCCCGCCCGCGCTCGTTCGACTGTTCACCTGATCTTGACGTCGGCGATCACCGGGGAGTTCCCGTCACTCCCCCGCAGGCCCCCGCTGCCGGGCCCGGCGGCCCTGCCGGTCACCGCCCGGCGGGGCCGTCCTCAAGGTCTCGCAACGATTCGGTATGGATACGATCAACTTCCTCTCCGCGGCCCGGGTGGTGACCGGCCGGCAGCCCTCGCCGACCGGTCACACGGAGGTCCGGCACCCGCACGCGCGTCCCGCGCGGACCGGGGTCAGCGCTCCGGCGGCCGGCCGTCGACCGGGCGGCCGAGCACGCCGGGCCGGCGCTGCCAGGGCAGCGGCCCGCCGGGCCGCCGGTACTCCACCCCGAGCGCGTCCAACCGCGGGTAGTGGGCGGCCATCCGGCGCTCGAAGTCCGCGAAGTCCCGGGCCGCCGGGTCGGCCGGCAGCGCCGACCAGACGACCTCGGCGAAGGCCGCCAGCCGGGGGAAGGCCCGGTAGTCGACGTCCCGGGCGTCGTCCATGAACTCGGTCCACAGGTTGGCCTGGGCGCCCAGTACGCGGGCGGCGGCCGCGGGCGCCAGATCGGCCGGCACCGGCTCGAACCGGTAGACGTCCTCCAGCGAGCGCACCCAGCCGACCGGGACCGGCTCGTCCTCGCCGGGTGCCTGCCGGTGGTCCAGGTAGACGTACTGCTCGGGACACATCACCACGTCGTGCCCGGCCTCGGCCGCGGCGACGCCGCCCGCGTACCCGCGCCAGGACGAGACCGCGGCGCCGGGGGCGAGCCCGCCCTCCAGGATCTCGTCCCAGCCGATCAGCCGGCGCCCGCGCTCGGCCAGCCAGCCGTCGAAGTGCCGGATGAACCAGCTCTGCAGCTCGTCCTCGTCGGCCAGCCCGAGCTCCTCGATCCGGGCCTGGGCGGCCGCGCTGGCCCGCCACTGGTCCTTGGGGCACTCGTCGCCGCCGAGGTGGACGAACTCGGACGGGAAGACCTCCAGCACCTCCTCCAGAACGCCCTCGAAGAAGCGCAGGGTCCGCTCCGAGACGTTCAGCACGTTCGGGTTCACCCCCCAGTCCGTCCACACGCCGAGCGTGGTGGTGTCCACCACGTCGGTGTTGCCCAGCTCGGGGTAGGCGGCGATGGCGGCCTGCGCGTGACCGGGCAGGTCGATCTCGGGGACGACGGTGATGTGCCGCTCGGCGGCGTACGCGACGATCTCGCGCAGGTCGTCCTTGGTGTAGTAGCCGCCGTGCGGGCGGTCGTCGCGGCGCCCGCCGGCCCGGAAGCCGACCATCGAGCGCTCCCGCCAGGCGCCGACCGCGGTGAGCCCCGGGTAGCGCTCGATCTCGATCCGCCAGCCCTGGTCGTCGGTCAGGTGCAGGTGCAGCACGTTGAGCTTGTGCGCGGCCAGCTGGTCGACGAAGCGCAGCACGTCCGCCTTGGGCAGGAAGTGGCGGGAGACGTCCAGCAGCACGCCGCGCCAGCCGAACCGGGGCGCGTCCTGGACGGTGACGCTCTGGACCTTCCACGGCTCGCCCGGGACGGGGGCCCGGCGGAAGGCCCGGGGCCCGAGCAGCTGGCGCAGGGTCTGCGCGGCGTAGAAGAGTCCGGGGCGTCCGCCGCCGGTCAGCCGGGCCCCGTAGACGTCGACGTCGATCCGGTAGGCCTCACGCCCGTGCTCGGCGCGCAGCCGCTCGTCGAAGGCGAGGGTGATCGAGTTGGCGGTCTGCGCGGACCGTTCCGCCGTGCAGGCGTCGAGCGGGAAGCCGGTGGCCGCCGAGAGGACGCCGCGCAGCCAGCGGGACACGCCCACGGCGCCGCCGTCGGCGCCGATCAGGCTGGCCGCGGTGAGCTCGAACGTCCACGCGTGGCGGTCCCACTCACGCAGGTGGGTCGGGGCAGGAATGAGGTCCATGCGCCTCATCCTGCCCCGCGGCCACCCAAGTGGCATAGACCAATGCGCGACTCAGCCCTGCTGGTCGTCGCCGCCCTTGTCCGAGCCGAGACCCTCGAAGATCTCCTTGCACATCGGACACACCGGGTACTTCTTGGGGTCGCGGCCCGGGACCCAGACCTTGCCGCAGAGGGCGACCACCGGGCTGCCGGAGAGCGCGCTCTCCATGATCTTGTCCTTCTGGACGTAGTGCGCGAAGCGCTCGTGGTCGCCGTCGCCGTGCGACACCTGCGGGACGGGCTCGACCAGGGTGCCGGTGCCGAGGCCGCGCTCGGGCTCAAGAGTGCTCATGGGTGCCAAGTCTAAGGTCGCCGTCGCGAACCCGGCCAGTAGCGGCCCCGGCGGCACGGACCGCCCGGCGCGGGCGCCCCGGGTCGGCGCGCCCGGTCTCAGTTGAGGGTCGGATCGTCCGGATAGGTCGCCAGCATCGCGAGCGGCCCGCGCTGGCGGCGCAGCACCGAGCGCCACAGCCGGTCCGGGTCCGGGCAGGAGACGTCACCCGGCTCGCAGTCGGCCAGGTACCAGGCCCCCTCGGCGATCTCCGTCTCCAGTTGGCCGGGCGACCAGCCCGCGTACCCGGCGAAGACCCGCAGCGCGCCGAGCTCGCCCACCAGGACCTCCGGCGGGGCCTCCAGGTCGACCAGCCCGATCGCGCCGTGCACCCGCCGCCAGCCGAGCGGTTCGGCGTGACCCTCCTCACCCGGGACGACCGCGATGGCGAGCGCCGAGTCGAGGGCCACCGGCCCGCCCTGGAAGATCACCGGCGGCTGCCCCGTGAGGTCCGCCCAGGCGTCGAGCACGCTGGCCACCTCGACCGGGGTGGGCCGGTTCAGCACCACGCCGAGGGCGCCCTGCGCGTCGTGGTCGAGCAGCAGCACCACCGCCCGCGCGAAGTTGGGGTCGGTCAGGACGGGCGTCGCGACGAGCAGTCGGCCGGTGTGCGAGAGGGCCGGGGTCATGCCCAACATGATTCCGCAGCCGGGGCGGCGAGGGGCGCCCAACACGAAACCTCCGCGAGCCGCGTCCCCCACCCGTACGGCCCAATCGGAAGGCCCGGGACACCCCGGCGGAGCATGATCACTTATAGGACACACGGGAACCAATCGACCTCCTACTACCATCTACGTTTGGTGGTGCGCCTTGCGCGGTGGATTCCGTCCCACAGCTGTCCGTCCATCGCCGCCTCTGCCCTGTCCTCCCCCTGGCACCCGGATTGCGAGAACGATGATCGACGACGTCCTGCTGGTTCACGGCGGTAACCCGCTCGAAGGCGAGATCCAGATCCGTGGTGCGAAGAACCTGGTCCCCAAGGCCATGGTCGCCGCGCTGCTCGGCCAGGGCCCCAGCAGGCTGCGCAACGTCCCGGACATCCGTGACGTCAAGGTGGTGCGCGGCCTGCTCCAGCTGCACGGGGTGACCGTGCGGACCGGTGACGAGGACGGCGAGCTCATCCTCGACCCCTCGCACGTGGAGAGCGCCAACGTCGCCGACATCGACGCGCACGCCGGCTCCTCCCGCATCCCGATCCTGTTCTGCGGCCCGCTGCTGCACCGCCTCGGCCACGCCTTCATCCCGGGCCTGGGCGGCTGCGACATCGGCGGCCGGCCGGTCGACTTCCACTTCGAGGTGCTCCGCCAGTTCGGTGCCTCGATCGAGAAGCACCCGCAGGGCACCTACCTGGTCGCCCCGCAGCGGCTGCGCGGCACCAAGATCGAGCTGCCCTTCCCCTCGGTCGGCGCGACCGAGCAGGTGCTGCTCACCGCGGTGCTCGCGGAGGGCGTCACCGAGCTGCGCAACGCGGCCATCGAGCCGGAGATCGTCGACCTGATCTGCGTGCTGCAGAAGATGGGCGCGATCATCTCGATGGGCACCGACCGCACCATCCTGATCACCGGTGTCGACGAGCTCGGCGGCTACAACCACCGCGCCCTGCCGGACCGTCTGGAGGCCGCCTCCTGGGCGTGCGCCGCGCTGGCGACCCGGGGCGACATCTACGTCCGCGGCGCCCGCCAGCTGGAGATGATGACCTTCCTGAACACCTTCCGGAAGGTCGGCGGCGCCTTCGAGGTGGACGACGAGGGCATCCGGTTCTGGCACCCGGGCGGCGAGCTCAAGGCGATCGCGCTGGAGACCGACGTGCACCCCGGCTTCCAGACCGACTGGCAGCAGCCGCTGGTGGTCGCGCTGACCCAGGCCAACGGCCTGTCCATCGTCCACGAGACGGTGTACGAGTCGCGGCTCGGCTTCACCGGCGCGCTGAACCAGATGGGCGCGCACATCCAGCTCTACCGCGAGTGCCTGGGCAGCACCCCGTGCCGCTTCGGCGCCCGCAACTTCAAGCACTCGGCGGTCGTCTCCGGCCCGTCCAAGCTGCTCGGCGGCGAGCTGGTCATCCCCGACCTGCGCGGCGGCTTCTCGTACCTGATCGCGGCGCTGGCCGCCGAGGGCACCTCCACCGTGCACGGCATCGACCTGATCAACCGCGGCTACGAGAACTTCATGTCCAAGCTGCGGGACCTCGGTGCGCACGTCGAGCTGCCCAGCGAGGAGCTCGTCACGACGGCCTGACCGGCCGTACGCCGCCGCCGCGCCGTCGGGGACCCCAGGGGTCTCCCGGCGGCGCGGCGGCGGCTCAGGGCCCCGCAGGGCCCCGGGAACAGCACAGTGGCCGGCCCCCCGAGGGGGACCGGCCACTGTGGCGTACGGCGCGGCTCCGAGGAGCCCGGCGTCACTTGCCCTTGGCGGCTTCCTTGAGCTTCGAGCCGGCGCTGACCTTGACGCTGTAACCGGCCGGGATCTGGATCGGGTCGCCGGTCTGCGGGTTACGGGCGGTGCGGGCAGCGCGGAGGGTGCGCTCGAAGGTCAGGAAACCGGGGATGGTGACCTTCTCGTCGCCCTTGGCGACGACCTCGCCCGTGATCTCGGCGAAGGCGGCCAGCACGGCGTCGGCGTCCTTGCGGGTCACCTCGGCGCGCTCGGCCAGCGCGGCCACCAGCTCACTGCGGTTCATGTGTACTCCTGTGGTCTGTTGCTCTGCTGCGTGCAAGGGCCCACCGGTGCCCGGCTGGGGCACCCGGAGGGCCGTTGGTCCGCACACTGTGCTCATTCAGGCGAAAGGTGGTCAGGGGCCGGGCTCGCACCCCAAAGCGCCGCAAACTGCCCGCCTTGGTACGAATCCTGCCCCGACCGGCACTGAGAAAGCCAATCGGGCACCGGCGGAGTTGACCCGAACAGCGCCCGCCCCACGGAGTTGTGACGCTCCGTCGGCTCCGGGTGACCCGGTGCGGGCGGCGGTCGGGACGACTCGCCGAGATGCCTGAGGGGACGTTCCGTACTTGTCGGACACGCCGCCCCATGCAGGGCTACCGTACGCCCTGGCACCGACAAGCCCAAACACGCCCCTGCCCTTGTGTCGCAAGGGCTCGGGGCGTGCGGCGGCGGACAGGGCCGCCAATCGGACATTTGACCGATCGGCAGGCCCGGCCCGGTCAGAGTCCGACGGTCGGGAAAGTGGCCGTGTCGAGGGTGCCGACGATGCCGGGCGTGGGCCGCGACGGGGTCGGCTCCTCGCCGCCCCGGGCTGCCAGCGCGGCGTCCCGGACGGCCGCGGCGACGGTCTTGGCGACGTCCGGGTGGAAGACGCTCGGGATGATGTAGTTCGGGTTCAGCTGGTCGTCCGCGACGGTGGTGGCCAGCGCGAAGGCGGCGGCCAGCATCATCTCGGTGTTCACGGTGTGGCTCTGGGCGTCCAGCAGGCCGCGGAACACGCCCGGGAAGACCAGCACGTTGTTGATCTGGTTCGGGAAGTCGCTGCGGCCGGTGGCGACCACGGCGGCGGTCTGCCGGGCGACGGCCGGGTCGACCTCCGGGTCCGGGTTGGCCAGCGCGAAGACGATCGCCCGCTCCGCCATGGTGGCCAGGTCGTCGCCGTCCAGCAGGTTCGGCGCCGAGACGCCGATGAACACGTCGGCGCCGGCCACGGCCTCCTTGAGGCTGCCGGTGCGGCCGGAGCGGTTGGTGTGCTCGGCGATCCAGCGCAGGCTGTCGTTGAGGTCGTCGCGGCCCTGGTGGACCACCCCGCGCACGTCGGCCACGGTGGCGTGCTCGACGCCGGCGGCCAGCAGCAGCTTGAGGATGGCGGTGCCGGCGGCGCCGGCGCCCGACATCACCACGCGGATCTCGGAGATCTCCTTGCCGACCACCTTGAGCGCGTTGGTCAGCGCCGCCAGCACCACGATCGCGGTGCCGTGCTGGTCGTCGTGGAAGACCGGGATGTCCAGCGCCTCGCGCAGTCGGGCCTCGATCTCGAAGCAGCGCGGCGCCGAGATGTCCTCCAGGTTGATGCCGGCGAAGCCCGGCGCGATGGCCTTGACGATGGCCACGATCTCGTCCGCGTCCTGGGTGTCCAGGCAGATCGGCCACGCGTCGATGCCCGCGAAGCGCTTGAACAGGGCCGCCTTGCCCTCCATCACCGGCAGTGCGGCCTTGGGGCCGATGTTGCCCAGGCCCAGCACCGCGGAGCCGTCGGTGACCACGGCGACGCTGTTGCGCTTGATGGTGAGGCGGCGGGCGTCCTCGGGGTTCTCGGCGATCGCCATGCAGACCCGGGCCACGCCGGGGGTGTAGATCATGCTCAGGTCGTCACGGTTGCGGATCGGCAGCTTCGAGGACATCTCGATCTTGCCGCCGAGGTGCATCAGGAAGGTGCGGTCCGAGACCTTGCCGATGCTGACCCCGTCGATCGCGCGCAGCTTCTCGACGATCTCCTCGCCGTGCGCGACCGAGGAGGCCGCCACCGTGACGTCGATCCGCAGCGCCTCCAGGCCGGAGGCCGTCACGTCGAGGCCGGTGACCGAGCCTCCGGAGGACTCGACGGCGGTGGTGATCGAGCTCACCGCGTTGCCCGTGGCCGGAACCTCCAGCCGGACCGTGATCGAGTTCGAGACACTTGGCACCGTCGCCATCGACGTCCTTCTTCCGTCCGTGTTCAGGGGTGTCGGGCTGCGCCTTCAACAGTCTGTTGAATGCCGCGCCCTGCGCATGCTAGACCTCGATCGTCGCACCTACCAGCGGGTACCCAGAAATAAGGTTCCGGCTCTGTGCACAGTCCACAAAAGGGCCTCGCGGCGCCTGGGCACCCGTCCGAAAAACCTGCCGCGGGCACCTTGGTTCCGGGAGTCGATGCGTTACATTGGTCAGGACACCGGCTCGATCCAAGCCCCCGGGCCCAACCTTCGTCGCTACGAGCGACCACTTGCCGCGAGGCGAGCATGGCGGGTCGGTGTCATCAACGCAGGACGAAGGCCCCCACCGCGGTGGGGGCCTTCGTCGTTCCTCCGCCGCGGTGGGCGGCGGGTGCGGGGCTCAGTGCAGGAGCGCCGGGACCCCGGCCGCGTCCGGGAGGTCGTCCGGGCCGGAGAGCACGGTCAGCCGCTGGGTGGCGCGGGTCAGCGCCACGTACAGCACCCGCAGGCCCGCCTCCGACTCCCCGGCGATGCCGGTCGGGTCGGCGACCACCGTCGCGTCGTACTCAAGGCCCTTGGCCTCCAGGCTGCCCAGTGCCACCACCCGGCCGCCCAGCCCCTCGGTCCAGCCGGCCGCCTCCTCCCGGCGGTCCATCGGGACCACCACCGCCACCGTGCCGTCCACCTCGCCGAGCAGCCGGACCAGCTCGGCCCGGGCGGCGGCCGCGAAGGCCTCCGGCGCCGGGTCGGTGACCGCGGCGAACCGCGGCTCGACGCCGGTCGAACGCACCGCGCTCGGGGACGGCGTGCCGGGCGCCGCGAGCGCGAGCACCTTGGCCGCGACCTCGGCGATCTCGGCCGGGTTGCGGTAGTTCACCGTCAGGGTGTGCCGGCGGCGCGGCTTGCCGGAGAGCACCTCGTCCAGCGCGGCCTGGGCCTCCTGCGGGTGCGGCCAGGAGCTCTGCGCCGGGTCGCCCACGATGGTCCAGGTCGCCATCCGGGCCCGGCGGCCGATCATCCGCCACTGCATCGGGGTGAGGTCCTGGGCCTCGTCCACGATGATGTGCGCGTAGTCGCGGCGCTCCGCCGGAGCCGCCACCCGCTGCCGGGACATCCGGTCGGCGTACGTGGTGACCTCGTCCAGGCCGCTCAGCAGGTCGACCGCGTCGACCTCGCGGACCTTGGGCCGGGCCGCCTCGCCGAGCAGCAGCTGCAGCTCGTCCACCAGCGCCACGTCGTGCGCCGACAGCGGCCCGCGGCCCCGGTCGTCCAGGTGGCGCCAGGAGGCCGTCAGCAGCCGGGCCTCCTCGGGGGTGACCGCCCGGCGGGCGATCCGGTTCACGTGCCGGGTCTGCCGCATCGAGGCCAGCACCCCGCGCGGGGTGACGGCCGGCCACCAGGCGTCCAGGAAGGTCTGGAACGACGCCTCGTCGCTGACGTAGTCGTCGAAGGACTCCCGTTCCTCCTGGCGCTGCTCGCGCTCGGCGTGGCTGACCGCCTTCGGCAGGTGCCGGACGGCGACCGACCAGAGCGCGTCCAGCAGCAGCCGGCGGGCCCGCGGGCGCAGCAGGTTCAGCGGCGTCCCGCCGCCGCCCAGCACGTTGCCGCGCACCGCGCGCAGCCGGCCGGCGTCCAGCCGCAGAGCCTGGCCGCGGGCGAAGACCCGCAGCTCGGCCGGCTCGTTCAGCTCCAGGGCCGCCCGGGCCGCCCGGCGCAGCAACTGGACCATCCGGGACGAGCCCTTGACCCGGGCCGCCTCGGGGGTGTCGTAGCGCTCCGCCTCGATCCCGTCGACCAGGCTGCCGACCGCCCGGATGGCGACCTGGCCCTCCTCGCCGAGCGAGGGCAGCACGCCCTCGGTGTACGAGACCAGCAGCGCGGTCGGGCTGACCACCAGGATGCCCCCGGCGTACCGGCGGCGGTCCTGGTAGAGCAGGAACGCGGCCCGGTGCAGGGCCACGGCCGTCTTGCCGGTGCCGGGGCCGCCGGTGACCAGGGTGGCGCCGGCCGCGGGCGCCCGGATGACCTCGTCCTGCTCCTTCTGGATGGAGGAGACGATGTCGCGCATCGAGTGGCTGCGGGCCCGGCCGAGCGAGGCCATCAGCGCGCCGTCCCCGACCACCGCCAGCTCGCGGCCGTCCAGGGTGGGCGTCAGGTCGGGACGCAGCAGGTCGTCCTCGACCCCGATCACCTTGCGGCCCTTGGAGCGGATCACCCGGCGGCGGACCACCCGGCCCGGCTCCAGCGGGGTGGCCCGGTAGAACGGCGCCGCGGCCGGCGCCCGCCAGTCGATCACCAGCGGGCCGAACTCGGCGTCGAGCACGCCGAGCCGGCCGATGTGCAGGGTCTCGGCGACGGCCGGGTCGGCCGGGTCCATCGGGGTCTGCGAGGGGATGCCGTGCTCCTCCGGCGCGTCCGCCTGCTGCAGGTCGATCCGGCCGAACAGGAAGTCCTCGAACTCGCTGTTGAGCCGGTGCAGGTGCGCGCCGGCCCGGTAGACCTGCGCGTCGCGTTCGGCGAGCGCGCCCGGGGTGCCGACCTGCACGCGCTTGGCGGCGTCCTCCAGGATGTACTCCGCCTCGGCGAGCTTCTCCTCCAGGCGGTGGTAGACGGTGTCGAGGTGCTGCTGCTCCTCCGCGATCTCACGGTCGCGGACCGTGTCGGGTTCGGTGGTGCGGGTGGTGCCGGTGGTGGTGCCGGTGTCGTGCTGGGCTGAGCCGTGCGCGCCCAAGGAGCCCCCTGAGGTACGTCCTGCGGGTGGAGAGGGTGACCGCCCTCCAGGAAAAAGGCGGACGGATGATCCTACGCCTCCACCACCCGGCCCCGGGAACCCAGGGCCGGGCCAGCGCGCCGCGGCCCGCCCGCGGGAGCGGCGGACGGGGGCGGCGGGCGGGAACGGCGGACCGGAGCGGCGGACGGCCCTGGGCGGGCGGGCGCGGCGGGCCGGAGCGGTGAGCCTCGCCCTACGGCGCGACCGACAGCTCGTCCCCGTACTTGGCTCCCGGGTCGGCGACCGGGTCGACCGCGAGCCGGTAGCCGCGCTTGACCACGGTGGCGATCAGCCGCGGGGTGCCGAGGGCCGTCCTCAGCCGGGCCATCGCGCTCTCCACCGCGTGCTCGTCCCCGCCGCTGCCCGGCAGGGCCCTCAGCAGTTCGGCGCGGGGCACCACCCAGCCGGGGCGGCGGGCCAGTGCCCGCAGCAGGGCCATCCCGGCCGGCGGGACGGGCCGCAGCTCGCCGTCGACCAGGGCGGCCTGGCCGCGCAGCTCCAGCTGGTGCCCGGCGACCGCGAGGCGGCGGGCGCGGCGGGGCAGCTCGGCGGTCAGGGTCTGCACCATGGCGCCGAGCCGCATCCGCTCGGGCCACACGGTGGGAACGTCCTGCTCCTCCAGCGGCGCGGCGGTGACCGGGCCGACGCAGACCGGCAGCACGTCGCGGCGCAGGGCGTGCAGCAGTTCGTCGGTGCGGCCGCGTTCGGCGGCGCGGTCGAGCAGGCTGATGGCGGCGGGGGCGCTGGTGAAGGTGACGGCGTCCAGGGAGCCCGCGCAGCAGGCGTCCAGCAACCGGTCCAGCGGTGCCCGGTCGACCGGCGGCAGCCAGCGGTAGACCGGGACCTCGACCACATCGGCGCCGGCCGCGGTCAGCGAGTCGATGAAGCCGCGCAGCGGGGCGCCGTGCAGCTGGACGGCGATCCGGCGGCCGTCCACGCCCTGCTCCAGCAGGTGCTCCAGCACCTCGACGGAGGACTCCGACTCGGGCGACCACTCCTCCCGCAGCCCGGCCGCGCGGATCGCGCCCTTGGCCTTGGGGCCGCGGGCCAGGACGACGGCCCTGCCGAGCCGTTCGGTCAGCTCGTCGCCCAGGCCCCAGCCCTCGGCGGCCTCGATCCAGCCGCGGAAGCCGATGCCGGTGGTGGCGACCGCGATGTCCGGCGGATCGTCGACCAGGGTGCGGGTGGCGGCCAGCAGTTCGGTGTCGTCCGAGAGCGGGACGATCCGCAGGGCCGGACCGCGCAGCACGGCGGCGCCGCGACGCTGGAGCAGGGCGGTGAGTTCGTCGGCGCGGCGGGCCGCGGTGATGCCGATGGTGAAGCCGGCCAATGGGGGTACCGGCTCGGCGGTCTGACGGTCGGTCAGGTCGGCCATGGCGTACGGTCCTCTGGTGGTGCGCCCCGCAGCCGTGGACGGGCCGCAGGGTGGGTGGGTGGACGGTCATCCTCGCGCGCTGCCGTCACGCCCCGGGGTCGGTCTGATTTCCGGGCTGTTTCGCAGCTCGGAGCGGGTGCCGGCGGCGCCGCGGCGGGCCCGCCGGGGTCGGCGGGCCCGTGGTCGCGGGTGGGGGTCAGACCTTCGCCAGGGCCGGGGCCCCGGCGGTCACCGTGCCGCCGGTGGGGCGGCGCAGGTAGACCGCCCAGGTGAGGGCGAAGCACACCGCGTACGCGCCCAGGAACGAGGCGAAGGCGGGGGTGCCGGTCTTGGCGGTCAGGAAGGACTGCCGGAAGGCGAGGTTGATGAAGAGGCCGCCGAGCGCACCGACCGCCCCGATCACACCGATCGCGGCGCCGGACATCCGGCGCGACCAGGCGGCGGCCTGGTCGGCGCCCTCCCCGCCGGCGATCCGGTCCTGGGCCTTGGCCTCGAAGATGCCCGGGATCATCTTGTAGGTGGAGCCGTTGCCGATCCCGGCGAAGACGAACAGGCCGATGAAGCCGGGCAGGAAGAGCGCCAGCGAACGCTCGGCCGAGGCGTAGGTGACCAGACCGGTGGCGGCGGCCATCGCGACGAAGTTCCAGAAGGTGATCCGGGCGCCGCCCCAGCGGTCGGCGAGCAGGCCGCCGAGCGGGCGGATCAGCGAGCCGAGCAGCGGGCCGATGAAGGTGAGCTGGGCGGCCTGCAGCGGGGTGCGGCCGAACTGGCTCTGCAGGACCAGACCGAAGGCGAAGGAGAAACCGATGAAGGAGCCGAAGCTGCCGATGTAGAGCACCGCCATCAGCCAGGTGTGCTTCTCGCGCAGGACGCCGGCGAGCGCGCCGGTGTCGTTCTTCATCGGCGCCAGGTTGTCCATGAACAGCGCCGCACAGGCCGCCGCCACGATCACCAGCGGCAGGTAGATGCCCAGCACCAGCCGGGGGTGCCCGGCCCCGGCCCAGGTGATGACGGCCAGCGCGACCAGCTGGATCACCGGCACGCCGATGTTGCCGCCGCCGGCGTTCAGGCCCAGCGCCCAGCCCTTGCGGCGCATCGGGAAGAAGGCGTTGATGTTGGTCATCGAGGAGGCGAAGTTGCCGCCGCCGAGGCCGGTGAGCGCGGCCACCAGCATGAAGGTGGTGTAGGAGGTGCCGGGGTGCATCACGTACGCCGCGGCCAGCGTGGGCAGCAGCAGCAGGAGGGCCGAGAGGACCGTCCAGTTCCGCCCGCCGAACCGCGCCACCGCGACGGTGTACGGGATCCGGACGAAGGCACCGATCAGCGTCGGCATCGCGACCAGGAAGAACTTGCCCGCCGCGTCGACGTGGTACGCCTTGCCCATGAAGAGCACCATCACCGACCACAGGCTCCAGATCGAGAAGCCGATGTGCTCGGAGAGGACGGAGAACAGCAGGTTCCGGTGGGCGACGCGCTTGCCGGTGCGTTCCCAGAATTCGACGTCCTCCGGGTCCCACTGCTGGATCCAGCGCCCGCCCGATCTGCCCTGCCGTGCCGTTGCCGTGGTCATCCTGTGTCCCTCCGCCTGCGGGTGGCTTCCTGTCGTCGACACTAGGTAGCCATGGTTTCGGCCTCGTTGTGCACTGTGAAGGACAAGGAACCGTCAACTCACCCGGCGACCGGAGCCCGTGTGAGGCGCCGGAACGCACGAAAGCCGCCCTCCGGGACGGAGGACGGCTCACATGCACATGGGGCGGTGGAGATGCCGGGAATCGAACCCGGGTCCAGTGCGACAGATTCAGGACTTCTCCGAGCGCAGTCCGCTGTGATTTTCTCGGCCCTGGCAGTCACGCGGACAAGCCGCCAACAGGCCCAGCTGCTGTTTGATTTCCCATCCACCCTCGCAGCCCGGGTGGACGGTTGAGTTCCCTAGATTATGCCAGGATCCGGGTCGGGAACGCCCCGGGCTGACACCCATTCACTCTGGCAGACTAGGCTGCGAGAGCGAACTGCTGGGAATCGCGCTTAGAGTTGGCGATTATTTTTTTGCGACAGATGGTTTACGAGATCATTGCCGCGTTCCTCGGCTCGCTTCTCCTGTTTCGACCAACACTGTCGAAACCGATCATCCCCATGTTGATTTGAAAAACAGCTCCGGCGGGCGGGCCCTCCGGTGATGCACGGCCCATAGTACGCGCTGTGACCGGCGAGGGTCCAGCAGATTACTTCTGGCGCCGCCGGGCGGCGGCCACCGCGCGGTCGGACTCACGGCGGTCCTGCTGCTCACGCAGGGTCTGCCGCTTGTCGTACAGCTTCTTGCCGACCGCCAGGGCGATCTCCAGCTTGGCCCGGCCGTCCTTGAAGTAGAGCGAGAGCGGTACCAGGGTGTGACCGGTCTCCCGGACCTTGGACTCGATCTTGCGGATCTCCATCTTGTGCAGCAGCAGCTTGCGTTTGCGCCGTGCCGAGTGGTTGGTCCAGGTGCCCTGGGTGTACTCCGGGATGAAGAGGTTGTCGACCCACGCCTCCCCGCCCTGGATGTAGGCGTACCCGTCGACCAGGTTGGCCCGCCCCTCGCGGAGCGACTTCACCTCGGTACCGGTCAGCACCATGCCGCACTCGAAGGTGTCGAGGATGGTGTACTCGTGCCGCGCCTTCTTGTTCTGCGCGACCAGCTTGTGTCCCTTTTCTTTTGCCATAGCGCCGATCATTCTCGCATCCCGACGGCGCGGGCGGCAGCCCCTTTAGCCGCGAGCCCCGACACCGGCCAGGACCCGCAGGGCCAGCTCGCCCGGTTCCTCGGCCGGCTGCGCCGGGACGTCCGGCACCAGGCCGACCCCGTCGGGCGAGCGGCCGGACGGGGTGGTGTAGCGGCCGACGGTCAGCTCCAGGACCGATCCGTCGGCGAGCCGGCTGGGCTGCTGCACGGTGCCCTTGCCGAAGGTCCGGGAACCCACCAGGACGGCCCGGCAACGGTCCTGGAGGGCGCCGGCCAGCAGTTCAGCGGCGCTCATGGTGCCGCCGTCCACCAGGACCACCAGCGGCGTCGCGGTGTCCCCGCCGGGCGACGCGGACAGCTCGCGCGGCTCGCCGCGCTCCTGGTACGCGACCACCGGCCCGCCGTCCAGGAACAGCGAGGCGGTGGCCACCGCCTCCTCGACCAGCCCGCCGGAGTTGCCCCGGAGGTCCAGCACCACCGCGTGGGCGCCGCGCACCGCCTCCCGCACCTGGCCGGAGACGCCGCTGGTGAAAGCCCGGACCGCGACCCTGACCACCCCGGGGGCCGGACGGTCGACGGCCACCTCGCGGGTGGCCAGCTCGATCCGGCCGAGCACCAGGTCCCGGACCGGGCCGCCGGCCCGCTGGACGGCCAGCGCCACGGTGGAGCCGGCCTGCCGGCCGCGCAGCCGGGCCACCACCTCGGTGACGGGCAGCTGGTCGGCCCCGGCGCCGTCGACGCGCAGCAGCCGGTCGCCGACCGCGATCCCGGCCGCGGCGGCCGGCCCGCCGGGCAGCACCTCGGAGACGGCCGTCGCGCCGTCCGCGGTGCGGCCGACCGACAGGCCCACGCCGCGGTAACGGCCGCCGGTGAAGGCGGCGTACTCCTCCGGGCTGAGGTGGGCGGCCCAGCGGTCGCCGCTGGCGCCCACCAGCTGCTCGGCCTGGAGCGGGGAGAGGTCGGCCCCGGCGAGGTCCTCGGCACCCGTCCAGACGGCCGTGCGCGGCGCCACCGCCGGCGGCTCGCCCCAGGCCCCCGCGGCGGCCCCGACCAGCAGGACCACGCCGAAGACCGCGCTGAGCGTGGCCCCCTGTCGTACCCGCTGCGCCAGTGCCATGCACCGGAGTCTAGGCCGCCCGGCGGATCCGAGTGGCCGAAAGCCGACGGGTCGGGTACGCAGCGGCCCCGGACGGCGCACTCGCCGGCCGGGGCCGCTGGGGACGGAGCTGACCTGCGGTCAGACCTTCAGGTACTTGCGGAGGGTGAAGAAGGCGGCGATGCCGGCCATCCCCATACCCACCACGACCAGCAGCGGGATCACGGTCAACACCGAGGACAGGCCGATGAAGTGGATGAACAGCACCCGCTGGGCCAGCCAGTGCTGGACGAAGAAGTGACCCGCGAGCAGCAGTCCGGACGCCATCGCGGCACCGAGCAGCGCGGCGAACGCGGCCTCGGCGATGAACGGCATCTGGACATAGAAGTTCGAGGCACCCACCAGGCGCATGATGCCGGTCTCGCGCCGCCTGCTGAACGCCGACACCCGGACGGTGTTGACGATCAGCAGCAGGGCGACGAAGAGCATCAGCACCATGATCACGAAGGCGGCGGTCTGCAGACCGTTCAGCAGGCCGAACAGGTTCTCCAGGATCTTCCGCTGGTCCTCGACCGACTTCACGCCGGGCTTGCCGGCGAAGGCGCTCTGGATCACGTCGTACTTGGTCGGGTCGACCAGCTTGATCCGCCAGGACTGCGGCATCGCCTCCGCCCCCACGGCGGCGAGCAGCGGGTTGTCCGGGTTGGTCTCCTTCCAGCGCTTGTAGGCCTCGCCCGAGCTCTCGAAGGTCGAGCTCTGCACCAGCGGCATCTTCGACAGGCTGGCCTGGACGTCGTCGATCTGCTGCTGGGTGGCGGCGCCGGCCGAGCACTGGGCGGAGGAGGCGGCGTCGGACTTCGTGCAGAAGTAGACGCTGACCTCGACCTTGTCGTACCAGTAGCCCTTCATCGAGTTGACCTGGTCGCGGACCAGGAGCGAGGCACCTGCGAGGGCGAGCGAGAGCGCGACACTGACGACGACGGCGATGGTCATCGTCAGGTTGCGGCGGAGACCGACGCCGATCTCCGACAAAACGAACTGGGCGCGCATGCTTCTCTCAATCCAGGGTCAGTGCAGGTATGGCGAGTCAGGCGGACTGTGCCTCGGGCCGGTCCCGGGGTTCAGGACTGGTAGCCGTAGACGCCGCGGGCCTGGTCGCGGACCAGCAGCCCCTTGTCGAGCTCGATCACGCGCTTGCGCATCTGGTCGACGATGGCCTGGTCGTGGGTGGCCATCAGGACCGTGGTGCCCGTGCGGTTGATCCGGTCGAGCAGCTTCATGATGCCGACGGAGTTCTGCGGGTCGAGGTTTCCGGTCGGCTCGTCCGCGATCAGCAGCATCGGGCGGTTGACGAAGGCCCGGGCGATCGCCACGCGCTGCTGCTCACCGCCGGAGAGCTCACCGGGCATCCGGTCCTCCTTGCCGCCGAGGCCGACCAGGTCGAGCACCTCGGGCACCACCTTGGCGATGGCGCTCTTGGGCTTGCCGATCACCTCCAGGGCGAAGGCCACGTTCTGCGCCACCGTCTTGTTGGGGAGCAGGCGGAAGTCCTGGAAGACCGTGCCCAGCTGGCGGCGCATGTGCGGCACCTTCCAGTTGGACAGCTTGCCCAGGTCCTTGCCGAGCACGTGCACCGCGCCGACGCTGGGCCGTTCCTCGCGCAGGCACAGGCGCAGGAAGGTGGACTTGCCCGAGCCGGACGAGCCGACCAGGAAGACGAACTCGCCCTTCTCGATCTCCAGCGAGACGTTGTCCAGGGCCGGACGGTTCTGCTTGGGATAGGTCTTGGAGACGTTGTCGAATCTGATCACGGCTGCATCACGGGGGCCATCCTAGGTGGAAGGGCAGCCGGCCCGGCCGGGGCCCCCGTGACCCGATCGTTATGTCAGGGCCCGAAGGCTCGGCCCGCAGCGCCGTTCCTCGGTCAGTACTGGCTTGGGACCATACGCGACCCGGCCGGGCATGCGCAGGCCCGCATTCCGGAACGGCATAGGAATTGCCCTGCTCTGATCTCTTTTGCCCGGAAAACTGCGAGCGATCTCACAGCCCTCCCCACCCCGGGCAGCAGGGGCCGGACGGAGGGGAACCTGGCACAGTGGAGAGGGAGCGGTCCGGTGGGCCGCAGCCCCGCACAGGGCAATCGCGGAACCACAGCCCCGTCCGGTGCGTTGGCAGTAGCAGCAAGGAGGAGATCGCATGACGTGCGACCATCTGGTGTGCGCCAACTGCAACGGCCGCGTGAGTGACGGCCGCTGCCCGGTGTGCCGTGCCAACCGCGCCCGACTGCAGGACCAGCAGGGCCCGTTCGCGGCGCTGTCCCCGGCGGCGCTGCTCGCGTTGCTGGGCGCCCTGCTGGCGGTGGCCCTCATCGCCCGGCAGGCGCTGGCCTGATCACCCACGACGGCCCGAAGGGCCCCGGAGCACTCGCTCCGGGGCCCTTCGGCTTGCGTCCGTCCGCGCGACCGGACAGCACCTGGTCAGTCGTTCGAGGTCTCGCGCTGCTTGCGCCAGCGGATGCCCGCCTCGATGAAGCCGTCGATGTCGCCGTCCAGCACGGACTGCGGGTTGCCGACCTCGAACTCCGTCCGCAGGTCCTTGACCATCTGGTACGGGTGCAGCACGTAGGAGCGCATCTGGTTGCCCCAGGAGCTGCCCTCGCCCTTGAGCGAGTCCATCAGGGCCCGCTCCTCCTGGCGGCGCCGCTCCAGCAGCTTGGCCTGGAGGACGTTCATCGCCGAGGCCTTGTTCTGGATCTGCGAGCGCTCGTTCTGGCAGGAGACCACCACGCCGGTGGGCAGGTGGGTGATCCGGACCGCCGAGTCGGTGGTGTTGACGCCCTGGCCACCCGGGCCGGAGGCGCGGTAGACGTCGATCCGCAGCTCCGACTCGTCGATGTCGACGTGGTCGCTCTGCTCCACGACCGGCAGCACCTCGACGCCCGCGAACGAGGTCTGGCGGCGGCCCTGGTTGTCGAACGGGGAGATGCGGACCAGGCGGTGGGTGCCCTGCTCCACGGAGAGGGTGCCGTAGGCGTACGGCGACTTCACGGTGAAGGTCGCGGACTTGATGCCGGCCTCCTCCGCGTACGAGGTGTCGTAGACCTCGGTCGGGTAGCCGTGCCGCTCGGCCCAGCGCAGGTACATGCGCATCAGCTGCTCGGCGAAGTCGGCGGCGTCCACGCCACCGGCCTCGGCGCGGATGTTGACCAGGGCCTCACGGGCGTCGTACTCGCCGGACAGGAGGGTGCGGACCTCCAGCTCCTCGACGGCCTTCTGCACCGAGCCGAGCTCGGTGAGGGCCTCGGCGAGGGTGTCCGCGTCGTTCTCGTCGGCGGCCAGCTCGAACAGGACGGCGAGGTCGTCGACCCGGCCGCGCAGGTGCTGGACCTTGCGCAGTTCGCCCTGGAGGAAGGAGAGCCGGCTGGTCACCTTCTGGGCGTTCGCCAGGTCGTCCCACAGGTTCGGGGCGGCTGCCTCCTCCTCCAGGGTCGCGATGTCGGCCCGGATCTTGTCCAGGTCGAGGACGGCCTCGATCGACCCCATGGTCGACTCGAGGTTCTTGAGCTCTTCGGAAGGATCGACGGCTGCCACGCCCTCAAGCGTAATGGTTGGCGCGGGGCGCTCAACTACAGCGGGGGGTGCCAACCCCCGGTGAGCTCCGTCGGCGGGGTCCGCACGCCCTCCGTGGCGGCGTGCGCCGGCGGGTGCGCGGGCTCGGCGGCGAAGGCCGAGTACGCGGCCGCGGCGCCCGCCAGCAGCAGCACGACGGCCACCAGCACGGCCAGCATCCGGCGCCGCCGCAGCAGCGCCTGGCGGCCCTTGCGGTGGCCGCCGGCCGGGGCCGTACCGCGCTGGGCCCGGGACTCCGCCGCGTACGAGGCCAGCTCCTGCGGGCTCGGGCGGCGCAGGCTGGTGTGGGTGTCCCGGGTGGAGTCGGGCGACGGGGCCGGGACCAGCGGGACGGCCGGGCCGCGCCGGCGCCGGTGGGTGCCGGAGCCGGTGTCGGCCTCCGCGTACACGGCCTCGCCCGGCGTCGGCACCTCCTCGGCCGGTGGCCGGCCCTGCGAAGGGACGGTCAGCGGCGGCAGGCCGGCCAGCGCGGGCAGCTGCTCGCGCAGCCGCTCGGCCAGCTCGGCGGCGCGCAGCCGGGAGGCGGGCGCCTTGGCCAGGCACTCGGAGATGATCCGCCACAGGCCGTCCGGCATCCCCGGCACCGGCGGCACGTTCTCGGTGACGTGGCGGCGCAGCACGGCGCCGGTGTGGCCGCCGCCGAACGGGGTGGTGCCGGCCAGCAGCTCGTAGAGGACGGTGGCCAGGGCGTAGATGTCCACCGCGGCCCGGGGCTCCAGGCCCTCGATGATCTCGGGGGCGAGGTAGTCGGGGGTGCCGATGATCCGGGTCGCCCTGGTCCGGCGGGGGGCGTCCACGAGCCGGGCGATGCCGAAGTCGGTGAGCTTGGCGCGGGGCGCTCCGGCCGGGCCGGCCGGGGCCGCCAGGTCGAGCAGGACGTTCTCCGGTTTCACGTCGCGGTGCACGATGCCGGCCGCGTGGGCGGCGGCCAGCCCGTCGGCCACGTCGGCGATGACCGAGGCGGCGGCGGCCGGGGAGAGGACCCCCTCGCGCTCCAGCCGGGTGCGCAGGTCGGTGCCCTGGACCAGCTCCATCACCAGGGCGAGGTCGTCGCCGTCCACCACCATGTCGTGGACGCCGACCACCCGGGCGTGGTCGAGGCCGGTCAGGGCGGACCGCTCCTGGACGAAGCGGCCGACCAGCACCTGGTCGGACGCCAGGTCCTCCCGCAGCAGTTTGACGGCCACCGGGCCGTCCGGGCCCTCGCCGAGCCACACCGTCCCGGCGGAGCCGCGGCCGATCACCTGGTGGACGGTGTACCGGCTGCCGATCTTGCGTGCCAATGCTGCTCCGTGGGCTCGGTAGGTCGGTGCTCAGCGAACAACCTACGCGCCCCGGAGCCCTCGGGGGGCCGCTGAAGCCCCGCTGCCGCGCACCGGCGGGCGGGAAATATTTGTGAATTGTCGATATAGCGTCAAAGGCGCCCCCGGCGGGGGCGTCAGTTCTTCCCGAGCCTGCCGAACCAGTCCTGGGCACTGGCGAACCAGTTCTGGACGGTGTGCCAGTACTCCGGGAGCGGCGTGAAGTTCCACAGCGCGACGGCGGCCAGCGCGAGGATCAGCAGCACCATCAGGCAGCCCTTCAGGCAGCCCAGGCCCGGGATGTACATCCGGTTGCGGCTGCGGCGGCGCGGCTCGCGCTCGCGCGGCGGCTCGGGCTCGCGCTGCGGGGGCCGCTGCGGCTCCCGGTGCTGCGGCGGCTGCGGCTCGCGGCGCTGCGGCGCCGGCGGCTCCTGGCGGCGCTGGGGCGCGGCGGGCGGGGCCGGCGGCGGGTAGCCCTGGGGCTGGCCCTGCTGCGGGTACCCCTGGTAGCCCTGGGGCTGCTGCGACGGCTGCTGCGGCGGGCGGCCCGCCTGGTACGGCGGCGGGGCGACCGGCGGGCGCTGCGCGTAGCCGCCCGGCTGCTGGTACTGGCCCGGGCGCGGGGCCTGCGGCGGCCGGGCCGGGGTCTGGGGCTGCTGCGGGGCCTGGCCGCCGTACCCGCCGGGCCCGGCCTGGTACGGCCGGGGCGCGACCTGCGGGCGGCCGAGCTCCTCCGGGTCGAGGTAGCCCACCTCGGTCTGCTGGTTGCGGTCACGGGCCGCACGCAGCTGGGTCTGCCACGGGTGCGGGGCCTCGGGCGCCGCACCGACCGGCGCGGCGGGACCGTTCTGCGGGACCGGCGGCATCACCCGGGTGCGGTCCCCGGCCGGGGCCGGCGGCTGGCCCATCATCTGGGTCGCGGCGGCCGGGTCGAAGCCGTGGGACGGCAGCACCTGGGTCGGCTCGGAGGAGCCGTACGGCGAGGTGGGCACGGAGGCGGCCGCCTGCGCCGCGAACTGCGGGTCGGTCACCAGCAGGCCGCCGACCGCGAGCGCGGCGTCGACGGCGGCCGGCGAGGCGTGCACGCCGACGCCGGCGGCGACCACCCGCAGGGCGTGCGCCAGCGAGACCGCCGTCGGACGCTCGGCGGGGCTCTTGCGCAGGCAGCGCTCGATCACCGTCCAGAGCGGCTCGGGCACCGAGCGCGGGCGCTCCGGCTCCTGGGCGAGGTGCGCCTGGAGCACCGCCAGCGGGCCGTCGCCCTGGAACGGCGGGCGGCCGGTGACCAGCTCGTAGAGCATGATCCCGGCGCCGTACACGTCGACGGCCGAGGTCTGCGGGCGGCCCTCGGCGGACTCCGGGGCGACGTACGCGGGCGTGCCGACGAACTCGTGGGTCCGGGTGATGCCCGGGGAGTCGGCGAGCCGGGCGATGCCGAAGTCGGTGAGCATCGGGTGCATCTGCTCGACACCCTCGACGCGGACCGTGGCGAGCAGCACGTTGGCGGGCTTGAGGTCGCGGTGCACGATGCCGTCCGCGTGGCTGACCGCGAGGGCGTCGGCGACCTGCGCCATCAGCAGGGCGGCGGCGATCGGGCTGAGCGGGCCGTTGCCGCGCAGGTAGTGGAACAGGTCGGGGCCGTCGACCAGGTCCATCACCAGCGCCAGCAGCTCGCCCTCGACGACGAGGTCGCGGACCTGCACGATGTTGGGGTGGCTGAGCCGGAGCAGGGCGGAGCGTTCCCGCAGGAAGCGCATCACGATGTCCGGGTCGGCGGCCAGCTCCTCGCGGAGCACCTTGACCGCGACGGCCTGGCCCGGCTGCAGCCCGGGGACGGCGACGTCCTCCCGGACCCGGCCCCGCCACACGGTGCCGGTGGCCCCGCGCCCGAGGGTGTCCTCAAGCAGATACTTGCTGCCGACTGGCCGCACCTGTGCTCCCGTTGTCGTCACTCGCCCCGGGCTCGCGACGGGTTGCCTGACCCTGGTTTCGGCAACTCTAACGGTGTCCGTGCGGGTTTCCGAGTGGGTGACGGGTGTCCTGATCGGAGTCGTCGGCCGGTGTCCGGGGGCGGGTTTGACCTGACGCACCGTCGAGCCCACCATGGCGATCATCGCAAGATCGTCAAATCCGGTACCGTGCGCGGACTGTCAGTCCCGGGTGGCAGGATGACAGCACCACACTTGTGGCCCAACGCACCGTCCATCCGACCGGCACGCCCCACCACCGCGCCCACTCACCGCGTCAGCACGAGCAGAAGGGACCACGGGCGAGATGCAGATCCGGCTGACCGTCCTACGACCGCGCAGCGGCCCGGCAGGCGCCGGAGCCGCCACCGATGTGCTGGTCACGGCCCCGGCCGGGACCACGCTGGGCGCCCTCGCGGGCGCGCTGGCGGGCGCGGTGGGTGTCAGAGGACCGCGCTCCGCGACCCATGTGCACCTGTACGCCGGCGCACGCCGGATCGAGGAGCAGGCCCTGCTCGGCCACCCGCCCCTGGTCGACGGCACCGTGCTCTCGCTGAACGAACCCGACCCGGACGCCGAGGACGACACCCCGTCCCCCGCCGCCGAGCTGCGCGTGGTCGGCGGCCCCGACGCCGGTGGTGTGCACCGCCTGCACGGCGAGGAGATCCGGCTCGGCCGCTCCAGCGAGGCCGACGTCCCGCTGGACGACCCGGACGTCTCCCGGCTGCACCTCTCCCTGCACCTGGCCGCCGACGGCCGGGCCACCGTCCGCGACCTCGGCTCCACCAACGGCACCCGGCTGGACGGCCGCTTCCTGCGCGGGGAGTCCGCCGAGCTGGCCGAGGGCGGCCTCGTCCGGCTGGGCGAGTCGACCGTCCAGCTGGCCCGCCCGGGCCGGCCGGAGCAGGCCGGGCCGCCCCGCCCGCTGATCGCCGACGGCGAGGGCCACCTCGGCCTGGCGCCCCGGCCCCCGGCCCGGCCCGGCACCGGCGTCCCCGTCCCCCCGCCGGCCGCCGAGGCCCCCAGCCCCGGTGGCCGGGCCCGCGCCCTGCTCGCCCGCCGGCTGGGCCGCGCCGGCGCCGACGCCGACCGGGCCGACGCCGCCCAGCGGCACGCCGACGCCCGCGGCCGGCTCGCTGCCGCCCAGCGCGAGCGCTGGCCCGACCCGGCCACCCTGCTGCTCGCCGCCCTCGGCCCCGGCCCCCGGCTCTGGGAGCGCGCCCCCGGCCACCCCGACGAGCTCACCCTCCGGCTCGGCACCGCCGACCTCCCCCAGCCCCCGGCCGCCGGCGCCGGCGGGCCCGGCCCGCTGCTGCCGGCCATACCGGTCACGGTCGACCTGCAGACCGCCGGCAGCCTCGGGCTGGCCGGCCCCCGTCCCCGGGCGACCGGCCTGGCCCGCGCCCTGCTGGCGCAGCTGGCCGCCCTGCACCCGCCGACCGGGCTGAACCTGGTGGTGGTCGCCGCCGACGAGGAGGCCGCCGCCGAGTGGTCCTGGGTCCAGTGGCTGCCGCACCTGCGGCCGACCCACGGCCAGGCCTGCCGGCTGCTGGTCGGCGTCGGCCCCGAGCAGACCGAGGCCCGCCTCGCCGAGCTGGCCGCCGCCACCGCGGGCCCGCCCGCCACCGTCGTCCTGGTGGACGGCGACCCCGACACCCCGGCCGCCCGGGCCGCGCTGGAGCTGCTGCTGCGCCAGGGCCCCGCCGTCGGCGTGTTCCCGCTCTGCCTGGCCGAACGGGCCGAGCAGCTGCCGCCCGGGCTCGGCGCCACCGCGGTGGTCACCGGCGAGGTCGGCACCCTGCTCACCGTCGACCGGCCCTCCCCCGAGGGCCGCGAGGTGGTCGAGGACGTCGCCCTGGACGCCGTGTCGGCCGCCTGGGCGGACCGGCTGGCCAGGGTGCTCGCCCCGCTCCGGGAGGCCGCCCCGGTCGTCCGCGGGCCGCTGCCCGCCGCCCTGCGCCTGCTCGACCTGCTCGGGCTGGACAGCGTCACCCCCGCCAAGGTCTCCGCCCGCTGGTCCGAGCTGCCGCTGTCGGCCGGGGCCGCCGGCGCCCTGCTCGGCACCGCGCGCGGCGGCGAGCCCTGCACCGTCGACCTGGCCGACCCGGAGCTGGCGGCCGCCCCGGCCGGCGGACCGCACCTGCTGGTCGGCGGTGGTCCCGGCGCCGGGAAGACCGAGCTGCTGCGCGCCCTGATCGCCTCGCTGTCCGTGGCGGAGCGACCGGAGCGGCTGCGGCTGACGGTCATCGAGGGCCGCGCGCCGGCGGGCTCCGGCGAGGCCGCCGGTCTGGACGGCTGCACCGACCTGCCGCACGTGGTCGGCCACGTCAACGCCGCGGCCGACCCGCGCCGGGCCCTGCTGACCGCCGAGTCGCTGCTGGACGAGCTGGCGCACCGCGCGGAGCTGCTCGGCGAGCTGGGCTTCGCCGCCTGGCACGCCGCACGGCCGTTCGCCCGGACGCCGGCCCTGGTCACCAGCGGCGGCGCCACGCAGGCCGGCGGAGCCCGGGTGATCGAACCGCGCCGCGCCCCCGGCACCGCTCCGGCCCCCGAGAGCGGGCCCGCGCCCGCCCGGCTGGTCGTGGTGGTCGACGACTTCGAGGCCCTGCTCGCCCCGACCTCCCCCGCCGGAAGGCCGCTGGCCAGGGCGCTGGCGGAGGTCGCCCGGCGCGGCGGACGGCTCGGCGTGCACCTGGTGGCCGCCACCGGCGCACCCGAGCTCACCGCCGGGACGGACGTCGACGAGGCGGCGCTGCTGCGGATCGCCCTGCGCACCGACCAGCCCGCCGAGTCCGACCTGCTGATCCACCTGCCGGACGCGGCGGCGCTGCCCGAGGACACCCCGGGCCGCGGCTACCTGCGCCGGCCGGACGGCGGGGTGACGGCCTTCCAGACCGCGCGGGTCAGCGGCCGGATCCCTCGGACGGCGACCCTGCGGCCCACCGTGGTGGCGATCGACCCGGCGCAGCAGGGTGCCCCGCCGACCCGGCGGCCGGTCCGCGAGCTCGGCAACGGACCGACGGACCTGGCCCTGCTGGCCAGCGCCCTGCAACGGGCCGCCGCCTCGTAGCGCACCGGCGGCGGGCGTGCCCCGCCCCGTGGGGCCCGCCCGCCGCCGGCCTCACCGGGCGGGCGGCTGCTCGACCCGGTCCACCACGGCCGTCTCCACCGTCACGGCCGTGAAGAGCACCCGTGCCGGCCGGGGTAGGTCCGGCCGGTCGCGTCGACCACGTCCGGCACCAGCGTGACGCCGGGGACCGGGGCCGCGGCGCGGTGCCGGCGGGCGACGCGGAGGCTGTGACCTCCGTCCCCCGGGAACGCCGGAGGGCGGGACCGTGGTCACGGTCCCGCCCTCCGGTTCAGCGGCTCAGCGGCCGGTGCGCAGCAGGGTGCGGATCACCCGCATCGCGACGGACAGGCTGGACAGCTCGTAGTTGTCCGAACCCCTTATGTCGTCGAGGGTGGTCTTGGCCCGCGTCATCAGCGTGCTGTTGAGCTCGGCCCAGGCGGTGTAGCGCTCCTCCGGGGAGGAACCCTCGGGGCCGCAGGCCAGGATGTCCGCGCTGAGCGCGGCGTGCGCGGCGAACAGGTCCTCGCGGATGGCCGCGCGGGCCATCGAGGACCAGCGGTCGGTCCGCGGGAGCTCGATGATCCGGTCCAGCAGGTGGGTGATCTGCAGACGGTCGGCGAGGTCGTAGTAGAGCTCGGCCACCTCCATCACGTCCGCGTCCGAGCGGTCCGCCACGCCCACGATGTCGAGGGTCGGGAAGGCCGAGGAGAGCCCGGCCACCCGGGTGGCCAGGGCCTCGGGCACGCCCGCCTCGGACAGCTCCTGGTAGATCTTCTCGAACCAGGTCGCGTCCTCGCCGCGCAGCGGCTTGGGCAGGCTGTCCCAGACCTGGTTGACCCGGTCGTGGAAGAACTCGATGGTGCCGGCGATGTCGAGCGGCTGGCGGCGGTTGTTGAGCATCCACCGGGTGGCGCGCTCGACCAGGCGGCGGGAGTGCAGCCGCATCTTGGTCAGCATCTCGGCCGGGACCTGGTTGTCCAGGGCCTCGATCTGGTCCCAGATGTGCTCCAGGCCGAACACCGCGCGGGCCGCCGCGTGGGTGCGGGCGACCTCCTCCATCGTCGCGCCGGTCTCCTCGCGGAGCCGGAAGGCGAAGGTGCAGCCGCCGCGGTTGATCGTGTCGTTGACGATCAGGGTGGTGATGATCTCTCGGCGCAGCGGGTGGTTGTCGATCGCGTCGGCGAACTTGGCCCGCAGGGCGCTCGGGAAGTACTCGTGCAGCACGGTGCGGAAGTAGGGGTCGTCGGGCAGCTCGGTGGCGAGCAGCTCGTCGGCCAGCGTGATCTTCGTGTAGGCGAGCAGCACGGACAGCTCGGGCTGGGAGAGCCCGCGGCCGGCCTGCTGGCGGTCCCGGATCTGCTTCTCGGCGGGCAGGAACTCCAGGGCCCGGTCGAGCTGGCCGCCGGACTCCAGGCGGTTGATCATGCGGGCGTGCACGTTGACCATCGAGACGGCCTGGGCGACGGCGTTGGCCAGCACGACGTTCTGCGCGTAGTTGTTGCGCAGCACCAGGTGGCCGACCTCGTCGGTCATCTCGGCGAGCAGCGAGTTGCGCTGCTTGACCGTCATGTCGCCGTCGGCGACGACCTGGTTGAGCAGGATCTTGATGTTGACCTCGTGGTCCGAGGTGTCCACACCGGCGGAGTTGTCGATCGCGTCGGTGTTGATCCAGCCGCCGGTCGACTCGGGGCCGCCGACCGCCGCGTACTCGATCCGGCCGAGCTGCGTGCAGCCGAGGTTGCCGCCCTCGCCGACCACCCGGGCCCGGACCTGGTCGCCGCTGACCCGGATGGCGTCGTTGGCCTTGTCGCCGACCTCGGCATTGGTCTCGGTGAAGGCCTTGATGTAGGTGCCGATGCCGCCGTTCCAGAACAGGTCGACGGGCGCCTGGAGGATGGCCTTCATCAGGTCGGCCGGGGTGAGCTTGCCGGCCTCCAGGCCGAGCGCCTCGCGGACCTGCGGCGAGAGCTGGATGGCCTTGGCGGAGCGCGGGAAGACACCGCCGCCGGCCGAGATCAGCGACTTGTCGTAGTCGTCCCAGGAGCTGCGCGGCAGGTCGAACAGCCGGCGGCGCTCGGCGAAGGAGACCGCGGCGTCGGGGTTGGGGTCGAGGAAGATGTGCCGGTGGTCGAAGGCGGCGACCAGGCGGATGTGCTCGCTGAGCAGCATGCCGTTGCCGAACACGTCGCCCGACATGTCGCCGATGCCGACGACGGTGAAGTCCTCGGTCTGG
Source organism: Kitasatospora sp. NPDC088346 (assembly GCF_044740765.1). Lineage (NCBI taxonomy): Bacteria > Bacillati > Actinomycetota > Actinomycetes > Kitasatosporales > Streptomycetaceae > Kitasatospora > Kitasatospora sp. NPDC088346. The sequence continues at coordinate 154,993 of NZ_JBIURH010000014.1, forward strand.
GTGTCGTGGCCCAGCTCGCGGAAGTTGCGCTTGACGGACTCCCAGGCGCCGCGGGCGGTGATGCCCATGCCCTTGTGGTCGTAGCCGGCCGAGCCGCCGGAGGCGAACGCGTCGCCCAGCCAGAAGCCGTAGGACTCGGCGACGCCGTTGGCGATGTCCGAGAAGGTCGCGGTGCCCTTGTCGGCGGCGACCACCAGGTAGGTGTCGTCCTCGTCGTGGCGGACCACGTCGGCCGGGTGGACGACCTCGCCGGCCTTCAGGTTGTCGGTGATGTCGAGCAGCGCCGAGATGAAGGTCTTGTACGAGGCGATGCCCTCGGCCAGCCAGGCGTCGCGGTCGGCCGCCGGGTCCGGCAGCTGCTTGGCGACGAAGCCGCCCTTGGCGCCGACCGGGACGATCACGGTGTTCTTGACCATCTGGGCCTTGACCAGGCCGAGGATCTCGGTCCGGAAGTCCTCGCGCCGGTCGGACCAGCGCAGGCCGCCGCGGGCGACCTTGCCGAAGCGCAGGTGGACGCCCTCGACCCGGGGCGAGTAGACCCAGATCTCGAAGGCGGGGCGGGGGGCCGGCAGGTCCGGGATGGCCTTGGGGTCGAACTTCATCGACACGTAGCCGTGCCACTGGCCGTCGGCCGCGTGCTGGAAGAAGTTGGTCCGCAGGGTGGCGTTGATCAGGTGCAGGAAGGAGCGCAGGATGCGGTCCTCGTCCAGCGACACGACCTCGTCCAGGGCGCCGTTGAGCTCCTCGACGATGGCGTCGGTCAGCTCGTCCGCGCCCAGCCGGTGACTGGGGCTCAGGCGGGCCTCGAAGAGGTTGACCAGCAGCCGGGTGGTGTGGGTGTTGTTGCGGAGCGCGTCCTCCATGTAGTCCTGGGAGAAGGTGCTCCCGGCCTGGCGGAGGTACTTGGCGTAGGCGCGCAGCACGACGGCCTGGCGCCAGGTCAGCCCGGCGGTCAGGACGAGCTCGTTGAAGCCGTCGTTCTCGGCCTTGCCGGTCCAGGTGGCGGAGAAGGCCTCCTGGAAGCGCTCGCGCGCCTCGTCGGTGAGTTCGGTGGCCTCGCGCAGCCGCAGGCCGAAGTCGTAGACCCACGCGGTGGTGGAGTCCGAGCGGCGCAGCGCGTACGGGTGCTCGTCCAGCACCTCGACGCCCAGGCGCTGGAGCACCGGCAGGACCTCGGTGAGCGAGATCGGGCCGCCGACCCGGTAGATCTTGAAGCGGCGCTCCTCGTCGCCGGCGCCGACCGGCTGGTAGAGGTTCAGCCGGAAGTCGCCCTCGCCGTGCAGGGCCTCGATCTGCTTGAGGTCGGAGACGGCGGTGCGGGCGGTGAAGTCGGCGCGGTAGCCGTCGGGGAAGGCGTTGGCGTAGCGGTGGCCGAGTTCGGCGGCGCGCTCCTCGCCCAGCTCGGTGTGCAGCTGGTCGTGGAAGCTGTCCATCCAGAACCGGGCGGCGTCGGCCAGCTTGGCCTCGATCCGCTCGATCTCCGCGTCGCCGAGCTGGGGGAGCTCGGTGCCGGCGGCGACCCGGACCACGAAGTGCAGGCGGGTCAGCACCGACTCGGTGGCGTACACCGTGTAGTCGATGGTCTCGCCGTTGAGCTCCTCCTTGAGGATCTCCATCAGGCGCAGCCGGATCCGCGTGGTGTAGCGGTCGCGCGGCAGGTAGACGAAGGCGGAGAAGTAGCGGCCGTAGTCGTCGTGGCGCAGGAACAGCCGCAGCCGGCGGCGCTCCTGGAGGTAGAGCACGCTGGTGGCGATGGAGAGCAGCTCGTCGGCGGCGGTCTGGAAGATCTCGTCCCGGGGGAAGGTCTCCATGATCTGCAGCAGGTCGCGGCCGTCGTGGCTGTCGCCGGAGAACCCGGAGTCGGCCAGCACCTCCTGGACCTTGCGGCGGACCACCGGGATCCGGGTGACGGACTCGGTGTACGCGGCCGAGGAGAACAGGCCGAGGAAGCGGCGCTCGCCGATCACCTCGCCGTTGGCGTCGAACTTCTTGACGCCGACGTAGTCGAGGTAGGCGGGGCGGTGCACGGTGGCGCGGCTGTTGGCCTTGGTGAGGACCAGCAGCTTCTTCTCGTGGGCCTTGGCGCGGACCGGGGCGCTGAGCCGGCCGAAGGCCTCGGCGACCGGGTGGTGGTCGAGGTCGTGGCTGACCGGGTCGGAGCGCAGCACGCCGAGGCCGGTGCCGGGGACGGCCCGCAGGACCTCTTCGCCGCCGTGCTCGGCCAGGTCGTACTCGCGGTAGCCGAGGAAGGTGAAGTGGTCGTCGGCCAGCCAGCGCATCAGCTCCCAGGCCTCGCCGACCTCCTGCTCGGGCAGGTGGGCCGGGGGCTCCTCGGCCAGCTCGTCGGCCAGCCGGAGCGCGGAGTCGCGCATCTTGGTCCAGTCCTCGACGACCTCGCGGACGTCGCCGAGGATCCGGCGCAGGTTGGTCTCGATGGCACGGAGATCGTCGCGGTCGGTCTCGCGGTCGATCTCGATGTGCATCCAGGACTCGACCACCGCGTCGGCGGGCCACTCGGCGCCGGCGGCCTTGCTGCGCGAGCAGGCGTCGATGTCCAGGATCTCCAGCAGCTTGCCGGTGATGTCACGGCGGACGGCCAGCTGGGGGTGGATGACGACGTGGATGCCGCGGTCCTCGCGGGTCAGCTCGTTGGTGACCGAGTCGACCAGGAAGGACATGTCGTCGGTGACCACCTCGACCACGGTGTGGCCGCAGGACCAGCCGTTCTCCTCGACGGTCGGGGTGTAGACCCGGACCTCCGCGGTGCCCTGCGGGCGCTTGAGCCCGAGGCGGTAGTGGGAGGCCGCCGCGCCGTACACGTCGACCGGGTCGCGGTCGACCAGGTCCTCCGGCGCGGTGTGGAGGTAGTAGTGGTGCAGGTATGCGGCCAGAGCGCCGTTGCTCAGACCCTCCCCTGGCGCCGCTCCCCCCACCTGGCTGTTCTCAGCGGCTGCTGCTGCCTTGGTGAGCAGTTCGGCCTTGGCTGCGTCCAGCTTGGTCTGCATGACTGTTTGGCTCCTGTCGCGCGCCGTTGCGTGACTCGGTGGTGGCTGGGTGTACACCGCCGGGTCTGTCCGCAATCCTCCCGCACGATCCGGATGAAATCCCTGCATGGCACGCATGGAAGGGGCTTCATCTGGGTACGAAAGCACGTTTGGCCTGCATCGTCAGGACCCGGCGACGCCAGCCAGCCTAACCTGATGAAACGAAGGTGTCAGGGGACACGGAGGAGCAATCCTGCAGGGAGATCGATCCTTCCTGGACACCGTGTCCAATCGGCGCGATCGGACTGTCAGCGACTGCCGGATTGGCTCCCCCGTCCGCGGGTCAGGTGTTCAACGGGCCGTCGTCAGTTCTTCCAGGTGTCGTAGAAGAGTGGTGCGGAATTCGTGGCGGGACGGCCACCGGAACGCCCGGCGGGGCCTGCCGTCAGCCCATGTGCGGGTAGCGGTGGTCGGTCGGCGGGACGAAGGTCTCCTTGATCGACCGGGCCGAGGTCCAGCGCAGCAGGTTCTGCGCCGCGCCCGCCTTGTCGTTGGTGCCGGAGGCCCGGCCGCCGCCGAACGGCTGCTGGCCGACCACCGCACCGGTGGGCTTGTCGTTGACGTAGAAGTTGCCCGCCGTGAACCGCAGCCGCTCCACCGCCTGCGCGATCGCGTAGCGGTCCTGCGCGACGACCGCCCCGGTCAGCCCGTACGGCGCCCCGGCGTCCACCCGGTCCAGCACGTCCGGCCACCGGGCGTCCTCGTAGAGCTGCACGGACAGGATCGGGCCGAAGTACTCGGTCCGGAAGATCTCGTTGCGCTGGTCGGCGGAGAGCAGCACGGTCGGCCGGACGAACCAGCCGATGGCGTCGTCGTACTGCCCGCCGGCGACCAGCTCCACCCCCGGGTCCCGCCGGGCCCGCTCGATCGCGGTCCGGTTCTTCTCGTACGCCCTGGCGTCGATCAGCGCGCCCATGAAGTTGCTCAGGTCGGTGACGTCGCCGACGGTCAGCGCGTCGACCTCGGCCAGGAACTCGTCCTTGATCCGCTGCCAGAGGCCGCGCGGCAGGTACGCCCGGGAGAGCGCCGAGCACTTCTGGCCCTGGTACTCGAACGCGCCCCGGACCAGCGCCGTCCGCAGGACCGCGGGGTCGGCGGAGGGGTGCGCGACCAGGAAGTTCTTGCCCCCGGTCTCGCCGACGATCCGCGGGTAGCTGCGGTAGGAGCCGATCGCGGCGCCCACGGTGCGCCACAGCGACTGGAAGGTCGCCGTCGAGCCGGTGAAGTGCAGGCCCGCCAGCGCCGGGCTGGCCAGGGCGACCTGGGACAGCGCGTGGCCGTCGCCGGTCACCATGTTGATCACCCCGGGCGGCAGGCCGGCCGCCTCCAGCAGCCGCATCAGGTAGTGCGCGGAGAGCGTCTGGGTGGGTGCCGGCTTCCACACCACGGTGTTGCCCATCAGCGCCGGGGCGGTGGGCAGGTTGCCGGCGATGGCGGTGAAGTTGAACGGGGTGATCGCGTAGACGAAGCCCTCCAGCGGCCGGTGGTCGGTCCGGTTCCACACCCCGGGCGAGGACTGCGGCTGGTCGGCCAGCAGCTGCCGGGCGAAGTGCACGTTGAAGCGCCAGAAGTCGGCCAGCTCGCACGGCGCGTCGATCTCGGCCTGCTGGACGGTCTTGGACTGGCCGAGCATGGTCGCCGCCGCGAGCGTCTCCCGCCACGGGCCGGACAGCAGGTCCGCGGCGCGCAGGAAGACCGCGGCCCGGTCGTCGAAGGAGAGCGCTCGCCACCGGGCGCCGGCGGCGAGCGCGGCGTCAACGGCCAGCTGGGCGTCCTGGTGGGTGGCGTTGCCGAGCACCCCGAGCCGGGCCGCGTGGTGGTGCGGCTGGACGACCTCGATCCGGTCCCCGCCGCCGAACCGCAGCTCGCCGGCGATGGTCATCGGCAGCGGGATCTGCTCGGCGGCCAGCTCGTCCAGCTTCCGTTCCAGCCGGTCGCGCTCGGGGCTGCCGGGCGCGTAGCCGTGCACCGGCTCGTTGACGGGGGTCGGGACCTGGGTCACTGCGTCGATCGGCACGGTCGCTCCACGGGATCCGGATGGCTGGCGATGGTTGGTGCCGTTCCAGCCTGACCATCCACCGCCGCCCGGTCCGGGGCGACACGCGCGGCCGGGCGATCCGCCCGGGAGCCGCCGCGGCCCGTCCGGTCAGGCCGCGAGCTCCGCCGCCAGCTCGACCGCCTCCGCCAGACTGTCCACCACCGGGACCCCGACCTCCTCCAGCTTCGCCCTGGTGTGCGACCCGCCGCTGTACAGCACGGCGTGCAGCCCCCACTCCAGCGCGGCCTGCGCGTCGTCCGCCGCGTCGCCGATCAGCACCGTGTGCCGCAGCGAGACGTCCGGGCCGAGCGCCTCCAGGTGCCGGGCCAGGTGGCCGGCCTTGCGCCCGCCGGAGGCGCCGGTACGGCCGTCCACCCGCAGGAACTCGCCGAGCAGCCCGAAGCCCTCCACCACCGGCACCAGCCGCTCGTGCTCGTACATCGACAGCAGCGACTGGCTGCGGCCCGCCGCCCGCCAGCCGCCGAGCAGCCCGGGCACGCCCTCGGTCAGCCCGCAGGCGGTGCTGAGCTCGGCGTAGCGGTCGTGGAAGACGTCGTCCAGCGCCTCCCACTCGGCCCGGCTCGGGTCCCGGCCGAGGATGCGCCGGTAGAAGCGCGGGATCGGGATCTCGTACATCTCCCGGTACCGCTCCAGGGTCAGCGGCGCGACGCCGAGCGTCGCGAAGGCCGCGTTGCTCGCGCCGAGCACCGCTTCCATGTCGTGAAAGAGGGTGCCGTTCCAGTCCCAGACGATGTGAGTGCGCACCCTGGAACGGTACCGGCCACCGCCGACGGTGCGGCGGGCAGGAGCCCTGCTCAGGCCAGCAGGCCGGGGATCTCCTGGGTCGCGAACCACAGCAGCTCGTGGTCCTCGGCGCCGCCCACCGTGAACTGCGCGTCCGCGTCGCCCTTGTCCGCCGCGGCGATCGCCAGCGCGGCCGCCGCCACGTCCGCCGCCACGTCCTGGTCGGCCACGTCGGCGTGCACCGCGGCCGCCTTCGCCAGCGGGACCGGGCCCTTCAGCACCACCCGTCCCAGCGAGGACTGGTCCTGGTACTCGTCCCCCGGGTACGGCGACACCGCCGAGTCGGCGACCTCCACGGCCACCACCACCCGGCGGCGCGGCGCTTCGGCGTCCCCGGCCAGCAGCCGCAGCGAGGACTCGGCGGCCCGGTTGAGCGCCGCGTACTCCAGCTCCTCCAGGTCGTCGCTGACGTACCACTCGCGCAGCGCGGGAGTCACCGCGTACGCGACCGCCTCGTCCAGCGCGCCCCCCGGGTGCGCCGCCGCCAGACCCTTCAACGTGGTGGGCACGTACACGCGCATCGGGAGCACCTTCCTCGAACGGTCCGCGGCCTGCTCACCGCGCCCCCAAGAATACGGCCCGCGTGATCACCCCGGTGCCGATCCGGCCCGCCGCCGCCACGGCCGTCAGCCGGCGACGGCGCCCAGGGCGGCCCGGCTGGTGCGCAGCGCCGACTCCAGCACCGGGCCGCGCCGGGCCGGGTCCATCATGTTCGGGCCCATCACCGCCAGGTCCGCCTGGGTCGGCGCCAGCAGCTGCACCCGGGTGCCCACCGCCCGCAGCTCCCGCACCTCGCGCAGCATCTGCCGGGTGACCGCCCGCCGGTAGCGGCTGAGCAACTGGGCCAGTACGCCGCGGGGCCGGTCCCGGGCACGCCACTCGCGCAGGGCCGCGACGGTGCCCCTGGCCGGCTCGGCCCGCCCGGCCGGGTGCAGCCGCACGCCCATCGGGGCCAGCACGTAGACCTCGTCGAGCCCCCGGCCGGCCATCAGGTCGGCGTTGGTCGCCGACCAGCAGCCGCCGTCCACGTACCGGCCGCCCGCGACCTCCACCGGCGCGAACCACCCCGGGATCGCGCAGGAGGCCATCACCGCCTCGGCCACCTCGGCCGCCGGCGCGCCCGGGTCGCCGAACGCCACCCGGCGGCCGGTGCGGTAGTCCACCGCCGCCACCCGCAGACCGCTGCCGGCCGGCCAGCCGCCGTCCCCCAGCAGCCCGCGGACCAGGTCCCCGATCGGTGCCACCGAGCCCCGGCCGGGCGGCACGGCGGCCGAGACCATGGTCAGGAACGGGTAGTCCCGCGGGTGCCGGACGGCGTCCCGCAACAGTCCCGGTGAGCCGATGCCGGCCCGCGGACGCGGCGGCGCCGCCCCGCCGACGGCGGTGTCGTAGTCGAAGTCGACGGCGGCCAGCGGCCCTTCGGTGACCGGTCGGCCCAGCTGGTGATCGCGCAGCTGACCGGGCTCGACACCCGCGGTCAGCAGGGCGCCCAGGATGGCACCGGCCGAGGTGCCCAGCAGCACCTCCGCACTGCCCGGCCGCCAGCCGGTGGCCTCCTCGACCGCGCACAGCGCACCGACCGTCCAGGCCGCGCCGAGCATCCCGCCACCGCCCAGCACCAGGCCGCGCCGCACCCCGTCCCCGGTGTGGGCCCGGCCCGCGGACGCGCGCTGACCGGCCGGCCGGCCGTCCCCCGTCGACACCTGGGTCACGCCGTGCCCTCCGCATCCTCGGAATCCGCTCCCCCGATACTGCGCCCTACCGGCAGGTAGGTCGGGCGGCGCAACGCCCCGTTCGCACCCTTCGCCCGTCCCCCTTCGGGCCACCCGGCCCTGCTCCGGGCGTCAACCGGCGCCCGCCGTGGCCCGCCGGCGCGGGCTGCGGAGCACGCTCCCGTCACCCGGATAGGTGACACCGGCGACCCCCGCCGGGGCGGGGCGCGCACGGCTTGCCGCGCTCTCCTCGCCCCCGGTACCAAGAGGCCCACCCGCCACACCCACGGGAGGTCCGCAGTGCTCGAAGCCACCGCCGTCACCACCGCCGCGCCGGACACCGCCGCACCAACCGCCACCGCGCCGCACCCCGGGCCCGTACGCACGGCGGGGCGGTCGCAGCCCGCACCCAGCATCCACCCGCTGGTGCACGCGACCGGCCGGCACCGCCCGCGCCGTCCCGTACGGCACCCGCATCCGATGCCCGCCCCGGGCACCCCGGGCACCCCGGGCACCGGCGCGGAGGGTGTGCGCGTCCCGCGCCACCCCCGGACAGCGTGCGCCCCCGCGCGCGGGGCGGGCCAGGGCGAACTCGCGAGCCGCTTCGCGCACCGCCTGGTCGAGGTGCTGACCGGGATCCGCCCGGTCGGCCAGTTGCAGCGGCACACCACGCTCAGGGGCTACCAGCAGATCGTCGCGCTGGTCCGCAGCGGCCCGCTGCGCCCGCGCGGCCGCGCCCCGCAGGCCAGGCTCGGCCGGGTGTACGACTCCGCGCCCGGCACCGGCGCCCTGGAGGTCTGCGTACGGGTGGAGTTCGGGCCGCGCCACCACATGGTCGCGTTCCGCCTGGAGCAGCACCGCGAGACCCGGCAGTGGCAGTGCGCGGCCGTGGAGGCCCGCTGACGGCCCCTCGACGAGGACGGCCCGCAGGACACCCGGGCCGGGAACGACGCCGGGGCGCCGCCCCCACCACGGTGGGAGCGGCGCCCCGGTGACGCCTGTGCGGGGCGGGTCAGGCCTTGCGGCGCCGACCGCCCTTGGCCGACTTGGCCGCCTTGCGACGCTCGGCGCGGGTCAGCCCGTCGCCGTCCTCCGGCGCGTGGTCGTCGAAGTCGCCCTCGACGACGCCACCGCCGATCTCGTCGGAGGGGGCGACGTAGTGCAGCTTCTTGCGCTGCGGCGCCTCCAGGCCCTTGGCCTTGATCTCCGGCCGGGCCTCCTTCTCCAGCGACAGGGACACGTCCGCGTCGGAGACCGGCACCTCCTCGACCTGCTGGTCGACCTGGACCTCCAGGTTGAACAGGTAGCCGACCGACTCCTCCTTGATGCCCTCCATCATCGCGGAGAACAGGTCGAAGCCCTCGCGCTGGTACTCGACCAGCGGGTCGCGCTGGGCGTAGGCCCGCAGCGCGATGCCCTCCTGGAGGTAGTCCATCTCGTAGAGGTGCTCGCGCCAGCGGCGGTCCAGCACCGACAGCACCACGCGGCGCTCCAGCTCGCGCATGATCTGCTCGCCGAGCTGGTCCTCGCGGGCGCCGTACTGGGACTGGACGTCCTCCTGGAGCACCTTGGTCAGGAAGTCCGGGGTGAGCGCGGCGGGGCCGCCGGCCTCCTCCTCCAGCTCCTCCAGGTCGAGGGTGACCGGGTAGAGCTGCTTGAGGGCGGTCCACAGCTTGTCGAGGTCCCAGTCGTCCTCGAAGCCCTCACCGGTCGCGGCGGCGACGTAGGCCGCGACGGTGTCGTCCATGAAGTGGCCGATCTGCTCCTGGAGGTCCTCGCCCTCCAGGACGCGCCGGCGCTCGGTGTAGATGACCTCGCGCTGGCGGTTGAGCACCTCGTCGTACTTCAGGACGTTCTTGCGGATCTCGAAGTTCTGCTGCTCGACCTGGGTCTGCGCGGAGGCGATCGCCCGGGTCACCATCTTCGACTCGATCGGCACGTCCTCGGGGACGTTCGCCATCGACAGCACGCGCTCGACCATGCCGGCCTTGAACAGCCGCATCAGGTCGTCACCGAGCGAGAGGTAGAAGCGGGACTCGCCCGGGTCGCCCTGACGGCCGGAGCGGCCGCGCAGCTGGTTGTCGATCCGGCGGGACTCGTGGCGCTCGGTGCCGAGGACGTACAGGCCGCCGGCCTCCTGGACCTCGGCCTCCTCGACCTTGACGGCCTCCTTGGCCTTCTCCAGCGCGCTCGGGAACGCGGCCTCGTAGTCCTCCGGGGTGTCCTCCGGGTTGAGCCCGCGCTGGGCCAGGTCCGCGGCGGCCAGGTACTCGGGGTTGCCGCCGAGCTTGATGTCGGTACCGCGGCCGGCCATGTTGGTGGCCACGGTGACCGCGCCCTTGCGGCCGGCCTGCGCGACGATCTGCGCCTCGCGCTCGTGGTGCTTGGCGTTCAGCACCTCGTGCGGGACGCCGCGCTTGCGCAGCTCCTGGGACAGGTACTCGGACTTCTCGACCGACACCGTGCCGACCAGCACCGGCTGGCCCTTCTGGTGCCGCTCCGCGATGTCCTCGACCACGGCGGCGAACTTGGCCGGCTCCGACTTGTAGATCAGGTCGGGCTGGTCGATCCGCAGCGGGGTCTTGTTGGTCGGGATCGGCACCACGCCGAGCTTGTAGATCTGGTGGAACTCGGCGGCCTCGGTGGTGCCGGTACCGGTCATGCCCGACAGCTTGGAGTACAGGCGGAAGAAGTTCTGCAGGGTGATGGTGGCCAGCGTCTGGTTCTCGTTCTGGACCTCCACCCCCTCCTTGGCCTCGATCGCCTGGTGCATGCCCTCGTTGTACCGGCGGCCGGCCAGCATGCGCCCGGTGTGCTCGTCGACGATCATGACTTCGCCGTTCATGACGACGTAGTCCTTGTCGTTCTTGTAGAGCTCCTTGGCCTTGATGGCGTTGTTCAGGAACCCGACGAGCGGGGTGTTCACCGACTCGTAGAGGTTGTCGATGCCCAGGTAGTCCTCGACCCGGGAGACGCCCTCCTCCAGCACGCCGACGGTGCGCTTCTTCTCGTCGACCTCGTAGTCGCGGTCGCGCTTGAGGCGCTGCACCAGCTTGGCGAAGTCGCTGTACCACTTGGTGGCCTGGTCCGCCGGACCGGAGATGATCAGCGGGGTACGGGCCTCGTCGATCAGGATCGAGTCGACCTCGTCGACGATCGCGAAGTTGTGGCCGCGCTGCACCAGCTCCTCCTGCGACCACGCCATGTTGTCGCGGAGGTAGTCGAAGCCGAACTCGTTGTTGGTGCCGTAGGTGATGTCCATGCCGTACTGGCGCTTGCGCTCGGCCGGCGACATGTTGGCGAGGATCACGCCGACCTCCAGGCCGAGGAAGCGGTGCACCCGGCCCATCCACTCCGAGTCGCGCTCGGCGAGGTAGTCGTTGACCGTGATCAGGTGCACGCCCTCGCCGGTCAGCGCGTTCAGGTACGCCGGCAGGGTGCCCACCAGGGTCTTGCCCTCACCGGTGCGCATCTCGGCGACGTGACCGAAGTGCAGGGCCGCGCCACCCATCAGCTGGACGTCGTAGTGACGCTGCCCGAGCACGCGCTTGGACGCCTCGCGGACGGTGGCGAAGGCCTCGGGAAGAAGGTCGTCCAGCGTCTCGCCGTCGGCCAGTCGGGACTTGTACTCGTCGGTCAGCGCCCGCAGTTCGTCGTCGGTGAGGTTGACGAAGTCCTCTTCGATCGAATTGACCTGGGCAGCAATCCGCTGCAGCTTGCGAAGGGTCTTACCCTCGCCGGCGCGCAGGATCTTGTCGAAGACGGACACTTGGGCGGGCTCCTTGCCTGGATCGGCTCTGGACTACAGCACGGCGAGACCTACCCCACCGTACGGTCATCGTATGCGAGGACGACAAGACGTCGGGAGGTGCGTCAGCACGGTATTCACGTGTCACCCACGCGGGCAAAGCACCTATTGGCGTCACCGCCGGGGCAAAACGGTCAGCCGCACGGTTCTCCGTGCACTGCTCAACCGTCGACGGGCCCGAAGGGTTCCCCTCCTTCCTCCCGCGGCCGCCGGCTGTCAGTGCCTGCCCCTACCCTGCCCGGCATGACCGCCCTGAGCCTCTCCGCCGACCAGGCCCGACTGATCGCCCTCCGCGCCCAGGGCCTGCTGGGCGCCCCGGACCGCCGAGCGGGCGTCCGCGGCGTGCTGCGCCACCTCGGCGCCGTCCAGTTGGACACCATCTCGGTGCTGGCCCGCTCGCACGAGCTGGTCCCGTACGCGCGGCTGGGCGCGGTCGGCCGCCCGGCCGTGGAGAGCGCCTACTGGGGGGCGGCCGCCACGTTCGAGTACTGGTCGCACGCCGCCTGCATCCTGCCGGTGGAGGAGTGGCCGCTCTTCGCGTTCCGCCGCCGCGCCTACCGCGCCCGGGGGAACCTCTGGGGCCACCAGGTCTCGCCGGAGACGTACCGGCAGGTGCTCGACCAACTGCGTGCCGAGGGCCCGCTGACCTCGACCGAGCTGGGCGGCGCCAAGCGGACCGCCGAGTGGTGGGACTGGTCCGACACGAAGATCGCGGTCGAGCGCGCGCTCTCCTTCGGCGACGTGGTCTGCACCGAGCGCCGCGGCTGGAAGCGGGTCTACCGGCTGGCCGAACAGGCCGTCCCGGACGCGCTGTTCGGGCAGGAGCCCACCGACGCGGAGTGCCTGCGGCAGCTGGTCGCCCAGGCCGGCGCCGCGCTCGGGGTGGCCACCCGGGCCGATCTGATGGACTACCACCGGCTCAAGGCCGCGCAGTTCGACCGGGTGGTGGACGAATCGGGCCTGGTCCCGGTCGAGGTGGCCGGCTGGGCCGCGCCCGCCTGGGCCGACCCGGCGGCGCTGGAGTCCGCCCCGCGCGGCCGGCACCGCACCACCCTGCTGTCGCCGTTCGACTCCCTGGTCTGGGACCGCGCCCGCACCGAGCGGATCTTCGGCATGACGCACCGCCTGGAGGCGTACACCCCCAAACACAAGAGGGTGCACGGGTACTTCGCGATGCCGCTGCTGGCCGGGGGCCGACTGGTCGGCCGGGTCGATCCGGCCCGCGAGGGACGGACCCTGGTGGCCCGTCAGGTCTCGCTGGCCGCGCCCAAGCACCTCGGCGCGCTGGCCGCCGCGCTGCGCGAGGCCGCCGAGTGGGTCGGCTGCGACGCCGTCCGGGTGGAGGCGCTGGACGACGAGCGGCTGCGGCCCGCCCTGCGGGCCCTGCTGGACGGCTGAGCGAACGGGACGGTCGGGCGGGAGCGGCCCAACGGCCGCCGGGCTCAGCCTATTTCGAGGATCTTCTCCCGCATCGCGTAGACCACGGCCTCCATCCTGGAGTGCAGCTGCAGCTTCTCCAGGATGTTCCGGACGTGGTTCTTCACGGTGTTCTCGCTGATGAACAGCTCCTTGGCGATCTCCCGGTTGTTCATCCCGGTGGCCACCAGCTTGAGCACCTCCAGCTCCCGGTCGGTCAGCCGGGGCGCGGGGACCAGCTCCCGGTCGTCCGAGCGGCGCTGGATCATCGACTTGAACTCGGTGAGCAGCTTGGAGGCCATCGAGGGGCTGATCTGGGACTGCCCGTCCGCCACGGCCCGGATCGCGGTCGCGACCTCGTCGGTGGAGATCTCCTTGAGCAGGTAGCCGGTGGCACCCGCCTTGATCGCCTCGTAGAGGTCGGCCTCCTCGTCGCTTATCGTCAGCATGATGATCTTGGCGCTGGGGACCACGTCCTTGATCGCGGTACAGGCCTCGATCCCGCTGCGACGCGGCATCCTGACGTCCATGAGGATGATGTCCGGCAGCAGGTCGGCCGCCTTCAGCACGGCCTCGGCGCCGTCGCCGGCCTCCCCGATGACCGTGATGTCCTCCTCCTCGGCCAGCACGATCTCCAGGCCTCGGCGGAACAGTGCGTGGTCGTCCACCACCAGGACCCGGATCGGCTCGGTACGGCGCAGCGCGTACTCGGGCTCGTCGCCCTCGCCGCGCCCGCCCCCCCGGCCGCCCCCCACACCCTGGCTGAATGGCTCGCCCATCCGCTCCTCCCCCCGGCCGCCGGTCGATGTCGTGCTCAATCATTCCACGGCGGTGAACCCCTCGATCACCCTCCGCCGTCGCACGGCCCAGCTGGGTTACCCCGGCGGCCACGGCCGCCGGGGTCACCGGTCAGATCTGTCTGGCGAGTTGTCCCGGGCGCCTCAGGGTGGCGGCCCCGGGTCCACCGGGCCGGTCGACGGCCCGTCAGTCCTCGTCCGGCCCACCGATGGCGCCGCCTGCGCCGCCGGCGTCACCCCGGGCGTTGTGGTCCTCCTTGAGGTGGATCACACCGTAGTGGTAGCCGTGCCGGCGGTAGACCACGCTCGGCAGGCCGCTGTCCTTCTCCACGAACAGGTAGAAGTCGTGGCCGACGAGCTCCATCTCGTACAACGCCTGGTCCAGCGACATCGGGCCGGCGGGGTGCGTCTTCTCCCGGACGACGAGCGGACCGTCGCCCTCCACCTCCAGCGATCCCATCTTGGTCTTGCGCACCGCCCCGTTGGCGCCGCTCTCGGGTCGCGAGGTCTCGGGGAGGGCCGCCAGTGCGGCCGTCGCCTCCGCGACGCTGATCGGGGTGCGGCCGTTGCCGCCCTTGTGCACACGGCGGCGGTCGGCGGACTTGCGCAGCTGCGCGTCCAGCTTCGCCGAGGCCAGGTCGAGGGCCGCGTAGGGGTCGGCCGCGGCGGCCTCGGCCCGGATCACCGGGCCACGGGTACGGAGGGTGATCTCGACCCGCTCGGAGCGGTCGGCCTGGCGCGGGTTGTGTTCCTTGGACACCTCGACGTCGAGGCTGATCACCTTGCCGTCAAACTTCTGGACCTTCTCCAGCTTCTCGGCCACGTGCTCGCGGAACCTCTTGGGCACCTCGGTCTTGCGGCCCTTGACGACGATGTCCACGCAGAACTCCGATCCCTTGTGCTGTCGCCGATCCGGAGTGCATACCGGACCGGACTGAGTCCCAGCCGGACCAGCCGATCAGTCACCGGCCCCGGCGTCGCCGGGAACGGCGAGCGCGACTGGCCCTCACCTCACTTCCTCCCCACCAGGAGCGCTTGAAACCCCCTCTGGCCTTATGAGACACCTCACCAGGGGATTTCGCCTCCCCAGTCGACCAACGTAACGAGGCGGACCTGGCAGTACGGCTGTCCCTTCTGTTTACCCTCCTACGGGTGAAAGGTGAGTAAACACCTGGACAACACCGCCAGGGTGGTCAACCGTATGGCGCACATCGCATCTCCGCTACCCCTCCGGAGGCGCCGATATGCCCGCTCTGTCCACACCGGCCCTCGACCGCCTCGGTCTGCTGGACCTCCTGCTCCCCGCCGTCTGCGCCGGCTGCCGGGGCGGGCCGGGGCTGCTCTGCCCGGGCTGCCGCGGGGCCCTGGCCGCCGCCCGGCCGGGGCCCGCAGGCCCGCGGCCCGCACCACCGGGGCTGCCCCCGCTGCACGCCGCCGGACCGTACGCGGAGCCGCTGCGCAGCCTGCTGATCGCCCACAAGGAGCGCGGCGCGCTGCGCCTCGCCGGGCCGCTCGGCGGGCTGCTGGCCGAAGCGGTGCGGTCGGCCGTCGACGGCGCCGGGCCGGTCCTGCTGGTGCCGGTGCCCTCCACCCGGGGATCGGTCCGCGCCCGCGGCCACGATCCGATGCTGCGGCTGGCCCGCGCGGCCGCCCACGCGCTGCGCCGCACCGGCCTGCGCGCCGGGGTCGCCCCGGTACTGCGCCAGACCCGCCGGGTGGCGGACCAGGCCGGGCTGGACGCGGACGCGCGGCGGCGCAACCTCGCCGGGGCACTGGCCGTCCCGGCCCGGTCGGCGCGGCGGCTGCGGGCGGCCGGGCCGACGGGCGGTGCCGGGGGGCCGGTCGGTGCCGGGCGCCCGGCGCAGTCCCACCGTCTGGTCCTGGTCGACGACCTGGTCACCACCGGTGCGAGCCTGGCCGAGGCGGCCCGGGCACTGGCAGCCGCGGGCCTGGCGCCGTGCGCGGCCGCCACGGTGGCCGCGGTCGCCCGGCGGCCCGCCGCCACCCCCGCCCGGCGTCAGCCCGGGTAGGAGAACGACAGGGCCGGGTGCTGCTGGGGGACGGACACCTCGCGCCACTGGGTGCCCTGCAGCCGGTAGATGTGGTGGTCCGAGACGGCCAGGACCGGCGGCACGGTGTCGCCCACCCGGCTCTCGGTGGCCGAGACCGAGGTCATCGACTCGCCGCCCTGGAGCGGTGAGTCGCTGCTCTGCGAGCCGTCGGTGCCCAGGTAGTGCAGTTGCTGGAGCTTCTCCTTCTCGCGGCCGAGCACCAGCAGTTGGTCGGTGTCCGCCCAGGACACGGCGGTGACCTCGGTGAGCAGCGGAGCGATCGGCCGCAGGCCCGAGATCTCCGCCAGCGGCGCGGTCGGGGTGCCGCGGTGGGTCAGCAGGCCGAGCTCCACGGTGCGGGCGTTGTCCTTGGGGTTGCTGAGCACCAGGGCGACCCGGGTGCCGTCCGAGGAGACCCTCAGGGCCTGCACCGTGCGCCCGTTCAGCCCGTGCACGTCGACGGTGTAGGAGGCGGCTCCGCGGACCATCACCACCCGGCGGCTCGCGGGGTCGCGGTCGACCAGCCAGAGGTCGCCCCGGCCGTCCCAGCTGGGCGAGGTCAGGCCCTGGTCGGGCTGCGGCGCCCGGCTGGTCAGCACCGGCGTGCCGATCTTGTCGTTGTCGCCCGTGCCGACCACCTGGAGGGACTTCCCGTCGGCGCCGATCACGGCCACCGCGCCCGCGTCCCGGCGGACCGCGAAGGTGCCGGGGCCGGTCCCGCCGGTCTGCCCGACCGGGGCCGCCTGGCCCAGCGGACCTGCCAGCGGGTGGCCCTGGTCGTCGCCGGACGAGACCATCATCTGGCCGGTCTCCAGCTGGTAGTACTGGTAAGCGCCGAAGCTGCCGGCCAGGCTGCCGGGGGCGACCCGGGCCGCCGCGTCGGCGCCGATGGTGCAGCCGCCCTTGACGCCGCTCAGGTCCAGCCGCTGGATCGGCGCCTTCCCCTGCTGGTCGGCCAGGGTGTGGTAGAGCTGCCCGGCCATCTGCTGGCACAGGTCGCTGCGGCCCGCGAAGTCCGGCACGTCCACCCTGACGGTGGCCGTCTTGCTGTCGCTGACGGTCACCGGGCCCACGATCCGGACCCCGTCGAAGGCCGAGTAGACGGCGGGCGCCAGCCAGGTGGACGGCCCGGCGGCCAGCGCCTTGGCCGCCGCCGTCAGCGGATCGATCCGCCGGCGCAGGTAGATCGGGTCGGGCACCAGCACCGACGCCGTCCGGGCGCGGTCCACCGACGGGTCGGTGAGGCCGAAGAAGTAGCGGTGGACGGCCCGGTAGCCGTTCTTGAAGGTGGTCTGGTTGGCGATCAGCCCGTCGGGGAGCCGGTCGATCCGCCACTCGCCCTTGTTGGCGCCCTCGGTCTCCTTGACGAAGGTGAAGGACTCCTGGAACCGCGCCCCGTCGGCGGCGGCCCGGTACGAGTGCTTGGCGTCCAGCCCGCCGACCAGGTCACCGGTGACCGAGACCTGGGTGATGGTGGAGCCCTCGGGCAGCGGCGAACCGGCCTTGTCGAGGTTGTCCAGCACCGAGACGCCGGCCTCCGGGTCCCACTTGGTACCGGCGGCCGCGGTCAGGTACTTCTTCGCGGTGCCGTAGTTGGCCTCGTCCGCGTTGGCGGCGTCCAGGAAGCCGGTGAGCAGGTCGACCGGGGACTCTCCCTTGTAGGGCGCCACCGGGTAGACCCGGACCTGGAGGTTCTCGGCACCGGCGCCCTGGGGTATCTCCACCCGCGAGGGCGGACCGCCCTCGGGCATGCCGATGCATCCGGTGGCCAGGAAGGCGAGGAGGGTCCCCCAGACGAGCGCGGCGGCCCGGCGCGGGTCAGTCCTCCGGCTGCGTGTCCTTCGCACCCTCAGTCCCCTCCTGCTCGCCGTCCTGGGGCCGTGCGCCCGGGACCTGCTGTGCCGCCGGCTTGCCCGCCGGCCGGTCCACCACCACCTGGGCGCCCGTCGCACCGTACCCTCCGGTGGCCGGACGGACGTCCGACGGGTCGGCCACCGGCGCCGCCGGGGCCCGGCCGAGGCCGGGGCCGATGCTGAGCACCCCGCCCAGCCCGCTGCCGAAACCGGTCGGACCGCCCTCGGGGGTCTCCGGGGTGTCCGAGAACGCGGCCAGCTCGGCGGAGGAGGTCAGCGCGGTGGCGCCCGCCGGGCGCTGCGAGCGCCGGTAGGGGGCGCCGGTGGCGGCCAGGCCGCGGTTGTGCCGGGAGTCCTCGGGCTCCAGCCGGAAGGGCGCCCGGACCAGCTCGCCGCCGCGGGTGCGCGGCAGGGTGAGCCGGAAGTGCGATCCGCCGCCGGGCTCGCCCCAGGCCTGGAGCCAGCCGCCGTGCAGGTGGGCGTCCTCGACCGCGATCGACAGGCCGAGGCCGGTGCCCCCGGTGGTCCGGACCCGGGACGGGTCGGCCCGCCAGAAGCGGTGGAACACCCGGGACGCCTCGCCCGGCTTGAGGCCGATGCCGTAGTCGCGGACGCCGACCGCGACCGCGCCCTCACCGGCGCCGAGCCGGATCACCACGTCGCGCCCCTCGCCGTGCTCCAGGGCGTTGACCACCAGGTTGCGCAGGATGCGCTCGATCCGCCGCGAGTCGACCTCGGTGACCACCGGGTTCTCCGCGCCGCGGATGATCACGGCGCTGCCCTTGGCCTGCGCCAGCGGGTCGGCGGCCTCCACCACCCGGGTCACGATGTCCCGCAGGTCGACCGGCTCGGCGTCGAGGATCGCGGCGCCGGCGTCGAAGCGGCTGATCTCCAGCAGATCGGCGAGCAGCGACTCGAACCGGTCCAGCTGCTCCTGGAGCAGCTCCGCCGAGCGCGCCGCCATCGGGTCGAGGTCGTCCCGGCTGTCGTAGATCAGGTCGGCGGCCATCCGGACGGTGGTGAGCGGGGTGCGCAGCTCGTGCGAGACGTCCGAGACGAACCGCCGCTGCACCCGGGAGAGCTCCTCCAGCTGCCGGATCTGCGCCTGGAGTCCGTTGGCCATCCGGTTGAACGAGTCGCCGAGCCGGGCGATGTCGTCGGTGCCGGTGACCTTCATCCGCTCCTCCAGGTGGCCCGCGGCCAGCCGCTCGGAGATCCCGGCGGCCATCCGCACCGGGGTCACGACCTGCCGGACCACCAGCCAGGCGATCCCACCGAGCAGCATCACCAGGAAGACGCCGGCGGTGGCCAGGGTGGTGACCACCAGGCCGAGGGTCTTGGTCTCCTGGTCGAGGGAGAAGACGTAGTACAGCTGGTACTCGGTGTTCGCCGGGTCGGGGCCGACGAACTGCTTGCCGATCACCAGGCCGCTCTCGTCGGAGGGGCCCGTCCCGTCGCCGCGGTGGATGATCGTGGTCTGCTCGTGCGGGATGTCCGGCTGCCGGGCGACGTCCTCCTGCAGCTGCTTGGAGATGCTGATCGGCAGGATGTCGCCGGAGTACCAGGCGCCGCGGAAATCCGCCTCGGAGCCGCTCGCCTCCTGCCCGGCCGAGGGCAGGATGGCGATCACCGAGTACACCCCGGCGCCTCCACTGGAGAGGTCGGTGACCTGCTTGATCAGCCAGGTCCCGATCTCCTCGCGGGCGGGATCGGCGTTGGCCCCGGCCTTGGCCTGGAGCTTCTTCGCCTCGTTGATCTTGTCCTGCTCGATCTGGAAGCCGCCGATGGCCTGGCCCTGCGCGGCGTGCCGCTTGGTCTCCAGCAGGCCGTTGCGGACCTGGGCCACCACGACCACGCCGAGCACCAGCACCACGGCGACCGACAGCAGCAGGGTGGCGGCGACCACCCGCACCTGGATCGACCGCCGGTAGACGGCTATCAGCCGGTTGAACGGGCGGCGGAACTGACGGGCCACCATCGCGAGCAGGGCCGCCGGGCCACGCCGCGGGCGGTGGCCCTGGGTGGTCGAGCTCAGCACGGCGCCGCGCACAGCAGCATCCCCGTCGGGGCCCATGCCCGACGGGGACTCGTCGGTCTCCCGGTCCCGCATCGTCAGCTGGGCCCCGCCTTGTAGCCGACGCCGCGGACCGTCACCACGATCTCGGGACGCTCCGGGTCCTTCTCGATCTTGGACCGGAGGCGCTGCACGTGGACGTTGACCAGCCGGGTGTCCGCCGCGTGGCGGTACCCCCAGACCTGCTCCAGCAGCACCTCACGGGTGAACACCTGCCAGGGCTTGCGGGCCAGCGCCACCAGCAGGTCGAACTCCAGCGGGGTGAGCGGGATGCCCCGGCCCTCCCGCTTGACCGAGTGGCCGGCCACGTCGATGACCAGGTCACCGATGGTCAGCTGCTCCGGCGTGGGCTCCTCCGCCCGGCGCAGGCGGGCCCGGACCCGGGCCACCAGCTCCTTGGGCTTGAACGGCTTGGTGACGTAGTCGTCGGCGCCGGACTCCAGGCCCACCACGATGTCGACCGTGTCGGTCTTCGCGGTGAGCATCACGATCGGAATGCCCGACTCCGCCCGGATCTGGCGGCAGACGTCGATGCCGTCCCTGCCGGGCAGCATCAGGTCGAGGAGGACGAGATCCGGCTTGGTCTCCCGGAAGGCGGCCAGCGCCTTGTCCCCATCAGCGACGAAAAACGGCTCAAAACCCTCACCACGCAGCACGATGCCGAGCATCTCGGCAAGTGCGGTGTCGTCATCAACGACGAGGACGCGTCCCTTCATGGCTCCATCTTCTCATTACCGGATTGTGACCTGACGCACAGCCGTGCCGGTCCATGGCTCCCGACCCCTTCGCAGATCGGGCAAAACACCCGAAATCGCGCAGCTCACAGGCGTCGGCCGGGCCGTTGTCGATCAGCAACGGGATACCTCTGGGGTGACCAGGCCCACCATGGCACGATGGGCGGCGCAGGAACAGTTTCCGGCCGGTAGCCGATCGATCTCCTGCCCGTTCCCGCGACCAGACGCCCTCCAAGGAGCAGTGATGACCGACAACCCGGGCTGGACCTCGCCCGGCTCGACCGAGCCGGCCGACGGGGCCCCGCCGCAGGCGGCCCGACCGGCCGCAGCACCGGGTCCGTCGGCGAGCACCGCACCGGAGGCACCCGCCTCACAGGGCACCGCACCGCAGGGCACCGCGGAGCAGCCCCCCGCACCGGACGCCCCCCGGGACATCCCGCCGCCCACCCAGTGGGGCGCCCCCGCGGCGCCCGGCCAGGGCGGCTACGGCGCTCCGGGCTACGGAGCTCCGGGCTACGGAGCAGGGCCCGGCTACGGCGCCGGCCCCGGCTGGGGCGCCGCCCAGCCCCCGTACGGCGGCCACCCGGGCTGGGGACCGCCTCCGAGCCCCAAGCCCGGCGTGATCCCGCTGCGCCCGCTCGGCGTCGGCGAACTGCTGGACGGCGCCTTCACCACCGTGCGCAAGTACTGGCGCACCGTCCTCCCGCTGTCCCTCGGCTTCGCCGCGTTCAGCCAGACCGTGCAGACCTCGCTGGACTGGTGGGCCCGGCAGTCCGGCGGCGGCCTGCCCGAGATGACCGCCGCACTGGTGCCGGCCGTCCTGGACCTGCTGCTCGGGATCATCGTCGGCGGCCTGCTGACGATCGTGGTCAGCAAGGGCGTGCTCGGCGCACCGGTGACGCTGCGCGAGGCCTGGCAGGGGGCCCGCCCCCAGCTCGGCCGGCTCGCCGGACTGACCTTCACGACGTTCCTGATCTTCGTCGGCGTGATGGCGGTCGCGGCCGTACCGCCGGTCCTGGTGCTGATCACCTCCGGCCCGAGCGAAGGCCTGGGTGCCCTGGCCGCGGTGATGATGCTCGCCGCCCTGGTGGTGATGGTCTGGCTGTGGATCCTGCTCAGCCTGGCCGCCCCCGCCCTGATGCTGGAGCGCCAGGGCGTGCTGACCGCGCTCAGCCGCTCCCGCCGGCTGGTCCGCGGCGCCTGGTGGCGCCTGTTCGGCATCAACCTGCTGACCAGCATCATCGTCGGCCTGATCGCCGGCGTCGCGGTCCTGCCGTTCGTCTTCCTCGCGTCCGTGTTCGGCAGCCCCGACGCCTTCGCCCGGTTCGCCGGTGAACGCGCCGTCGAGCTGAGCCTGCCCGCCATGATCATCATCGCGGTCGGCGGCACCGTGGTCGCCACCATCACCATCCCGATCAACGCCGCCATCAACGTGCTGCTCTACATCGACCGCCGGATCCGCCGCGAGGCCCTGGACATCGAGCTCGCCCGCGCCGCCGAGGCGACCGCGCCGCAGGCAGCCGGCTGGACGGCTCCGACCGTCCCCGGCCAGAGCACCCCGCCGGGAGCCTGACACCGATGCCGAACTGGGGGGAGGGCGTGCTGCTCGCGAGCGGCACACCCGTCACCGTGCCGCGCGACCCGGCCCGGGACGCCGCACGCGACGAACTGCTCAACCCGATCTACCACCGCAACGACCCCGGCCTGATCGAACGGATCCAGACCTGGCTCTCGGACCGGCTCGACGACCTGTTCTCCGGGGTGGGCTCCGCCACCGACAGCACCACCGGGGTGGTCCTGCTGCTGCTCATGGCCGCCGTGGCGGTGGCCGCGATCTGGTGGCGGCTCGGCGCCCCCCGCCGCCGCGCCCGCGGCACCACCCGGCTCTTCGAGGCCGACGGACCGCGCAGCGCCGCCCAGCACCGGGCGGCCGCCCGCGCCCACGCCGACGCCGGCGAGTGGTCCGAGGCCGTGCGCGAGCAGATGCGCGCCCTCGTACGGGCCCTGGAGGAGCGCACCCTGCTGGACATCCGCCCGGGCCGCACCGCCGACGAGGCGGCCGCCGAGGCCGGCCGGGCCCTGCCCGGGCACGCCGAGGCCCTCGCCGCCGCCGCCCGGAGCTTCGACGACATCGCGTACGGCGACCGAACCGCCGGGGCGGCCGACTACCAGTCCCTGGCCGAGCTCGACCGGGCCCTGGAAGCGACCCGCCCGACCCTCGCCCCGGCCGTCGGAGGCGCCGCATGACCACCGCACCCCCGCCCGCAGCCGCGATACCCACCGGGCCCGGGACCCCCGTCGATCCCGCGCCCCCGGCACCCGCCGCGCCGACCAGCCTGGCCCCCGGCGGCCGCCGGATCTGGCACCGCTCCCGCTGGTACCTGCTCGCCCTGGCCTTCCTGCTGTGCGTCGGCGTACTGCTCGGCGGGATCGGCCACGACAGCCCGTGGGCGCCGCTGGACCCGCGCTCCCCCGACCCCGAGGGCACCCGGGCCGCCGTCACCCTGCTCGGGCGCGAAGGCGTGGACGTCCGGACCGTCGAGGGCGAGTCCGCGCTCGCCGACGCCCTGCGCGAGCCCGCCACCACCGTCGTCCTCCCGCGGCCGGACCTGCTCAGCCGGGCCCAGCTCGCCCGCCTCGGCGCCGTCCCGCGCGGCAGCGGCAACCGGCTGGTCCTGATCGCCCCCCGGCAGACCGCCCTGGACGCGCTCGTCCCGGGCGTCACCGTGGTGACCGACCCCGACGGGATCCCCGGTGTCGCCGTGACGATCAGCACCGCACCCGGCTGTCGGCTCCCCGAGGCCGTCCGCGCGGGCAGCGCCGAGCTGGGCGGACTGCTCTACGACGCCGGCTCCGACGACGTCGGCTGCTACCCGCGGCACGGCCACCAGAGCCTCGTCCGGCACGCCGGGAGCGGCGACCGCGAGACCGTCGTCCTGGGCACCGCCCAGGCGCTCACCAACGACCGGCTGGACGAGGACGGCAACGCCGCGCTCGCCCTCGGCCTGCTCGGGTCGCACCAGCACCTGACCTGGTACCTGCCCGACTACAACGCCCCCGTGCCGCCGCCGGCCCACCGCAAGCAGTTCGAGGACTTCATCCCGTCCGGCTGGAACTGGGCCGCCCTCCAACTGCTCGTCGCGGCCGTCCTGGCGGCGTTCTGGCGCGGCCGCCGGCTCGGGCCGGTGGTCGACGAGCGGCTGCCGGTCGTGGTCCGGGCCACCGAGACCACCGAGGGCCGGGCCCGGCTCTACCACCGCGCCAAGGCCCGCGGCCGGGCCGCCGACGCGCTCCGCCGGGCCACCGCCCACCGGATCGCCCCCGTCCTCGGCGTCCCCGTGACCGCCGGCGAACCCGACCCCACGGCGCTCGCCGCGGCCGTCGCCGATCGCCTCGGCCGCCCCGCCGCCGACGTCCGGTCCCTGCTGTACGGCGGACCGCCCACCGACGACGCCGCACTGCTGCGGCTCACCGACGACCTCGACGCCCTGGAAAGGCAGGTACGACAGCCGTGACCGAGCAGCCCGCTGCCAGCACGTCCCTCAGCAAGGCCGACATCCCCGGTCCGGCACACTCCCCCGAGCCCCCCGCCGCACCCGCGGCGGACCCCCGCGCCGCCCTCACCGCCCTGCGCACCGAGATCGGCAAGGCCGTGGTCGGCCAGGACGCCGCCGTCACCGGCCTGGTGGTCGCCCTGCTCTGCGGCGGCCACGTCCTGCTCGAAGGCGTGCCCGGCGTCGCCAAGACCCTCCTGGTCCGCGCCCTGTCCACCGCGCTGAGCCTGGAGACCAAGCGGATCCAGTTCACCCCCGACCTGATGCCCGGCGACGTCACCGGCTCGCTGGTCTACGACGCCCGCACCGCGGAGTTCTCCTTCCAGCCCGGCCCGGTCTTCACCAACCTGCTGCTCGCGGACGAGATCAACCGCACCCCGCCGAAGACCCAGGCCTCGCTGCTGGAGGCCATGGAGGAGCGCCAGGTCACCGTCGACGGCGAACCGCGCAAACTCCCCGATCCCTTCCTGGTCGCCGCCACCCAGAACCCGGTCGAGTACGAGGGCACCTACCCGCTGCCCGAGGCCCAGCTCGACCGCTTCCTGCTCAAGCTGGTGCTGCCGCTGCCCACCCGCGACCAGGAGTTCCAGGTCCTGTCCCGGCACGCCAACGGCTTCGACCCGCGCGACCTGGCCGCCGCCGGGGTCCGCCCGGTCGCCGGCCCCGCCGACCTGGCCGCCGCCCGCGCGGAGATCGCCAAGCTCACCGTCTCCCCCGAGGTCCTCGCCTACATCGTCGACCTCTGCCGGGCCACCCGGCAGTCCCCGTCGCTGTCCGTCGGGGTCTCGCCCCGCGGCGCCACCGCCCTGCTCAACGCCTCCCGCGCCTGGGCCTGGCTGGCCGGCCGCGACTACGTCACCCCCGACGACGTCAAGGCCCTGGCGCTGCCCGCCCTGCGGCACCGCGTCCAGCTGCGCGCCGAGGCCGAGATGGAGGGCGTCACCGCCGACTCGGTGGTCCAGGCCGTCCTCGCCCAGACCCCCGCCCCGCGCTGACCCGGCCGTACCAGGATCCACCGAAGGAGTCCCGTCCATGGCCCTGACCGGCCGAACCGCCCTGCTGGCCGCGCTCGGCGCGCTCGTCGTGGGCCTGGTCCTGCCCTCCTGGGCCGGCATCGGCGCGGTCACCCTGCCGGTGCTCCTCGCGGTCCTCGTCGACCTCGTGCTCGCCGCTCCGGTCCGCGCCCTCCGCTTCGACCGGAGCGGCGACACCAGCGTCCGGCTCGGCGAGCACGCCGACGTCGAACTGACCCTCACCAACCCGTCCGGACGCCCGCTGCGCGCCCTGGTGCGGGACGCCTGGGCACCCTCCGCATGGCGCCCGGGCACGGCCGTCGCCGGCTCCCGGCACAGCCTCACGGTGCCGCCCGGCGAACGCCGCCGCCTCACCACCCGGCTCGCCCCCACCAGGCGCGGCGACCACCACGCCCACCGGGTGACGGTCCGTTCCCTCGGACCGCTCGGCCTGGCAGCCCGTCAGGGCTCCCACCGCGTCCCGTGGACGCTCCGCGCCCTCCCCCCGTTCGCCAGCCGCAAGCACCTGCCGTCGCGACTCGCCCGGCTGCGCGAACTCGACGGCCGCACGGCCGTCCTGATCCGCGGTCAGGGCACCGAGTTCGACTCCCTGCGCGAGTACCTCCCGGGCGACGACGTCCGCTCCATCGACTGGCGCGCGAGTGCCCGCCGCAACACCGTCGCCGTCCGCACCTGGCGCCCCGAACGCGATCGGCACGTCCTGCTCGTCCTCGACACCGGACGCACCTCGGCCGGCCGGGTCGGCGACGCCCCCCGCCTCGACGCCGCGCTCGACGCCGCCCTGCTGCTCACCGCCCTGGCCACCAAGGCCGGCGACCGGGTCGACCTGCTCGCCCACGACCTGCGCAAGCGCGGCAGCGTCCTCGGCCGCTCACCCTCCGACGTCCTGCCCGCGTTCACCAACGCCATGGCCACCCTGGAACCGGCCCTGCTGGAGACGGACCTGCGGGCCCTGGTGTCGAACTCGCTGCGCCTGGCCCCGCACCGCTCCCTGATCGTGCTGTTCACCGGCCTCGACGCCCGGCCCGTCGAGGAGGGACTCCTCCCGGTCCTGCCGCTGCTGACCAAGCGCCACGAGGTCGTCCTCGCCTCCGTCGCCGACCCCCGGCTGGACGAACTGGCCAGCACCCGCGGAACCGTCGAGGACGTCTACGCCGCCGCCGCGGCCGAACAGACCCGCGCCGACCGCCGCCGCACCGCCGAACGCCTCACCCGCCTCGGCGTCACCGTCCTCGACGCCCCACCGGCCGCGCTGCCCCCCGCCCTGGCCGACACCTACCTCGCACTCAAGGCGGCCGGCCGCCTCTGACCACCCGCTGCGCTTCCGGCGTGTTGCGAGTAGTGGACCAGCGGGTAGGCCCGGACTTCCTGGTGGACCAGGTCCGGGCTCGTGGAGCGCACCACCCTCCCCGGCCCGCGCAGGGGCCTCTTGACCTGCCCGTCCACGGCCTTCTCCGCCCATCTCCGGTGGTAGGCGCCGGCGAGTCCGGCAGCCGTCGCGGTGCCGGGGTCGGTGATGTTGGTGATCAGGCAGATCGGATCCTGCCCGCCGCGGTCGGGGAGGTCGTACTCCACGACCCGCACCACGTGGGCCGCAGCAGGGTCCGGCTCCACCCCCGACCCGGCTTCCTCCAGCAGCGCCTCGCGTTTCCGGCCCCGGATCGCGGGGTCGACCAGCGCCGACAGGTACGTACCGTCGGACAGGACCTCCAGGATCGGCAGCGACAGTTGCGTCGGTACTCGCCAGCACAGCGCGGCCCCCGTCCGTGCGGCGGTGCTGAACGTGGCGAAGCTGTAGAGACCGCGATCGGCCAGCAGCAGCCAGTCGCTGGAGATCGAGTTCAGCAGCGAGCCGGCCATCGCCCTCTCCCCGCGGGTCCACGGGCCGACCTCGGCGTCCACGAACGCGTGGGACCCGCACTCGGTCACGGCCACGACCCGGGCCTTGGGGAAGGCCGAGCGGGACTCCGCGTTGCCCGCGGTGCCGAACTCGACAGCGTTCTGCGGTGAGTCGGGCACATCGAGGGTGAAACCGTCGATGGCCATCAGCCGCCACTGCCGCAGCCATGCGCCCCGGGTCTCCTCGTCGGCTACGGGCTCGGCGACCCGGTAGAACGTCTCACGGAGCACATCACGGCCCAGCCGCTTGCGGGCCTGGGCGATCGCCGAGAAGGTGAGCGGTTCCCAGGCCGCATTCCAGACGCCGAACGCCGACAGTGCCCCGGTGACCTTCTCCAGGACCTCCTCGGCCCCGTCGTCGGCGAAGAGACACAGTGCCATGCGACCACCGGCCCGTCGCTGCTCCGGCCGCTCCTGCTGGTCCCGCCGATCCCGCCGGATGCGGCCGGATGCGGCCGGATCAGGTCCGGGAACGCGAAAAGCCCCTCCCGGGTGACCCGGGAGGGGCTTCTCTGAAAGATTGTTCGGCGGCGTCCTACTCTCCCACAGGGTCCCCCCTGCAGTACCAT
>NZ_JBIURH010000015.1:0-155786 GCF_044740765.1 Kitasatospora sp. NPDC088346
TTATTAGCTTCCGGCCCCCCCGCCCCGCTCCCCCGGCGGCCCCCGGGCCCCGGGGGGGGGGGGGCGGGGGGGCCCCGCGGGGCGCCGGCCCGGCGGGACACCCCGGGGCGTCAGCGCCGGGCCGTCGCGGTGAGGCGGGCGTGGCCGATGATGTGGCCCGCCATGGTGAAGGCCGTGACGGTCGGCGGGGTGTCGGCGGGCAGGTGCAGGCTGGGCACGTCCAGCGCGTACACGTTGATCTCGTAGTGGTGCAGCAGGTCGCCGACCGGTGGGCAGGGGCCGAAGTACCCGGTGCCGCCGGAGTCGCTGGTCCCGGCGACCGCGCCGGCCGGCAGCCCGCTGTCCAGCCCGGTGCTGTCGGCGGGGAGGTCCCAGGTGAGCCAGTGCCAGAACCCGGCGCCGGTGGGCGCGTCCGGGTCGAACATGGTGACGGCGTAGCTGCGGGTGCCCTGCGGCGCCCCGCTCCACTCCAGCCCGATCTGCCGGTTGGCGCCCGAGCAGCCGAACGCGGCGGCCCACGCCTCGGCCGGGAACGCGCCGCCGTCGGCGAGGTCGGGGCTGGTCACGGTGAAGCGCGCGACGCCGCCCGGAACGCCGGTGCGGACCGGACGGTAGCCGAAGCCCCCGGCGTCCTCGGTGCCGGCCGCGGTGTCCGTGCCGGAGCCGGCGACCGTGCCGGAGTCGGTGACCTGGACGGATGAATTCATGGTGCCCTCCTGAGCGTTGCCTGCCTCCACGATCACGGCGCGCCGGGCGGCCGGGAAGGCCCTCCCGATGCTGGTACTCGCAGTGCCAGGCCCGGCGCTGGGCCGACGCGGCGCCATGCCGGACGATGGACCGTGTGGAGCAACCGACGACACCCCGCCGACCCGCCCGGCCGCACACCGAGCTGGCGCAGTTCCTGCGCGCCATGCGGGCCCGCCGCACACCCGGGGACGTCGGGCTCCCCACGACGGACCGGCGGCGCACGCCGGGGCTGCGGCGCCAGGAGGTCGCCCAGCTGGCGGCCGTCAGCATCGACTGGTACATCAGGCTCGAACAGGGCCGGGTCGGCACCCCCGGCGCCGCCGTGCTCGACGCGGTGGCGCAGGCCCTGCGGCTGTCGCCCGCCGAACGGCGGCACCTGCACGTGATCGCCCGCGGCGAGTCCCCGGTCGACGGGCACCTCCCGCTGCCGGTCCCGGACTCGCTGCGGGTCCTGCTGGACGGGTTGCCGCTGCTGCCCGCGTACCTGGTCGACTTCCGCCTCGACGTCCAGGCGCACAACGCCGCCGCGGCGGCGCTCTTCGGCGAGGACTTCGGCACCGGCGAGGCGGACAACATGGCCCGTCTGCTGTTCCTCGCCCCCAGGGCCCGGGCGATGCAACTGGACTGGACCCAGGTGGCCCGCGAGACCGTCGGCAACCTGCGGGCCAACCTGGCACGGCACCGCGAGGACCCGCGGCTCCGCGAGGTGGTCGCCGAACTCCGCTCGGAGAGCGCGGAGTTCAGGACCTGGTGGGACGACCACACGGTGCGCCAGCGGGCCCACGGCACCAAGCGCCTGCACCATCCGACGGTCGGCGGGCTGACCGTCCACTACGACCTGTTGGCCACCCTCCAGGGCGGGGAGCACTGTCTGACCGTCGTCACCCCCGCCGACCCCGCCGCCGAGCTCGCCCTGCGGGAGCTGCTGGTGAACCGGGCCACCTCCCTCACCCGACCGGACGTCCGCGCCCTCGCGTCCCGGACACCCCACCCCGCCCCGGACACCGACCGCGGACACCCGGCCGAGCGCCGCCCCGCCCGGACCTGACCCCGGACCGGCGCTGCGGCGACGCGGCCCGAGGTGCGACGATGCGCCGCGCGTATGGTGGGCACATGGAGATCAGAGAGTTGCAGTGGTTTGTGGCTCTCGCGGAGTCCGAGCACGTGACCTCCGCGGCGGAGCGCCTCAACATCGCCCAGCCGACGCTCTCCCGCGCCATCGCGCGGCTGGAGAAGCGGATCGGCGTCCCACTGTTCGACCGGCACCAGAACCGGCTGCGCCTCAACAAGTACGGCGAGGTGTTCCGCGCCCACGCCGTTCGAGCGATCAGCGAGATCGACCTCGCGGAGCAGCGCATCGCCACCCTGGTCGACCCCGACACCGGGACCATCGCGCTCGGCTTCCTGCACTCGTACGGCACCTGGCTGGTCCCTCGGATCCTCTCCGGGTACCGCACTCTCGCACCCGGGACCACCTTCGAGCTGCGCGGCAGCGCGGCAGACGTCGTGGTCGACGGCGTGCGCCGTGGCCGGCTGGACCTCGGCATCACCAGCCCCCGCCCGGCCGGCGACGACCTGCGCTGGACGGCCCTCCAGGACGAGCCGCTGTGCCTGCTGGTCCCCGCCGGGCACCCGCTCGCCGTCCGCCCGCGGGTGGGGACGGCGGAGCTCACCGAGGAGGAGTTCGTGGCCCTGCAACCGGAGTACGGGCTGCGCCAGGTGGCCGACCGGCTGTGCGCGGAGGCCGGCTTCACTCCCCGGATCGTCCTGGAGTGCACGGAACTCAGCACGCTGCGCACGCTGGTGGCGTCCGGACTCGGGGTGGCCGTGGTGCCGAGCACGGGTGACGAGGCCACGCACGAGGGCCGCGCCGTCCGGGTGCCGCTCGCGGACCCGGGGGCGCACCGCACGATCGGCGTGATCGTGCCCGCCGGGGGGCCGCGGGCCGCAGTCGTGGCGCGGTTCTACGCGTACGTCTGCTCCACCGCGCGGCTCCCCGGCGGGTGAGCCCGCCGGATCCACGGCTGTGAGCTGCGGCGATACGTCTGGGGCATGAGGTCGCCGCAGACCGGTCATTTCACAGCGGGGGTCGCGCGGTCCGAGCATGGCCATATGAGCGGAAACACCTCCACCGCCGGCCGGCCCCCGGTCACCGCAGCGCCCCGCCGCGGCGTGCTGGTCCTGTCCGCCGAGGACCGTCTGGTGTGCACCATGCGGCACTACGTCTCGACCGTGCTGGCCGGGTGGGGTGTCGCCGAGACCGCCCGTGAGGCGGCCGTCCTGATCGTCGGTGAGCTGGGCGCCAACGCTGCCGAGCACGGCGGGGCGAGGATGTCGGTCAGCCTGTCCCTGTGCGACCGGGCCCTGTGCGTCGAGGTGTCGGACTTCGGCACCGCCCCGCCCGCGTGCGCCTGCCGCCGGATCCCCCGCGAGGAGGGGGAGCACGGCCGGGGCCTCGCCATCGTGCGCCACCTCGCGCAGTGGGTCGAGACCGAGGCGGTGAGCCGTCGCTGCACCGTCCGCGCGGGCCTCGACATCACCTGCGCGTCCACCTCCGAGGAGAGCTGATGGTTCCCGACCCGCGCCACGCCCGATCCTGGCTGTTCACCCCGGCCGACCGGCCCGAACGCTACCCCCGGCCGGGCGGGCCGGCCGCGGACGCGGTCGTGCTCGACCTGGAGGACGCCGTCGCCCCCGACCGCAAGGACTTCGCCCGGGCGTGCCTGGGCCGCCTCGACGCCGGCGGCCCGCCCGTCTGGGTCCGCGTCAACGACCGGTCCGATGACCACTGGCGCGCGGACCTGCTCGTCGCCGCCCGGCTGCCGGTGCTCGCCGGCGTGATGCTGCCCAAGGCCGAACACCCCGAGGCGGTCGCCGCAACAGCCGCCCTGCTGCCCGCGGACACGCCGGTCGTCGCGCTGGTCGAGACCTCACTCGGGATCGAGAACGCCTTCGCGGTCGCCGCCGAGCCCGCCACCTTCGCCCTCGCCTTCGGCGTCGCCGACTTCCGGCGCGAGACCGGCCTGGGCGACGCCCCCGAGGCCTGGGCCTACCCCCGCACCCGGCTGGTCCTTGCCAGCCGGGCGGCAGGTCTGCGCGGGCCCATCGACGGCCCCGCGATGCAGCTCGACGACGTCGAAGCCGTCCGGGACGAGGCGCTCCGCGGCCGGTCCGGCGGCTTCACCGGCAAGCTCTGCCTGCACCCTGCACAGATCGCGCCGGTCAACGCCGCCTTCAGCCCGGACCCGGAACAACTCGCCTGGGCCCGCCGCGTGGTCGACAGCGTCGCGCACAGCGACGGCGCGGCCGTCCGGCTGGACGGCGAGATGATCGACCGCCCGCGCCTGGAGCACGCCCGCGACCTGCTGGCGACCGCGGCGGCGCAGGAGCCGACGTCGGGGTGAGCCCCCGCGCGCCCGGCGCGCGCCAAACAGGACGGATCCCGCAGCGGTCGCTGCGGGGTCCGTCGGCGGTGGCCGTCGGCTCGTCACCCGTCCAGGCCGGCCGCGGCCCTGGATCGCTCGTCCCACACCGGTTCCACCGCCTGGAACGACGGCCCGTGGCCGCGCCGGTAGACCAGCAGAGTGCGTTCGAACGTGATGACGATGACGCCGTCCTGGTTGAACCCGATCGTGCGGACGGTGACCACGCCGACGTCCGGCCGGCTGGCCGAGGGCCGGACCGAGAGCACTTCGGACTGCGAGTAGACCGTGTCGCCCTCGAACACCGGGTTCGGCAGGCGGACGCGATCCCATCCGAGGTTCGCCATCACGTGCTGGGAGACATCGGTGACGCTCTGCCCGGTCACCAGGGCCAGGGTGAAGGTGGAGTCGACTAGGGGCCTGCCCCACACCGTCCCGGCCGAGTAGTGCCGGTCGAAGTGCAGCGGCGCCGTGTTCTGCGTCAGCAGGGTCAGCCAGGAGTTGTCGGTCTCCAGCACCGTCCGGCCCAGGGGGTGCCGGTACACGTCCCCGACCGTGAAGTCCTCGAAGTAGCGGCCGGGCCAACCTTCCGCGGGGGCCCGGTCGACGGTGGTCTCGGTTCGGTCGTCGTTGTTCGTCATACCGCCATTCTCGGAAGCGGGATCAGCCCGCGTGAAATGACGAAATCAGCGCTCCCCCATGCGTGTTGTGCATGATCCGGGCCCAGTTCCGAACTATGCGGCGCGGGCATGGACCCACCGACAATCCGTCATTTCACAGCGGCCCGCGGGCGGCGGAAAGTGTCTCCACATCCGATCAGGACCCTGGAGGACCGCTTCCATGCCAGAGCCGCATTCCCCGCACAGTCCGGGAGCCGGGCCCGAGGACGGCCCACTCGCCGGCCTCGTCGTCCTCTCCCTCGAACAGGCCGTGGCGGCACCGTTCGCCACCCGGCAGCTCGCCGACCTGGGCGCCCGCGTCATCAAAATCGAACGACCCGGCACCGGCGACCTCGCCCGGGGCTACGACCGCACCGTCCGAGGCATGTCCAGCCACTTCGTCTGGCTCAACCGCGGAAAGGAGAGCGTCGAACTGGACGTCCGCTCCCCGGAGGGCAACCGGCGGCTGCACGCGCTGGTCGACCGGGCCGACGTCCTCGTCCAGAACCTCGCCCCTGGCGCCGCCGACCGCCTGGGCATCGGCCACACCGCCCTCGCCGCCCGCCACCCCCGCCTGATCGCCTGCGACATCTCCGGCTACGGCAGTACCGGCGAGCACCGCGACCGCAAGGCGTACGACCTGCTGGTGCAGAGCGAGGCCGGGCTGCTGTCCATCACCGGCACGCCCGACACGCCTTCGAAGGTCGGCCTGTCCATCGCGGACATCTGCGCCGGCATGTACGCGTACTCCGGCATCCTCACCGCGTTGCTGGAACGCGCCCGCACCGGGAAGGGCACCCGGCTGGAGGTCGCCATGCTCGAAGCGCTCGGCGAGTGGATGGGGTACGCCGAGTACTTCACCCGCTACGGCGGCGCGCCGCCCGCCCGTACCGGCGCCGACCACGCCACCATCGCCCCCTACGGCCCCTTCCCGACCCGCGACGGGCGGATCGTGATGCTCGGGCTCCAGAACGCCCACGAGTGGGCGGCCTTCTGCGAGACGGTGCTGCGCCGGCCCGCGCTGCTGGGCGACGCCCGCTTCACCGGCAACGCCGACCGCGTCCGGCACCGGGCCGAACTCGACACCCTGGTACGGGAGACCACGCTCGGCCTGACCGAGGCCGAACTCCTCGCCCGACTGGACGACGCCCGGATCGCCCACGCGAAGCAGCGCACCGTGCGGGAGTTCGCCGACCACGTCCAACTGCGCTCACGCAGCCGCTGGGCGGCCTTCGACAGTCCGGTCGGCGAACTGAGCGGCCTGATCCCGCCCGTCACCGTGCACGGGCGCACCACGGCCCGCCTGCGGGCCGTGCCCGCGCTGGGCGAGCACACCCACGCCGTCCTCGCCTGGCTCGACGAGCCCGCGAACCACACCCCGGAAGGGACCCCGCCATGTCCACCGATCTGATCGGCGTCCTGATCCTGGTCGCAGTCTTCGTGCTGGCCGCCCTGCGCGGCCTCAACATGGGCATCCTCGCCCTGATCTCGGCGTTCCTGTTCGGCACGGTGTGGCTCGGACACCCCGCCAAGGAGATGCTGGCCGGCTTCCCCGCCGACATGTTCGTCGTCCTGGTGGCCGTCACCTTCCTCTTCGGCATCGCCCGCACCAACGGCACGATCGACTGGCTGGTCCACGCCGCGGTGCGAGCCGCCGGCAACCGCGCCGCGGTGGTGCCCTGGATCCTGTTCCTGCTGGCCACGGCGCTGTGTGCGACCGGCGCTGCCTCCCCGGCAGCGGTCGCCATCCTGGCCCCGATCGGCATCACCTTCGCCGTCCGCCACCGGATCAGCCCGCTCTACGTCGGCCTGATGGCCGTCAACGGCGCGGCCGCCGGCAGCTTCGCCCCCACCGGCATCCTCGGTGGCATCGTGAACTCCTCCCTCACCGCCAACCACCTCCACGTCGACGCGACGGCCCTGTTCGCGGGCACCTTCGCCGTCAACGCCGCGGCCGCCGGCGTCACCTGGCTGGTCTTCGGGCGCGGGCGCACGCTCGCCGCGGTCGCCGACGAGGACGCCCCCGCCGATCCGGTCCCGCCGACGCCGGGGGCCGAACAGATCGCCACCCTGGTCGCGTTGGTCCTCCTGCTCGCCGGGACCACCCTCCTCGGCCTGGACACCGGCCTGTCCGCGCTCACCCTGGCGGCGGCCCTCGGCCTGGCCTTCCGGAGCACCGCCCAGCACGCCTCCCGGGAGATCGCCTGGCCGGTGGTCCTGCTGGTCTGCGGGATCGTCACCTACATCGCCCTGCTGCAGCGCCTGGGCGTGGTGGACTCCCTCGGCACGTCGATCGCGGCGGTCGGCGCCCCGCTGCTCGCCGCCCTGCTGATCTGCTACGTCGCCGGGCTGGTGTCGGCCTTCGCCTCCACCACCGGCATACTCGGCGCGCTGATGCCGCTCGCCACTCCGTTCCTCGCCTCGGGCTCGATCGCGACCACCGGTACGGTCGTCGCGCTCGCCTCGGCCGCCGTGGTGGTCGACGCGAGCCCGTTCTCCACCAACGGCGCCCTGGTGGTCGCCAACGCACCCGAGCACGTCCGGTCCGCGACGTACCAGGGTCTGCTGCGCTGGGGAGCGGGCGTGTGCGTGATCGCCCCGTTCGCCGTGTGGGCGGCGTTCGTGGCGCTCTGATCGGAGGAGGAGGAGGAGGAGAAGCAGGAGGCCCCGGCCCCGGGAGGGCCGGGGCCGGGGGCGCTATCCGAGCGGTCTGGTGGCGGTCACCACGGTCGCGTACAGCTCCTGGGAGACCGCCACCGAGGGCACCAGCCCGCTGCGGGCGACCGTCTCCACCGCCGACGGGGCCTGCCGTTCACTGGTCTCGAACAGCAGGTGCCCACCGGGCGCCAGCCACCGCGACGCCCCGGCCGTCACCCGCCGCAGGACGTCCAGCCCGTCGGCGCCGCCGTCCAGCGCCACCCGCGCCTCGTACTCGCGGGCCTCCGCGGGCAGCAGCGCGATCTCCCCGCTCGGGACGTACGGCACGTTGGCGAGCAGGACCTCGACCCGGCCGGCCAGGCCGGCGGGCAACGGCTCGTACAGGTCGCCCTCGAAGACCCGCTCGGCGGGGACGTTGCGCCGGGCGCAGTGCACCGCGGCCGGGTCGACGTCGGCGGCGTACAGGTCCACCCCGGCCACGGCGCAGGAGAGCGCGGCGCCGAGTGCGCCCGAGCCGCAGCACAGGTCGACCACCACCGCACCGGGCCGGGCCAGGGCGACGGCCCGTTCGACGAGGAACTCCGTCCGGCGGCGCGGGACGAACACCCCCGGGTCCACGGCGACCCGCAGGCCCGCGAACTCGGCCCAGCCCAGCACGTGTTCGAGCGGGAGACCGGCGACCCGCCGGTCCACCATGGCGGCGAGTTCGGCGGGGGAGTGCGCACAGGAGAGGAGCAGCCGCGCCTCGTCCTCGGCGAAGACGCAGCCGGCGGCACGCAGCCGGGAGACGACGGAGGAGAACGCGGGAGCTGACGACGGAGCAGACATGAGAACCTTCCGGAACACCGAAGGGCACTTCCGCGGTCGCCTGCGTCAGAGCGAAGGACCGTGAGACGGGAGCACCCGGACAACCACAGCGGTAATGGGTCCCACCTCCTCGGTGCGGGGCGGCGCGGTCGCCGCCCGAGCCGGTAACACTACAGGAACCTCCGCTCACCCCGGCGCGCCCACGGGCCCCACCACGTCGGCGGCGGCGGGTCCGCCGGGCCGGCGGTGGGCTGCTCGGGATGCAGGCCCAGCCGGCGCAGGACCGCGGCGTCGATGCTCACCACGACGGTGCCGTGCCAGTGTCCGTCGGCGCCGATCCCGCACATCAGGTCGATGCGGACGTCCCGCCCGTCGAACGGGAACCAGTCGATCCCCCGGGCGCGCAGTCAATCGACGATCAGCCGGCCCGGCCGCGGAGCACCGGCCACGTTCGCGAAACTCCAGAGGGTCACCCACTCGGTGGTCTGCTCGTCCATGCCCGCGATCCTGCCGCAGCGATGCGAGAGCTGCACAGAGCTTCCTCGCGACTGCTCGCAGGCGAGGAGTTCGCCACTGGGCGGCCACGCGCCGCAGGCCCGGTGGCGAACCTCGGCACGCGCCTCGGCACACACCTCGGCACCTGCGGCGGCCCCGGGCCGGTGCCCTGTTCAGCTCTCCCGCAGGATGCCGCCGTTGGGGAGGCGGGCGGCACGCAGTGCGGGCAGGGTGGCGACGGCGGCGGCGGTGGCGGCGGCCACGATGGCGACGGCGACGATGGCGCCCGGCGAGGCGCCGTGGGCGATGCCCGCGCCGACGCCGCCCGCGCGGCCCTGCCGGTCGATCAGCCAGCGCGACAGCGGCAGCCCGACGGCCGTACCCAGGGCGGTGGCGGCGAGCGCGAGCGCGGTGCCGCGGGTGGCCATCATGGCGCCGGCCTGGCGTGGGGTGAGTCCGATCGCCCGCAGCAGGGCCAGGTCGTGGTGGTGCTCGCGCAGGCCGGTGGCCGCGGCGGTCAGCACCTCGGCCAGCACGATCAGGCCCAGCAGGGCGACCAGGCCGATCACCGATCCGCGCAGGGCCGTCAGCTGCGCGGCCGGGTCCGGGGCGGGGCGGACGTCGAGCCGGGCGCCGAGGCCGGTCCGGGTGGGGAGTTCGCGCTGGACGGTGGCCGGGTCGGCGCCCGGGCGCAGTACCACGCTGTAGAACGCCGGCCCGTGCGGGTCGCCGGGCCGGTCGAGGGTGTCGAGGGAGGTGGAGATGACGCGGCCGCCCTGGTCGGGCTCCAGGACGCGGCCGACGACGTGCAGGATGCGCGGGGTGTCCCCGGTGGTCACCCGCGCCCATTGGCCGATCTTGACGTCCAGCAGGTCGAGGGCGCCCTGCCCGGCCACCGCCTCGCCGGGCCCGCGGGCGGCGCGGCCCTCGACCACGTGGAAGGGGTAGGGGGCCACGGTGGTGCCCAGCGCCCGCAGGGTGAGGGTGGCGGCCTGGCCCGGTGCCAGGGTCTGCAGTTCGGCGCCGGGGTAGACGCCGGCGGCCGCCGGGTCGGCGGCGAGCAGTCGGCGCAGCTCCTGGTCGTCGCGGGCGCCGTCCGCCGTCGCGGGGCGCACGGTGAGGGCCGCGGGCGTCACTCCGCCCGAGGGCCGGGCGACGGCGTCGAGGGTGGCCCAGGTGCTCATGGCCAGGGTGCAGACCGCGACCGGTACGGCGAGGCGCAGGACGGTCACGGCGCTCGGACCGCGGTCGCGGACGGCGCTGCCGAGACCGAGGACCAGTGCGGGTGGCAGCCGGCGCAGGGCGCCGAGCCGGGCCGGGCGGGGGGCCGGGTCGCCGGGCACGGTGCCGTCTGCGGGCGGCACCGGGGCCACCCGGGAGGCGCGGTGGGCGGGCAGTGCCGCGGCCAGCCCGATCGCCGCCAGTGTGGCGACGGCGACGGCGCCGGTCACGGACGGTGAGACGGGCAGGAGCCGGTGCGGGGTCGCCGGGGCGGCGCCCAGGCTGCGCGACAGGTGGACGGCGAGGACGGCGCCGGCCCAGCCGATGAGCGCCCCCGTCCCGGCGAGCAGCAGGTGCTGTGCGGTGAACATCCGCACGACCTGACCGCGGGTGAATCCGAGTGCCTTGAGCAGGGCGATGTCGCCGGTCCGGGCCCGGATCCGGCCGGCCGCCGCACCGGCGACGGCGAGGGCGGCGGCGAGCAGCGCGGCCAGGCCGCACAGGCCGAGCAGCAGACCGGTGAGGCGGTCGTCCTGCCCGCGCGAGGCGCGCGCCTGGGTCCAGGTCGCCAGGCGGGTGACACGCCCGGCGCCGACGGCGGTCACCGCGCGTTGGGCCGCGTAGTCGGCGGTGGTGGGGTCGGCGAGCCGCAGGCCGACGGTCCGGCCCTGGGCGGCGTGGTCGGGTTGGATCAGGTCGAGGGTGGCGGGCAGCACCCAGCCGAGACCGAACCCGGCCTCGGGGTAGGCGATCTGGTCCGGGCTGTCGGCGATGCCGAGCACCTGCAGACCGACCAGCCGCCCGTCGGCGCCGAGCACGGTCAGCCGGTCGCCCGGGCGGGCCCAGGCCGCTTCGGCGGCGGAGCGTTCCAGCACCAGCCCGTCGGCGGTGGCGGCGTCCAGCCAGCGGCCCGTGGTGAGGAGCGGCCGCGGCGCGCCGGGGCCGTCGGCCCGTACGGTCAGGGGGATCCGATGGCCCGTGCCCTGGTCGGGGGCGGATGCCCCGGCCCCGGCCGGCGCCGCCCGGTCGAGGCCCACCAGGGTCGCGTCGGTGGTGCGCTGCTGGACGGTGACGGCGAGGACACCCGGCAGTCCGGCCAGCGCGGTGAGGGCCGGGTCGTCCGGGCCCGGATCGTCGCGGGCCGGAGTGTTCCCGGCCGGCTCGCCCGCGTCCCGCCCGGGCGCGGGCGGCGGGCCGGTGTCGATCCTGACCTGTGGTGCGCCGGCCTGCCGGTACGTCCGCAGCCAGGGGTCGGTGGCGGTGTCCAGCAGCGTGCCGGCGAGCAGCAGGGCGGCCACCGTGCCGGCGGTCGCGGCCACCACCAGCAGGGACGGCAGTCGGTGGGATCTCAGGTCGGCTCGGATCCAGCGCAGGACGGCGTGCAAGGCCTCAGCCTCCCAGTCCGAGGACGCGGCGGACCCGGCTGCCCGAGGGCTCGTCCAGCCGGGCGTCGTCCGATATCCGGCCGTCGAAGAGGTTGACCACACGGTCCGCGCTGCCGGCCACCCGGGCGTCGTGGGTGACCAGCACGATGGTGCGGCCGAGCGCGTGGTAACGGGTCAACAGCGCGAGCACCTCGCGGGCGCTGCGGCTGTCCAGGTTGCCGGTCGGCTCGTCCGCGAGGAGCAGGTCGGGGTCGTTGACCAGGGCCCGGGCCAGCGCGACCTTCTGGCGTTCGCCGCCGGAGAGCGCGCCGGGGCCGCTGCGGGCCTTGTCCGACAGGCCGAGTTCCTCCAGCAGGTCGCGGCGGCGGGCCCGGGCGACGCGGGTGGGGGTCCCGGTCAGCAGGGCGGGCAGTTCGACGTTGTCGGCGACGCTGAGGGTGGACAGCAGGTTCCCGCTCTGGAAGACGATGCCGTAGTGGCGGCGCCTGAGCACCGCCCAGTCGGCCTCGCCGAGCCGTTCCACCCTGCGGCCGGTCAGTCGGAGTGTTCCCTGGTCGGGCCGGAGCAGTCCGGCGAGCAGTTGGAGCAGGGTCGACTTGCCGGCGCCGGAGGGGCCGGTGACGGCCACGAAGTCGCCGGCGTGCACCCGCAGGCTGACGCCGCGCACCGCGGGGATGGTCGCCGAGCCGCTGCGATGCGACTTGACCAGATCGTCCGCGGCGAGCAACGGCGGCGCCGCGTCGTCCGGTACGGCCGGCCGTGCGGGCCCGGCCACCCCGGGCGACTCGGTCGGGTGGGCCGCCTCGGCCGGTTCCGCGGCAGTCACGTCAACTCCTCCTGACAGCGTTCCAGCCAGTCGAGATCCGCCTGCAGATGCAGGACGGCCCCCTCGATGAGCAGTTGGGAGACCCGGTTGCCACGCTCCTCGGCGGCCAGGCGGTTCAGCCCCCGGATCATGTTCAGGCAGTGCCGGCGCTGGTTGTTGATCAGCGCCAGCTGGTCGGCGAGGTCGGTGCCGGGCGCCAGGACGAGCTTCATGAAGAACTCGTCCCGGACCCGCGGACCGTCGGTCGGCGCCTCGAACCACGCCGCGAGTTCCTCGGTGCCCTTCTCGGTGATCCGGTAGACCTTCTTGTCCGGTCTGCCGTCCTGTGCGACCTCATGGCCGTCGATCAGGCCGCTCTTCTCCAGCCGGCTCAGGGTGACGTAGATCTGCCCGATGTTCGGCTGAGGGTACGCCGCTCCGAAGGTCTGCTCAAGCCCCTGCTTGAGCTCATAGCCGTAGGCGGGCTGTCTGGCCAGCAGGGCCAGCAGCTGATGGCGCACCGGGACGCCACCTCCTCTCGCTCGGTCGGTCACACCTCGATCACACAGTAGGGGGTGACAGGGACGAAGCCGAGGTCGGACGGTATAGGTTGACACATTCCCGGCGCTCGCGCGCCGGGCGGAGTTCGGGAGGTTCGATGGGGACCCAGCCGGCCGAGGACTCCCGCCGCGATCGACACCCGTGGGACCGGCGGCGGTTCGGGCAGCTGTTGGTGGGCGGTGCGGTGCTGGCCGCCGGCGGTGTGCTCGGCCGGCGCGCGCTCGCCGGCGACGCCGCGACGCCGGGCGACCCCGACGGCACCGGGCCGGTCACCCTGGCCACCGGGAAGGACACGGCCGGCTACCTGCGGGGCGTACTGGACGGATGGAACGCCGCGCACCCCGCGGAACCGGCCGAGCTGGTCGAGCTCCCGGCGGCGGCCGACGAGGTGCACGCCCAGCTCGGCGGCGGGAACGGCCGCTTCGACGTGCTCAACCTCGACGTGGTGTGGACGGCGGAGTTCGCCGCCCGCGGCTGGATCACCCCGCTGGAGGAGGCGCAGTTCCCGCTGGGCGGTTTCCTGCCGCCCGTGCTGTCCTCCGCACGCTTCGCCGGCCGGCTGTACGCCGTGCCGTACGTGACCAACGCGGCGATGCTGTACTACCGCAGCGACATCCTGGACGCGGCCGGCGAACGTCCGCCCTCCACCTGGGCGGAGCTGGCCCGGCTGTCGGGCGCCGTGGCGCCGGCGAACGGAATGGCCGGGTACGCGGGCCAACTCTCGCCGTACGAGGGGCTGACGGTCAACGTGCTGGAGGCGGTGCGCTCGGCCGGCGGTGACGTGCTGGACGCCGACGGCACACCGGTGGT
The DNA here is from genome assembly GCF_044740765.1 of Kitasatospora sp. NPDC088346. Taxonomy (NCBI): domain Bacteria; kingdom Bacillati; phylum Actinomycetota; class Actinomycetes; order Kitasatosporales; family Streptomycetaceae; genus Kitasatospora; species Kitasatospora sp. NPDC088346. The sequence goes on from NZ_JBIURH010000015.1 coordinate 13,571, forward strand.
GGACAGCCGGCAGGCGCAGGCCGGGCTGGAGTTCCTGGCCGGCGGGCTGCGCGGGGGCTGGATCCCGCAGGAGGCGCTGCGCTACCAGGAGGAGGAGTCCCGGGAGGCCTTCCAGAGCGGCCGCCTGCTGTTCCTGCGCAACTGGCCGTACGTGTACCCGCAGGCCGCGTCCGGCGGCTCGGCGGTGGCCGGGCGGTTCGGGGTCGTCCCGCTGCCGGGGCCGCACGGGCCGGGCAGCGGCGTGCTGGGCGGCTCGGCGCTCGCGGTGAGCCGCTTCTCGCGCAGGCAGCGGACGGCCCGGGCGCTGATCGCGTACCTGTCCGGGCGGGACGTGCAGCGGCAGGTCCTCGTCCGCGGCGGGCTGCCGCCGGTCTGGGCCGACCTGTACGAGGACCCGGAGCTGCTGGAGCGCTTCCCCTACCTGCCGGTGCTGCGCGACGCCGTCCTCGCGGCGGGCTCCCGTCCGGGGATCCCGCAGTACCAGCAGCTCAGCCTCGCGCTGAGCGCGACGTCGTACGAGGTGCTGCTGGGCCGGCGCACGGCCGCCGACGGTCTGGCGGCGCTGGCCGGCGATCTGCGGGACATCGTCCGCTGAGGCCCGGGCGCGCCGTCCGCCCGTCCGGCCCGGCCGGCACCCGTGCCGCGTCGCCGCGCCTCCCGTGTCCGAACCGGGAGGCTGCCGGGGCCCTGCTGGGCTCCGCCGGGGCCCATCTGGCACACATACCTAACGTGTATCTAGCGCGAGAGTGAGTCGCGCCGGCAACCTCTATGTAAATTCGGCTCGCTGTCCTACTTCCCGGGCACGCATGCCTGACGATATACATAACGCGCATGTATGAAGGCTGTCTCCCCGGAGGCGGCCCGGTGTCTCGCGCTGCCTGAGAGATGGTGAAAGATGATCACGCCCACGCTCCCTGCCGGACCGGCCGGTCCACCCGGGGTGTCCGTCCCCGCCCCGACGACCGCCCCGGTGAGCGCCCCGGTCGTCGTTCCGGCCTCCGCCCCCGGCGCCGGGCAGGCCTGGTGGCGGAACGCCGTGATCTACCAGGTCTACGTCCGCAGCTTCCAGGACGGCGACGGCGACGGCATCGGCGACCTGGCCGGGGTGCGCGAGCGGCTCGGCTACCTCAGACGACTGGGCGTCGACGGCATCTGGCTCAACCCCTTCTACGTCTCCCCGCAGCGCGACCACGGCTACGACATCGCCGACCACTGCGCGGTGGACCCGGTCTACGGCGACCTCGCCGAGTTCGACGCGCTGGTCCAGGAGTGCCGGCTGCTCGGCCTCAAGCTGGTGGTGGACACCGTGCCCAACCACTGTTCCTCCCAGCACCCGTGGTTCCTGGCCGCGTTGGCGGCCGGGCCGGGCAGCCCCGAGCGGGCCCGCTTCCACTTCGCCGACGGCCGGGGACCGGGCGGCGCGCTGCCGCCCAACAACTGGCGGGCGATGTTCGGCGGCCCCGCCTGGTCCCGGGTGACCGAGTCCGACGGGCGGCCGGGACAGTGGTACCTGCACCTGTTCACACCCGAGCAGCCGGACTTCAACTGGCGCCACCCGGCGGTCGCCGAGGAGTTCGACCGGGTCCTGCGGTTCTGGCTGGACCGCGGCGTGGACGGCTTCCGGATCGACGTGGCCGCCGGCCTCTTCAAGCACCCGCAGCTGCCCGACTCCCCGGACCCGGACGCCGACGAGCGCACCCGCGACTCCGTCAACCCCCTGGCCTGGAACCAGCCCGAGGTGCACGCGGTGTGGCGTGCCTGGCGCGCGGTCTGCGAGGAGTACACCGCCAAGGACGGCCGGGACCGGCTGCTGGTCGGCGAGGCCTCCGTGCCCACCCCCGCCGAGCAGGCCAAGTACGTCCGCCCGGACGAGCTGCACCAGGCCTTCTTCTTCCACCTCCTGCACGCCCCGTGGGACCTCGACCACTTCCGGACGGTGATCGCCGGCGCGCTGGAGGACATCGCGGCCACCGGCTCCACCGTCACCTGGGTGCTCAACAACCACGACCAGGTCCGCACCGTCACCCGCTTCGCCGGCGGGGATCAGGTCCTAGGGCCGGCCCGGGCCGCCGCGGCCGCCCTGCTGATGCTCGCCCTGCCCGGCGCCGCCTACCTCTACCAGGGCGAGGAGCTGGGCCTCCCCGAGGTCACCGACCTGCCCGACGAGCTCATCACGGACCCGATCTTCCACCGGACCCGCAGCCGCGTCGGCATCCGCGACGGCTGCCGGATCCCGCTGCCCTGGTCCGGAGGCCGGGCGCCGTTCGGGTTCAGCCCGGAGGGCGCCACCGCCCACCCCTGGCTGCCGCAGCCCGAACACTTCGCGGCCCACACCGTCGAGCGGGTGCTCGCCGACACCGGCTCGTTCTGGCACCTGTACCGCGAGGCGCTCCAACTGCGGCGCTCACTGCCCCAGTTCGGCGAGGCGGCGGTGCGCTGGCTGGAGTCCCCGCCCGGCGTGCTGGCCTTCGCGCGGGGTGAGGGCTTCGTCTGCGCCGTCAACTTCGGCGACGGCCCGTCGCCCGCGCCCGTCGCCTCGGCCCCCCTGCTCGCCAGCGGCCCGTGCCCGCCCGGCGTCCTGCCGCCGGCCACCGCCGCCTGGTGGATCCACCGCCCCTGACGTCCCACCACCACCCTCCACCACCACCTCCCGGTCCCGCCCCCCTCGGGACCCCCGGGGCGGACCACCCGCCGCCCACTCCCACCAGAGAGAAGACCCCACGATGAAACTCCAGCGCACGACCACCGCCCTGGCCGCCGCCGCACTCCTGGCCGCCACCGCCACCGCCTGCGCCGGCGGCACGACCCCCGGCAGCGGCGAGGCCGCGGGCCGTGAACTCGAGGGCCAGAGCGTCTCGGTCGCCGCCGTGTGGACCGGCACCGAGCAGGAGGCGTTCAAGAAGGTGCTGGACGCCTTCAGCGCCAAGACCGGCGCCACCACGACCTTCATCTCCACCGGCGACAACCTCTCCACCCTGGTCGGCAGCAAGATCGCCGGCGGTGACGCGATGGACGTGGTGATGTGCCCGCAGCCGGGCGTCATCCAGCAGTTCGCCCAGCAGGGCTGGCTCAGCCCGCTGGCGCCGGGCGTCACCGCCGCGGCCAAGGCGAACTTCGCCCCCGTCTGGTCCAGCCTGGGCAGCGTCGACGGGACGCAGTACGGCCTGTACTTCAAGGCCGCCGACAAGTCCACGATCTGGTACAGCCCGAAGGCGCTGCAGAACGCGGGCGTCCAGCCGCCCGCGACCTTCGCGGAGCTGCTCAAGGCGGGCAAGGCGGTCGCGGACTCGGGGACGGCACCGTTCGCCGTCGCCGGACAGGCCGGCTGGCCGCTCACCGACTGGTTCGAGAACGTCTACCTCTCGCAGGCCGGCCCCGAGATGTACGACAAGCTGACCAAGCATCAGATCCCGTGGACCGATCCGTCCGTGGTCAAGGCCCTCACCACGCTCGGCACCCTCTTCGGTGACCCGACGATGATCCCCGGCGGCGGGCATGCCGCCCTGCAGAGCGACTTCCCGGCCTCGGTCGCCCAGGTCTTCGGCCCGAAGCCCACGGCGGCCATGACCTACGAGGGCGACTTCGTCGCCGGCGTCATCTCCGGAGACCTCAAGAGGACCATCGGCACCGACGCGGCGTTCTTCCCGTTCCCCGCGGTCGACGGCGGGAAGGCTCCGGTGATGGGCGGCGGCGACGCGGCCGTGGTGCTCAAGGCCGGAAAGAACCAGGCCGCGGCCCAGAAGCTGGTGGAGTTCCTGGCCAGCCCCGAGGCCGCCGCCGTCTGGGCCAAGGCCGGCGGATTCCTCTCGCCGAACAAGGCGGTCGACCCCGCCCTCTACCCGGACGACACCACCCGGCGGCTCGCCAAGTCCCTGATCGACGCCGGGGACGGCTTCCGTTTCGACATGTCCGACCAGACCCCCGCAGCCTTCGGCGGCACCGCCGGGAGCGGCGAGTGGAAGGCCCTCCAGGACTTCCTGGCGAACCCCGGCGACGCCCAGGGCGCCGCGGCGAAGCTGGAGGCCGAAGCGGCCAAGGCGTACAAGGGCTGATCGTCACCATGCCGACGACCTCCCGCCGGCCCGTCGTTCCCGGCGCCGCCCAACGGCGGCGCCGGGCGCTGGCCCTGGCCTTCATCCTCCCCGCCCTGCTGCTGCTGGGCGCCCTCGTGGTCTACCCCATCGGGTACTCCGTGGTCCGCAGCCTCTACGACTCCTCCGGCGACCACTTCGTGGGCGCCGCCAACTACACCGCCGCCGTCACCGACAGGTCCACCCTCACCGCACTGCGCAACAACGCCCTCTGGGTCGTCGTCGCGCCCGCACTGGTGACCGCGGTCGGCCTGATCTTCGCGGTGCTCACCGAGAAGATCCGCTGGGCCACGGCCTTCAAGCTGCTCGTCTTCATGCCGATGGCCATCTCCTTCCTGGCCGCCGGCATCATCTTCCGCCTGGTCTACGACGCGGACCCGCACCGAGGCGTGCTCAACGCGGTCGCGGTCACCGTCCACGACACCTTCGACCACCAGGCCTCCTATCCCGGGGCCCGGCCGCGCGCCGACACGCCGCCGACCGCCGAGCCCGACGGGTCGGTGCGCCTTGCCGCCAGCGGACCGGTCGAGGGGCCGGGCCTGCTCCTCCCCATGGTCGGGATCGCCCCGACCGCCCTGCCCGCCACCGCCCGCCCCGCGGCCGTGCCGGCGCCGCAGGCCGCACCGTCAGGCTCGGCGGGCGGGCTCGACGGAGTCGTCTTCCTCGACTTCGTGCCCGGCGGTGGCGGGGAGCCCGGCCGGCCCGGTCCGGGCAAGAACGGCATGCCGGGCGTGGAGGTGCAGCTCTTCGGCGCGGGCAAGAAGACGGCCACCACCACGACGGCCGCGGATGGCTCCTTCCACTTCGCCGGTCCGCCGCCCGCCGGGGCGTCGGTGGTCCTGCCCGCGGCCAACTTCGCCAAGCCCTACAACGGCGTCGACTGGCTGGGCCCGGCCCTGGTGACCCCGGCGATCATCGGTGCCTACCTGTGGATCTGGGCCGGGTTCGCGATGGTGATCATCGGTGCGGGCCTGGCCAACCTCCCACGCGAGACGCTGGAGGCTGCCCGGATGGACGGCGCCGGAGAGTGGCAGATCTTCCGCCGGATCACCGTTCCGCTGCTGGCGCCCGTCCTCGGCGTGGTGTTCGTCACCATGGTGATCAACGTGATGAAGATCTTCGACCTCGTCTACATCATCGCGCCGGGCCCGGTGCAGCAGGACGCCAACGTCCTGGCGCTCCAGCTCTGGCTGGTGTCCTTCGGGGGCGGCAACAACCAGGGCCTGGGCAGCGCGCTCGGTGTGCTGCTCCTGCTCCTGGTGGTGCCGGCCATGGTGCTCAACATCCGACGATTCCGCAGGAGCGGCACATGACCGAGGCCGAAGCATCCGTAGCGACCAGGGCCCCTGCCCGGCGGCCGGTGGCCGGCCCGGGCCACGCCCCCAGCGCGCGACGCCCCTCCCGGGCGGCCCGGCTGGCCGCCGGCACCCGCAGCGGGATCGTGCAGGCCGTCCTCGTGGTCGTGGCCCTGGTGTGGCTCACCCCGACGGTGGGCCTGCTCGTCTCCTCGCTGCGCTCCAACCAACAGAGCAGCACGAGCGGTTGGTGGACGGCGCTCACTTCGCCGAGCAGCCTCACCCTGGCCAACTACACCGCCCTGCTGCACGGCGGCGACGTGCTGCGCGCGCTGTGGAACACCGTTCTGATCGCCGTCCCGGCCACCCTGCTTACGGTCGCCCTCGCCGCCCTGGCCGGGTACGCGTTCGCCTGGCTGGACTTCCCGGGCCGCGACGCCCTCTTCCTGGCGGTCGTGGGGCTGTTGGTGGTGCCGGTGCAGATCGGGTTGATCCCGGTGGCCAAACTGATGGGCGCGATCGGGCTGTTCGGCACCCTCCCCGGGGTGGTCCTCTTCCACGTCGGCTACGGGCTGCCCTTCGCCGTCTTCCTGATGCGCGGTCACTTCCTGGAGATCCCGCACGAGATCCTGGAAGCGTCCCGGGTGGACGGCTGCGGGGAGTGGCGGATCTTCCGCTCCCTGGCGCTGCCGCTGGCCGCTCCCGCGGTGGCGTCCCTGTGCATCTTCCAGTTCCTGTGGGTCTGGAACGACATGCTGGTGGCGCTGATCTTCGCGGGCACGGACAACCAGCCGCTCACCGTGCTGCTGCAGTCCCAGATGAGGCAGTTCGGCAGCAACCTGGACGTGCTCGCGCCCGGAGCCTTCCTGTCGCTGCTGGTCCCGGTGATCGTCTTCTTCTCCTTCCAGCGCTACTTCGTCCAGGGCGCGATGGCGGGTTCGGTGAAGTGACGGCCGCGGGGCCGGTCGGTGGGCCCGGTCCGCCCGGCCCGGACGGACCCGGTCCGGCGGGGGAAGCTCCGGGTCAGGGTTCCCCTCCCCTGACGCCGCGTCACCTCGGCGCGGCGGCAGCGCTACCGTGGCCCCATGGCCACCGCCCCGCTTCCGCGCACCGTCCCCGACGACCTGGGCACCCCCGTGCACCTCGGTGAGGTGCGCCGGGTGGTGTCCCTGGTGCCCTCGTTGACCGAGGCCGTGGCGGTGACCGCCCCCGGGCTGCTGGTCGGCGCGACCGACTGGTGCACCCACCCGGCCGGGCTGGAGGTGACCAGGATCGGCGGTACCAAGAACCCCGACACCGCCCGGATCGCCCTGCTGCGCCCCGACCTGGTGATCGCCAACGAGGAGGAGAACCGCGCGGCCGACCTGGCGGCTCTGCGGGCGGCCGGCCTGGCGGTCTGGGTGACCGGGATCCGCACCCTCGACCAGGCCCTCGGCTCGCTGGACCGCCTGCTCACGGGCGCCTGCGGCCTGCCGCGGCCGCCCTGGCTGGACGAGGCAGCCCGGGCCTGGCACCCGGACGTCCTGGCGGCGACGGTGTCCCGGCCCGCGCCCGGCGCACCGCCCGGCCCGCCCCGCCGCGCGGTGGTGCCGATCTGGCGCCGGCCGTGGATGGTGCTGGGCCGCGACACCTTCGCCGGTGACCTGCTGTGCCGCCTGGGCGTGCGATCGCTGTACGCCGACCACCCGGAGCGCTACCCGGCCGTCCCGATCGAGGAGCTCCGGGCGGCCGCGCCGGATCTGGTGGTGCTGCCGGACGAGCCGTACCGCTTCACGGCGACGGACGGTCCGGAGGCCTTCCCGGGGACGCCGGCCGCGCTGGTCAGCGGGCGGCACCTGACCTGGTACGGCCCGTCGTTGGTGGAGGCGCCGGCGCTGCTCGCCGCCCGGCTGGCGGCTCCGGTGGGGTGAGCGGCGGGCGCGGGCTCAGCCGAGGCCGGTGGCCGTGGCCCGGCTCTCGGCCGCCGCGACCAGGGCGCCGTGCAGTTCGGCCCGTACCCCCAGGGCGCTGACCCGGACCTCGACGGCGTCGGCGACCGCCGGCTGGGCGTAGCGGTCGATGGATTCGCGGACCCCGGCGACCAGCGGCGCGCCCCCCTGGCCGAGCTCGCCGCCGATGATGATCGCCCCCGGGTTGAGGCAGTTGACCAGGTCGGCGAGGACCCGTCCGAGGGTGCGGCCGGCGTCCGTGATGACCCGGGCGGTGGCCGGGCGGGTGCCGAGCTCGGCCAGCGGCGGCAGGCTGGTGCCGGGTGCGTTCGGGGTACCGCTGGCCAGGACGTGGGCGAGCTGCCGGCGGACCTCGGCGATCGAGACGACGGTCTCCAGGCAGCCGCGGTTGCCGCACCGGCACCAGTTGGGGGCGCCCGGCAGCTGGATGTGCCCGATCTCGCCGGAGAGGCCGCTCGCGCCCCGGTAGACCTGGCCGGCCAGCACCAGGCCGCTGCCGATGCCGTGCGAGGCCTTCACGTAGACCAGGTCGTTGATGCCGCGGCCGGCGCCGTGCGCGCGTTCGCCGCGGGCGCCCATCTCGGCGTCGTTGGCGACCACGACCGGCAGGCCCAGCCGGCGGCCCAGCTCGGCGGCCGGATCGAGCCCGATCCACTTCGCCAGCACGGTGGGTGCCCGGACGGCCTTGGTGCGCAGGTCCATCGCGGCGGGGATGCCGGCGGCGGCAGCGGTGACCCGGGCGCTGTCGGCGCCGGCCTGCCGGATCGCCTCGCGGGCGAGGTCGGCGGCGGTGTCGAGGGCCTGCTGCGGGTGGTCGTCGATGTCGAGGTGGGCGGTGGCCTCGCCGTGCACCTCGCCCAGGGCGGTGCCGACGGCGGCGGTGATGTGGGTGTGGCCGATGTCGAGGGCGAGCAGCAGCCCGGTGTCGCGGCGGAGGGTGACGACCGAGGTGGGCCGGCCGCGTCCGGCGGCCGGGACGGGCTGCTCGTCGACCGACCCCTCGGCGAGGAGGTCGGCGACGGCGCTGCTGACGGCGCTGCGGGACAGACCGGTACGGCGGCCGAGCTCGGCCCTGCTGAGTGCGCCGTAGCGGTCGAGGGCCGCCCGCAGGGCGGTGCGCGTGCGGAGTCGGCGTGCGGAGACGGCGGTCTGTTCGGGAGCGTCGCTCATAGGACGAGCGTAACCGCGATGCGGATTTTGTGCCGTTGAAAAGAATATTTAAATGGCATCGTGTTTTCTTGACGCACATATTGGCCGCCCATACTGTGACATGGACCGCACTCGAACACACCCCACAAGAACACCCCACACGAACACCCCGCACACACCCCCACTCACGGCCGAGCTGCAACGCCCGTCCCGTCCGTACGGGAGAGGAAGCACGTCCGATGTCCTCCACGAAGACCAGCCTCGCCGAGCCGCCCGCCTGTTCCCACGCCCCCATGTCCCACGGGCCCGTGGACTTCCGCCCGGCCAGGGCCATGGCCCGCCGCCCCGGACACGTCTACCGCTGGCGGGTGGAGATCCCGCACGGCGCGGGCATGACCGACGCCGGCCCGTGCGGCCCGGGCGTGCACCTGTTCATCGTGGAGGCGGGGGAGGCGGACGAGGCCCTGGCCCAGGCCCTCACCCGCGCGCAGTCCGCGGACGCCTGCCGGCACCGCCGGCACACCCCCCTCACGCTCGACCTCGACCACGTGTCGGTGGTCCGGCTCTCCCACGTGGCCTGACCGGGCACGGCCCGGGCCGGCGCGGCGCCCGCGGCCCCGACACCCCGTCCGGCGCCGCCCGCCGTTCCTGACACGTTGCGCGTTGTCCGCCCCGCGACGCCCCGACTAGCGTCCCGCGCAGAGCAGCTGCACCCGCAACAGACAGGACCACCATGACCACCGTCAACGGCGGCGTCTCCTTCTGGTACGCGCAGTCGGGCGTGCCCACCCCGCGCAACCCGCTGCCGGGGGACACCCTGGCGGACGTCTGCATCGTGGGCGGCGGCTACACCGGCCTGTGGACGGCCTACTACCTCAAGCGGGCCGCCCCGAACCTGCGGATCACCCTGCTGGAACAGCACTTCTGCGGCTACGGCGCCTCCGGCCGCAACGGCGGCTGGCTCTACAACGGCATCGCCGGCCGGGACCGCTACGCCGCCCTGCACGGGCACGAGGCCGCCGCCGACCTCCAGCGGGCCATGAACGAGAGCGTCGCCGAGGTGGTCTCGACGGCCGCCGCCGAGGGCATCGACGCCGACGTGCACACCGGCGGCGTGCTGGAGGTGGCCCGCACACCCGCGCAGCTGGCCCGGCTGCGGGCCTTCCACCGGCGTGAGGTGGCCTTCGGCGAGAAGGACCGCGAGCTGCTGGACGCGGCCCGGTCCGCCGCCCGGATCGGGGTGGCCGGGACCCTCGGCGGCAGCTGGACGCCGCACGGTGCCCGGATCCACCCGGCCAAGCTGGTGCGCGGGCTGGCCCGGGTGGTCGAGTCGATGGGCGTCGCCGTCCACGAGGACACCCCGGTGACCGCGCTCGCCGCCGGCCGCGCGATCACCCCGTACGGCACCGTGCGGGCCCGGTACGTGCTGCGCTGCACCGAGGGCTTCACCGCGTCCGTTCCCGGTCAGAAGCGGATCTGGCTGCCGATGAACTCCTCGATGATCGCCACCGAGCCGCTGCCCCCGGAGGTCTGGGACGCCATCGGCTGGGACGGCCGCGACCTGCTCGGCGACATGGCACACGCCTACATGTACGCGCAGCGCACCGCCGACGGCCGGATCGCGCTCGGCGGCCGCGGCGTCCCGTACCGCTTCGGCTCCCGGACCGACAACGACGGGCGGACCCAGGCGGCCACCGTCCTCGCCCTGCGGGACTTGCTGGTCCGCTTCTTCCCCGCGGCGGCCGGCGCCCGGATCGAGCACGCCTGGTCGGGCGTGCTCGGCGTGCCGCGCGACTGGTGCGCGGGGGTCGAGCTGGACCGGGCCACCGGGCTCGGCTGGGCGGGCGGCTATGTCGGCAGCGGGGTGACCACCGCCAACCTGGCCGGCCGCACGCTGCGCGACCTGGTCCTGCTGGACGACGGCCAGGGCGGCGCCACCGAGCTCACCGGCCTGCCCTGGGTCGGCCACCGGGTCCGCCGCTGGGAGCCCGAACCGCTGCGCTGGCTCGGGGTGCACACCCTGTACGCGGCCTACCGCGGTGCCGACCGGCGCGAGGCCGGCGGCCGGTCGGCGGCCACCGACCCGGTGGCCCGGATCGCGGACCGGATCTCCGGCCGGCACTGAGACCGGGCCGGGCCCGCCGCGCCACGCCCCGCCGCCCCGCCCCGCCGCGCCGCCGCGCCGCCCTACGCCCTACGCAGGTGTCGGTGCCGGCTCCGAGAGCCGCACCGTCCCGGAGCCGTCGGCGTTGTGCCGGGCCACCCACTCCTGGAGGGCCGCCCGGCAGGCGTGGTCCAGGTGCCGTACGCCGGTCAGGTCGACCTCGATCGACCGGCCCACCGGCAGCGACTCCAGGGTCTCCAGCAGCCGCGGCAGCCGCAGGAACGTCGCGTTGCCCGACAGCCGCACCAGGATCGCGGCGCCGGGCAGTTCGGTGACCTCGGTGTGCAGGTGCGAGGTGTCCCAGGCGGACTTCAGCACCGCCAGCAGCAGCCCCAGCAGCACCCCCTCGAACATGTTGGTGGCCAGGATCGCCAGCGCGGTCGCGGCCAGCACCAGCGCCTCGCCGCGGTGCGAACGCCACAGCGGCAGCAGCGACTTCAGCGGGATCAGCTTCGCCCCGGCGTGCACCAGCACGCCGGCCAGCGCGGCCACCGGGATCGCCCCCAGCACCTCGGGCAGGAAGGCCGCGAACAGCAGCAGCCACCCGCCGTGCAGCACCCGCGAGGCCTTGGTCCTGGCCCCGGCCTGCACGTTGGCCGAGCTGCGCACGATGACGGCCGTCATCGGCAGCGCGCCCAGCAGGCCGCAGACCGCGTTGCCCGCGCCCTGCGCCATCAGCTCCTTGTCGAAGTCGGTGCGCGGGCCGGAGTGCAGCCGGTCCACGGCGGCGGCGCTGAACAGGCTCTCCGCGGAGGCGATCAGGGTGAAGGCGAGCACCGTGCCGAGCACGCCCGGCCCGGCCAGCTCGGCGAACTGGCCGGTGCCCGGCGGCCGGACGACGGCGAGCAGGCCGTTCACCTCGATCCGCCCGACCGGCAGGTCGGCCAGCGCGGTGACGGCGGTGGCCAGGGCGACGGCCGCGAGCGGCGCGGGGACGAACCGGGCCCGGGCGGGCATCCGGCGCCACAGCACCAGGACCAGCACGGTGCAGGCGCCCACGGCCGCGGCCGCCAGGGCGGCGGAGTCGCCGGCGGTGTCGGCGGCGAGGCCGGGCAGCCCGGCGAGGTTGGCCGGCCCCCTGCCGGGGGCCTTCGCGCCGGCCAGGGCGTAGAGCTGCCCGGCGATCAGGACCAGGCCGATGCCGGCCAGCATGCCCTGGACCACGGAGAGGGAGATGGCGCGGAACCACCGGCCGAGCCGCAGGGAGCCCATGGCGAGCTGGAGCACACCGGCTGCGAACACGATCGCGCCGAGCACCGGCAGCCCGAACTCGGTGACGGCCTCGTACACCAGGACGGTCAGCCCGGCCGCGGGGCCGGACACCTGGAGGCTGCTGCCGGGCAGGACGCCGGTCACCAGGCCGCCGACGATGCCGGTCACCAGCCCGAGTTCGGCCGGGACCCCGGAGGCGACGGCCACTCCCACGCACAGCGGGAGGGCGACCAGGAAGACCACCAGCGAGGCGGTGACGTCCCGGGAGAGGTGGCGGCCGGACAGGTAGGCGGACAGGTGGTGGGTCGGGAGGGGCGGGCGGTGACGGACCATTGGAACCTCACGTTAGGTCAAGGCTTGGCAAAGCAACAGCATATGATGGACCATCAGAGCAGATTCCAGAGTTGGTTCACATATGATGAAATGACGTTTCCGTGAGGAGTGCGTAACGGCCGGAACGGAATTCTCCACTCCACCGCTCGGTCCCAGGTCATGCCGCCCGGGCAGCCCCCTTTCCGGCGCATCGGTGCGTGCACGCTCTCCTGGGGTACGCCGGTCCCGCCCGGGGGCGCGGCAGCCGTCGGGTGCCGGGCGGTCGGCCGTCAGGCTCCGGGTCGCCGGGGGAGCGGGGGACCGGTGCGCCGGGCCTTGCGCTCCGCGCCCGTCCTGGGCGCGCCCCCGACGCTCAGGCAGATGCCGAAGACCCGGTCGTGGCCGGTCCAACCGTTCACCCGGCCACGGTTGTTGCTGATCTGCACCCGCCGCCGCGCCGGATCCACGGCCGAGACCAGGTGCAGGTACACCGTCCCGGCGACCCGGGCGAGCACGATGTCCCCGACCTCCAGCAGTGCCGGATCCACCGGGCCCACCACGACCTGCTGCCGGCTGCGGATCAGCGGCACCATCGACGATCCGGTCGGCCGGAACTCCACGGTCGCCCCGCCCGCCACCCGTCCCGCCACCGCGTCCAGCATGCCCATCCGCCGATCCTCCCCCACCCGGCCCCGCCTCGGCCCGGAATGTCGCACCCCGACGCCGCCCCGACGCCGCCCCGCCGGCCCCCGCCGGCCCCTGCCGGGCCGAACGGCAGGCCGAGGCCCGCGGAGGGCCGTCCGGGCCGGCCGTTGGCCCATGATCGGTGGCATGGGAACCGCCGAGGATCGCGCGCCCGCAGCCGCGGTGCGGCACGCGTCGTGGATCGAGCTCTTCTTCGACCTGGTCGTCGTGGCCGGGGTGGGCCAGCTGGCGCACGTGCTGCGCGGCGGCCCGGACGCCGCCGACGTGGGGCTGTACGTGCTGCTGTACCTGTCCTTCTGGACGGCCTGGGCCTGCTTCACCGTCTACGGCAACGTCGCGGGCGACCGGACCCGGACGCCCAGCATGCTCGCGGCGATGTTCGGTCTCGCCGTGATGATGGCCGCCGTGGCGGGCGTCCGCGAGGAGCACGCCCGCGCCTTCGCGCTCGCCTACGTGCTGGTGAGGCTGCTGGCCGACCGCGTCTGGGGCCGGGGCCAGGTGGTGGTGGACTGGCCGGTCGCGCAGGTCACCGTCGGGATCGTGCCCTGGATCGTCTCCCTGTGGGCGCACTCCCCGGGCCGGTACTGGCTGTGGGCCGCCGGGCTCGCACTCGACCTGCTGATCATGTTCACGGTGTCCGGCAGCCGCCTGATGGCCGACAGTCGCCGCCGGGTCGAGCGCCTGCTGCGCCGGCGCCGGATCACCCCGGACGAGGCCGGCCGCCTGCACGCCGTCCGCTCCGAACCGGCCCATCTCGCCGAACGGCTCGGCCTCTACGTCATCATCGTGCTCGGCGAGGGGATCATCCTGGTCATCTCGGCGATCTCCGAACTCCACTGGGACCGGGCGGTCGGCGCACTCGGGGTGGCCGACTTCCTGCTGCTGGTCGGCATCTGGTCGCTCTCCCTGCTGTACGGCTTCGCGGGCGTCCCGCACCTGCGGGCCGGCCGCCTGCCGCCGCGGATCGCGATGGCCCTGCACTGCCTGGCGACCGGCGCGGTCGCGGCCCTGGTCGCGGGGCTGGGCGCCGCCGCCGAGCACGTGCACGACGACCTGCCGACCGGTGTCCGCTGGCTGCTGTGCGGCAGCGCCGCCGGGTACTTCGCGGTCGGCGCCGTGGCGGGCCTGGCGACCGGTGCGCAGCGGTCCTGGCTGCTCGGCCGGGCACTGCCCAGCACCCTGCTGCCGCTGCTGCTCGGCCTGTTCGGCACGCACCTCGGGGTGGTCGGCCTGACCGGCGGCCTGATCGCGGCGGTCTACTGGCAGGTGGTGTACGAGTCCGGCCTGCGGCCGTCCCGGGTCACAGCGCCAGGTGCATGATGTGCAGGCCCACGTAGCCCTCGGTCGGGTGCCGGAAGCCCTCCGGCAGCGTCCCGATCACGGTGAAGCCGAGCGACTCGTAGAGCCGCACCGCGTGCCTGTTGGTCTCCACCACGGCGTTGAACTGCATGGCCCGGAACCCCGCCGCCCGCGCCCACTCCACCGTGTACGCGCACAGTGCCCGCCCCACGCCCCGGCCGCCGTGCGCGGGGTCGACCAGGTAGCTGGCGCTCGCGATGTGCGAGCCGTTGCCCTGGTGGTTCCGGTTCATCTTGGCGGTGCCGAGCACCGTGCCGTCCTCGTCGACGGCGACCACCGTCCGGTTCGGCGCCGGGAGCAGCCACCAGCCGGCGCCGTCCTCCTCGCCCAGGTCGGTGGGGAAGGTGAACGTCTCGCCCGCGGCGACGATCCGGTGGAAGAACGGCCAGATGGCGGGCCAGTCGGCGGAGGTGGCTTCCCTGATCAGCATCCGGACAGCATGCCGCCACGGCCGTGCGTCCGCCAACGGTTTTCCGCCGCCCGGTCGCCCGAAGCCGCCCGGGGCCGCAACGCCCGGGCACCGTACGGGTTGTGGGGCCGGGCCGCCCGTTCCGTGTGCATCGGGTGGGAAATTGCCTTCACATCTTGACAGGTCTATACCATCGCGGTTGAGTCCTCCTCAGCTCCCTGCACCGGCCCGCACCGCGGTCGGCCCGGACCCCACCCGGGCCCCCGCGCGGGGCAGACCTGTCTCCGAATCCCGTGCGGCCCCCACCGCACGAAGGGGTGATCCCGTGTCAGTCCAACGTTTCCTGGCGCTCCTGTCGGCCGTCGCGGCCGCGATAGCGCTGGCGGTCGTCCTGCCGTCCTCGGCCTCGGCCGCGACCTGCGTGGCCGCCTGGAGCCCGTCCGCGGTGTACACCGGCGGCGCCACCGCGTCGTACAACAGCCACAACTGGTCCGCCAAGTGGTGGACCCAGAACGAGACCCCCGGCGGTGCCTCCGGCGTCTGGGCCGACCAGGGCGCGTGCGGCGGTGGCGGCGGCAGCACCCCGACCCCGACCCCCACCGGCGGCAGCTGCACCTACCCCGCCTGGGTGGCCGGCCAGACCTACACCACCGGCACCGTGGTCCGGTACACCAACGGCGGCCTGTACCGCGCCACGCACGACAACCCGGGCTACGACCCGGTGATCAGCACCTGGTACTGGGAGCCGTACAGCTGCTCCGGGACCACGCCGAACCCGACCCAGACCCCCAACCCGGGCGGATTCCCGGTCAGCGAGGCGCAGTTCAACCAGATGTTCCCGAGCCGCAACTCCTTCTACACCTACAGCGGCCTGACCGCCGCGCTCGGCGCGTACCCCGCGTTCGCGGCCACCGGCAGCGACACCGTCCGCAAGCAGGAGGCCGCGGCCTTCCTCGCCAACGTCAGCCACGAGACCGGCGGCCTGGTGTACGTGGTCGAGCAGAACACTGCCAACTACCCGCACTACTGCGACACCACCCAGCCCTACGGCTGCCCGGCCGGCCAGGCCGCGTACTACGGGCGCGGGCCGATCCAGCTGAGCTGGAACTTCAACTACAAGGCCGCCGGCGACGCACTCGGCATCAACCTGCTGGCCAACCCCAACCTGGTGCAGACCGACGCCGCCGTGGCCTGGAAGACCGCCCTCTGGTACTGGAACACCCAGAGCGGCCCCGGCACCATGACCCCGCACAACGCGATGGTCAACGGCTACGGCTTCGGTGAGACCATCCGGAGCATCAACGGCAGCCTGGAGTGCAACGGCGGCAACCCCGCCCAGGTGCAGAGCCGGATCAACTCCTACCAGAGCTTCACCCAGATCCTGGGCACCGTCCCGGGCTCCAACCTGAGCTGCTGACCCGCAGCCGACCGACGGCCGCCGGACCGCCCCCGCACCGGGAGCGGTCCGGCGGCGCCGTGTCCGGGCCCGGACACGGGCGCCGGGGAGGTGTCAGGGCGTCAGGTGGCAGACCGCCTCGACGTTGTTGCCGTCCGGGTCGCGGACGAAGGCGGCGAAGTAGCCGGGATGGTAGTCGGGCCACTCCTGCGGCGGGTGCAGGGCCGTCGCCCCGGCCGCCGTCGCGATGGTGAAGAAGGCGACCACGGCGGCGCGGTCCGGCGCCCGCAGGGCGATGTGGGCCTCGCGGAAGCCCTCGCCGGAGGTCTGCGGGCCGAGCCACAGGGTCGGCACCGGCGGGACGCCGTAGCCGACGGCGCCGTCGTGGTCCATCAGTCGGCGGGCGCCGAGCGGCTCCAGGACGGCGTCGTAGAACGCGGTCGAGGCGGCCAGGTCGGCGCACTGGATCGAGAGGTGATCGAGCATCCGACCATCCTCCCGCATCCGCCGCCCGCCACCCGGTCAGGCGCGGCGGCCCGCCCCCGCCGGTTAGGGTCGTCGGGGCCGCGGGACGGCCCGAACGGCTCTCCGGAGGGGGTACGGCGATGCAGGGTGCATACGTGTTCGAACAGGTGGGGGACGGCGAGCGGGAACGCCTGGCCGCACTGGAACAGGTCTACGACGAGGTGACCCGCGAACGGATCACCGCGCTCGGCGTCACCGACGGCTGGCGCTGCCTGGAGGTGGGCTGCGGCGCGGGCAGCGTCGCCCGCTGGCTCGCCCGGCAGGTCGGCGGCACCGGGGAGGTGCTCGCGATCGACCTGGACCCGCGCTTCCTCCCGGACGCCGCCGAACCCGGCCTGCGGGTGCTGCGCCACGACGTGACGGCGGGTCCGCTGCCCGGCGGGGACTTCGACCTGGTGCACGCCCGGGCCGTCCTGGAGCACCTGCCGCAGCGCGACGAGGTGCTGCGCCGGATGGCCGGGGCGCTGCGCCCGGGCGGCTGGCTGGTGGTCGAGGACTTCGACATCGAGGGCCCGATGGCGGACGCCGTCGCCCGGTACTGGCCGGCCGACCGCGGTGAGCTCGCCGGCCGCCTGCTCGCGGCCCTGCGCGGTGCGTTCGCCGCGGCCGGCGTGGACGCCGGCTACGGCCACCGCCTGCCGGCCGACCTCGCCTCGCTCGGACTGACCGGCGTCGGCGCCCGGATCCACGCGCCGCTGCTGCCGGCCGGCGCACCCTTCCTCGACATGACGCTCGGCCGGATGCGGCCGCGGCTGGTCGCCACCGGCCTGATCACCGACGCCGAGGTCACCGCCGCCGTCGAACTGACCCGGCACCACCCTCACGTCCCGAACTTCATGGTCACCGCGTGGGCTCGCCGGCCCCACCACCCGGCGCCCGGAGCTGCCGCGCCCGCTGCCGGGTGAGCTCCAGCACCAGCCGGACGGTCTCCGGTGCCGCGCCCGCACTGCCGGTCCCGTACCCCGCGTCCGCGGTGTACGCCCGCCGGACCAGGCCCAGGTGCCGGCCGCGGAACGCCAGCAGCGAGCGCAGCAGCCCGGCCACCGCGTCCGCCGTCCGCCGCAGGTCCGCCCCCGGCCGGGGGCCGGCCTCGGCCTGGGCCCGGGCCAGCACCGTCGCCACGGTCGGCCGGCCGGCCCGCTCCCGGTGCAGCGCCGCCCAGGCGGGCAGCCCGTAGCCGGTCAACTCCTCCTGGAGCAGCAGGTGTCCGGGATCGGGGCGGTCCCCGGACCAGAGCAGGTGGTCGACCAGGTACAGCGGGACGTGGGCGGCGGCGGGCCCGAAGTACCGCCGGTCGCCCACCCGCACGTCCTCCATGTACGGGCGCAGGCGGCTCATGAAGAAGGTGGCCGGGTCCACCGACCCGGCCACCCGGGCGGCCACCTCCGGCAGGACCGCCAGCCGCGCCGCGGCCTCCTCGCAGCCGTCGGCGAACGCGGGCTCGTCCGGCTTCAGGCCCTCCAGCCCGGCCAGCGCCAGGGCCGCCCGCTCGACGGCGGGCGCACTCACCCGGACGGCGTCGATCAGCACGCCCTCCTCCGCCGCGCCCGTGAACATCCGGCGGCGCGGACCGGCCGGGTTCCACACCCCGTAGTGCAGCACCGTGTCCCGCGGCACCATGCCCACCGCAGCCCCGAGTTCCAGCAGCACCGGTCCGGCCCCGGGCACCGCGTCCAGCGGCTCGACACCGTGCCGCCGCAGCGACCCGAGGAACATGCCGAGGTCGCGCAGCACCGCCAGCCGGTCCCGGACGTCCACCTGCCGGCCCGGCCGGCCGCCGGCCACCAGCGCGTCGAGCTCCCGGGCCAGCGCCGCCACGTCCCCGCCGGCGTTCAGCTCCGGCAGCCGGGCGAGCACGGCGTCCGCCCCCAGCGGATCGCGACCGGCCACCTCCCGGCAGAACTCCGAACCGAGCTCCATCGTCCCCACCTCCCCGACAGGCATCGTCGCACGCCCGCGAACGACACCGGCCGCGCGGCCCCCGGGCCCGCCCCGGCCGTGGCCCGAGCTCCTCGGGCAGCCGCAGCCGGCCCCGCGCGGGGGCGGGCGGGGCCGCCGATCGGGGGACGCGCACCGTGGCTTCCTTGACTCCCCGGGGCGGGCCGACCAGAGTCGGGGCGCGGCGCACCGGGCGCCGCGGCACACCGTCCGCCCCGCCGGCCGCCCGCCGAGGCGGCGCCGGCCGCCGACCCGGGGGAGCCGCACCGGCGATGGTCCTCGACCTCCTTCTGATCGGCACCGCGATCACCCTCGGGCCGCTCCACAACAGCGCCTTCATCCTGCTGCTCTCCTCCGACAACGGAGCGCGCAAGGGAATCGCCTTCCTGCTGGCCTGGTTCGCCAACCTCGTCCTGGTGGTCATCTGCGTGGAGCTGCTGACCGGCGGTGTGCCGCCGGCCCGCCACTCCGCCCCCTCGACGGCCGCGGTGGCCGTCAAACTCGCCCTCGGCGTCCTGCTGTTCCTCTTCGGCGCGCGCCGCCGACACCGGCCCGCGCGCCCGCACCGGCCGCCGAAGTGGATGGCCAGGATCGACCGCGCCTCGCTCTGGGCGGCCGGCGGGCTCGCCTTCCTGCTCCAGCCGTGGGCGATGGTCGGCGCCGGCGCCGCCACGGCCCTCGACGCCGACCTCTCCACGCTGGCGAGCCGGCTGGCCCTGATCGGCTACTGCCTGCTCGCCACGCTCAGCCTGGTGGTCATGGAGGTCTACACGGTCCGTGCTCCCGAGGCCGCCCGGGCCAGGCTCGACGGCCTGCGTTCCTGGCTGGACGGCCACCAGGACCAGCTGATCGTCATGCTCTGCCTGTCCCTCGGCCTGTGGCTGACCGCCAAGAGCATCTACGAGCTGGTCGTCTGAGCCGCGGCCCCCCGCGGCGTCGCACGGACCGCGTCGGCGCGCAGCAGGGCCCGGGTGGTCCACGCCCGTTGCTCCGCGGTGTCCGGGACGGCCAGTCCGCGGGCCCGTTCGAGCCGGTTCCACGCGGCGTCGGGGTCGATGCCGTTGATGACGAGCAGTGCGGCGGCGAGCAGGGACGCCCGGCCGATGCCGTACCGGCAGTGGGTGACGACGTGGGCGCCGGACCGCAGCTCCCCGGCGAGGTCGTGCAGGGTGGGCAGGACGGCGGCAGGGTCGGGCACCGAGCGGTCGGGGATCGGGAGCGCGACGTACCGCAGGCCGGCGGCCACCGCGGTCAACGGCTCGGTGGTGAGACCGAGTTCCTCGCGTTCGGGCCGGGTGAGCGCGCACACCAGGACGTCGACGCCGTGGGCGCGCAGCGCGGCCATCTCGTCCTCCAGCCAGTCCGCGCCGCGCGGCTTGGCCATGGTGCTCAGCCGCCCGGGGCCGGGCAGGTCGACGGTGAACAGCGAAGGTCGCATCGCGGGGTGCTTTCGTTCGGCGGAGCGCGGGCACGGCGGGAACGGCCGTGGCGCGGTGAGGGAAGGTGCTGGGCCGCGGAGTTGACACGCAGGCCGGTGACCCGAGCGTACGCCGGGCGGGGCCGGGTGCGCCACCGGGATCGGGCGGACGCCACCGGGATCGGGCGCACCGGTGCGGGCGAGGGCGGGCGGCGGTCAGTCCGGCGGTGCCCCGGGCTCCGTCAACCGGGCGGCGCGGATGGCGAGATGGTGCCGCTCGGGGAGGCTGGCGGTGGCCCGGGACGCCGCGCGGAACAGCTCCGCGGCGGCCCGGCGGTCGCCCGCCATCTCCAGCAGGTGGGCGCGGACCACGGTCACCCGGTGGTGGCCCGTCAGCCGCGGGTCCCGGCCGACGGCGTCCAGCGCGGCCAGCCCGGCCTCGGGGCCGTGCACCATCGCGGTGGCGACGACCCGGTTGAGCGCGACCACCGGGCTCTCGGAGAGCCGTTCCAGCACCCCGTACAGCGCGAGGATCTGCGGCCAGTCGGTCTCCGCCGCGGTGGCGGCCTCGTCGTGGACGGCGGCGATCGCGGCCTGCACCTGGTACGGCCCCACCGGCCCCGCGGGCAGCGCCGCGGTGATCAGCGCGACGCCCTCGGCGATGGCCGCGGCGTCCCACCGGCGACGGTCCTGCTCGGCGAGCGGGACCAGCTCGCCGGCCGGTCCGGTGCGGGCGGCGCTGCGCGCGTGGGTCAGCAGCATCAGGGCGAGCAGGCCGGTCACCTCGCTGTCGTCCGGCAGTTCCGCATGGACGGCGCGGGCCAGCCGGATCGCCTCCCGCGACAGCTCGACCCGCTGGAGGTCGTCGCCCGCGCCGGTGGCGTAGCCCTCGTTGAAGATCAGGTAGAGGACGTGCAGCACCGCGTCCAGCCGCTGCGCCCAGCCGTCGCCCTCCGGCAACCGGAACGGCACCCCGGAGGCCTTCACGCGCTGCTTGGCCCGGCTGATCCGCTGCCCCATGGTCGCCTCGGGGACCATGAACGCCCGGGCGATCTCCGCCGTGGTCAGTCCGCCCACCGACCGCAGGGTCAGGGCGAGCGACGAGGGCGGGGAGAGCGCGGGATGGCAGCACAGGAAGAGCAGGGTCAGCGTGTCGTCCCGGCCGGTCGCGTCCGCGGTGTCCGCCGCCGGCGCCGACCGGCGGTCGGCCGGCTCCTCCCGCGCCACCCGGTCCTCGCGGCGGCGCCGGGCCTGCTCGCTGCGCACCTCCTCGGTCATCCGGCGCTGGGCGACCTGGATCAGCCACCCGCGCGGGTTGTCCGGCCGGCCCTCCTCGGGCCACTGCACGGCGGCCGCGAGCAGGGCCTCCTGGACGGCGTCCTCGGCGGCGGCGAAGTCCCCGAACCGCCGGGTGAGCACGCCGAGGACCTGCGGCGCGAGAACGCGCAGCAGGTCCTCCACGGGTGCGGCCCGGTCAGTCAGCGCTCACAGCTCCTCGGTCGGCGCCGACATCACCCGGCGCACCTCGATCGGCATGCCGAGCGGCGCGCCGCCGGGGCCGGGCGCGGCCGAGACCGCGGCGGCGATCTCCAGCGCCCGCTCGGCGGTGTCGCAGTCGACGATCCACCAGCCGGCCAGCCACTCCTTGGTCTCCGGGAACGGGCCCTCGGTGACCACGGGTGCGCCGCCGCCGTGCGAGCGGACGATCCTCGCGGAGTCCGGCATCGCCAGGCCCTGCGCGTCGACCAGTTCCCCGGCGGCGGAGAGCTTGGCGTTGGTGTCCTGCATGAACCCGACGTGTGCCCGGATCTCCTCCGGCGTCCAGGTGTCGATCGCCGGGAAGTCCGCCGCCGCGGCGCTGAACTGCATCAGCAGCATGTACTTCATGTCCTGCTCCTCGTCCTCCGGCGCCCTCCGCTCGGGCGCTCTCACTGACAGGTAGAAGCACGGCGCGCGATTTCGACACCCGCCGGGAGATTTCTCGCAGAAGTTTTCCGGCAGCAGCATAGGCCGCCGCGGCCGCCCCCGGGCGGTGGCACACGGTCCCGCGCGGCCGCCGCCGGGCGGCCCGCCTCGGGCGGGGCAGGCGCGTGAAACCGGGGCCCCCGCGGGTGCGCCTGCCCGCCGCCCGCGGGGCCGGCCGCGACCATGGGGGCCGGTGACGGACGGCGGAGACGAGGGGGCGGCCTTGGCACAGCGGGACACCACGGGTGCGGCGGAGCCGGGACGGCGGGCCTTCATCGGACTGGCGGTGACCGCGCTGGCCGCCGCCGCGGCCGAGGCCGACACGGGCCAGGCTGCCGCGGTGACCGACCGCCCCCGGACGGACGGTGCCGGGCCGCTGGACACCAGGGTCGAGAACGCCAGGCCCGGCAACGCCGACTGGCGGATCACCGACCCGGGCCCGGCGGACGCCGTCGAGGGCTTCGCGGACCGGGCCGCCGTCCTGCCCGGCGAGCCCTTCGGCCTGTACGTCTCCACCACCGCACCGGCGTTCACCGTCTCCGCGTACCGGATGGGCTGGTACGGCGGAGACCGCGCGCGGCTGCTCTGGCGCTCCGACCGGCTGCCCGGAGCCGGACAGCCCGCCCCCACCGTCGACCCCGACACCCGGGCCGTCCGCACCGACTGGCGTCGCACCACCACGGTCGACACCGCGGGCTGGCCCGAGGGCAGTTACCTGCTGCGCCTGGACGCCGAGGGCGGCGGGCAGCGCTACGTACCGGTGACGGTCCGCTCCCGCACCGCCGCCGGGCGCACCGTCCTGGTGAACGCCGTCGCCACCTGGCAGGCCTACAACCTCTGGGGCGGCCACAGCCTGTACAACGGGCCGACCGGCGGCCGGGCGACGCGCTCGCTGGAGGTGACCTTCGACCGGCCGTACGCGTACGCCCACGGCGCCGGCCTGTTCCTGGTCTACGAGGCACCGCTGATCGCCCTGGCCGAGCGGCTCGGCCTGCCGCTGGCCTACGCCACCGGCGCGGACCTCGCCCGCGACCCGGGCCTGCTGGAAGGCGCGCGGTGCGTGCTGTCGCCGGGCCACGACGAGTACTGGTCGGTGGAGCAGCGCCGGCGGGTGACGGCGGCCCGCGACGCCGGGACCAACCTGGCGGTGCTGGGCGCCAACTGCTGCTACCGGCGGGTGCGGTACGAGCCCTCACCGCTCGGGCCGGACCGGGTGATGGTCTGCTACAAGGACGACTACCGGCTGGATCCGGGCTTCGCCGCGGGCCTGCCCGCGACCACGGACTTCCGGCTGGAGCCCGGCAGCGACCCGGAGAGCTCCCTGCTGGGCGTGCTCTACGGCGGCTACCCGGTGGACGCCCCCTTCGTGGTGACCGACCCCGGCCACTGGGTGTACGAGGGCACCGGCGTCCGGGCGGGCGACGGTTTCGCCCATCTGGTCGGGGTCGAGTACGACCGGGTGGACCCGGCCTTCCCCACCCCGCGGCCGGTCGAGGTGCTGGCGCACTCCCCGGTGCTCTGTGCGGGACGGCCCGACTTCGCGGACAGCGCGTACTGCACGCTGCCGGGCGGCGCCGCGGTGTTCGCCAGCGGCACCATGCGGTGGGTGGAGGCGCTGGACGCGCAGGGACCGGGCGGCGGCGGCAACCACGGACTGGACGCCGCCGCCGGGGCGTTCACCCGCCGGGTCACCGAGAACGTGCTGCTGGCCTTCGCCACCGGTCCGGTCGGCACCGCCCGTCCGGCCGTCGACAACGTCGGGTCCGTCTACCGCACCTGATCCCCGAGGTCGATGACCTCGGAGGTCATCGACCCGCCGGCGGCGCTCCGGGATCGTAGGGGTCGGCGGAGCACTACAGGGCGGGCCACCCGGCCCGCGTCCGTGCCCGACCGACCGCCCCACCGACGAGAGGGACCACCGTGTCCGCACACGACGAGGCCGTCCGGCGCTACTTCGCCGCCTGGAACGCCGAGCACGCCGACGACCTGGCCGGGGCGGTGGCCGAGGCCTTCACCGAGGACGCCGCCTACACCGACCCGCTGGCCCAGGTCCGCGGGCACGAGGCGCTGACCGCCCTGATCGCCGGCACGCACCGGCAGTTCCCCGGCTTCGAGTTCCGGCAGACCGGCGGCACCGACGCCCACCACGACCTGGTGCGCTTCGGCTGGGAACTGGTCTCCCGGGCCGACGGCTCGGCGCCGGTGGCCGGATCCGACGTCGTCACCCTCGCCCCGGACGGCCGGGTCCGTACCGTTGGCGGCTTCCTGGACCGTCTCCCCGGAGCCTGACCGCAACTGCCTACGGTGAGGCCGGGGCGAGCGCGCGCAGCGCCTCGGCCGTCGCCGGGTCGGCGGGCAGGAAGGTCTCCATCGCCAGCTCCGAGACGGTCACGTCCATGGGGCTGTTGAAGGTGGTGACGGTGGAGACGAACGACAGCAGCCGCCCGTCCACCTCGATCCGCAGCGGCAGCGCGTAGGGGTACAGCTCGGCCGGGAACGGGGCGGCCCCCGCGGCGGCCTGCGGGCCGGTGGTCGCCGGCCGGTCGGGCTCCGGGTACGCGCTGACCTCCTGGTACAGCCGCCGCAGGGCGTCGCTGGAGCGCATCGCGATCTGTCCCCGTACGCGCTCCAGCAGGTGGGCGCGCCATTCGGGCAGGTTGTGGATGCGCGGGGCCAGCCCCTGCGGGTGCAGGGTGAGCCGGACGGCGTTCGGCGGGGTGTGCAGCAGGTGCTCGGCGACGCCGCCGAGCAGCAGGCCGACGCCGCGGTTGGCGGCGAGGATGTCGTAGGTGCCGTCCATGACCAGGGCGGGGTGCGGCTCGTGCGCCGTCAGCAGCCGCTCCAGCCCGGTGCGCAGCGCCCCCATGGCCGGGTCCCGCAGCGGGGTCTCGGCGAACGCGGGCGCGTAACCGGCCGCGACCAGCAGGGTGTTGCGGTCCCGGACCGGGACGTCCAGGTGTTCGGCCAGCTTCAGCACCATGGCCCGGCTGGGCCGCGCCCGGCCGGTCTCGACGAAGCTGATGTGCCGGGCGGAGCTGTCCGCCCGCAGGGCCAGCTCCAGCTGGCTGATCCGCCGGCGCTCGCGCCAGCCCCTGAGCAGCACGCCCACGCGGACGTCGGTGACCGTTCCGGTGAGGGCAGTCGTCATGCCCCGAACCTAGCCGACCGCGGCCCCGCCCGGAGGGCGCACCAGCAGGACGTCGACCGGGTCCTGGGCCTGGACGGTGAACCCGTGCCGCTCGTAGAGCCGGCGGGCGGCGCTGCCCTGAAGGACGTGCAGGGCCACCGCCGTGCCCCGCGCGTCCGTCCGCGCCAGCACCGCGTGCAGCACGGCGGACCCGAGCCCGTTCCCCTGACGGTGCGTCGCCAGGTAGAAGTGCTCCAGCCAGTACCGGCCCTCGACCGGCCGGACGGTGACGCACCCGGCGAGCTCGCCGTCGACCTCGACGACCGACGTGTACCGCGGCGAGAAGGAGTCCCGCAGCCGCTGCCGCACCCGCTGCTCGTCGTAGCGCCCGAGACGTTCCAGGTCGGCCCGCATCACCTCGGCCCGCAGCTCCGCGATCTCCTCGACGTCCGCCACCACCGCGGCCCGCAGCACCCAGCCGGCGGCCGGCGCCGGCGGCCCGCCCGCCGCCGAGTGCATCCCTGTGCCGCTCTCCGTCGCCCGGGTGTCCATGCCGTCAGTCTTCCAGCCGGCCCGCCCGCGCCGCGGACCGGCCCGACCGGGACGCCGGCGCGCCTACAGCGCGGTGAGGGCGAACACCCACAGGTGCGGCGGCTCCGGCAGGACCGCGTAGTGCAGCATCGCCCGCCCGGTGGTCACCACCCGCACCGTGTCGTCGAGGTCGTAGCGGTCCGCCTGTGGCCACGCCCACGGGTCGGCCTCCGCCCGGGCCACCGCGTCCCGCAGCGCCGCGCGGTCCTCGTCCCCCAGGGCCCGTACGGCGCGCGCGACCTCACCCGAGAACCGCGCCTCGTACCGCGGACCCGTCACCGGGCGGCCTTCCGTGCGCCGCGCGCGGCGCGCCGCGGCGGTGGGGTGCGGAACGCTTCCTCCAGCTGCTCGGGCAGCTCCACAAGGGTGGACATGCCCCCCACGATAGCCACCTCGCGGGCGGGCGGGCCGCTGTCCCGGTATGCCCGTCCCATGACGACCCGTGAGCAGCACCCCCCGCCCCCCGGGCCGGTGGACCGTGCCCCGCTGACGCCGCCCGCCGCGGCCGCCGCCCGGCGGCGGTGCCGGGGCGCATCCGGGTGCCAGATCGGATTCCGCCGGTGCGCCGGCCGGGACGGGGGAAGACGTCAGGGATGTCCGGCATGAGCGAAGCAGTCGAATCGGTGACCGAGAAGCTACGGCGGCGCCTGAAGGACCCGGTCGTCGTCCTGACCGTCCGGGCGACCCTGGCGTCCACCATCGCCTACGCCGTGGCCCTGCAACTGAGCGCCGAACCGGCCCCGCTGACGGCGCCGCTGACCGCGCTGCTGGTCGTCCAGGTCACCCTGTACTCGACCCTGACGACCAGCATCCGCCGGGTGAACTCGGTCGTGGTGGGCGTGGTGATCGCGATCGGCTTCAGCTCCGTGATGGGCCTGTCCTGGTGGAGCCTCGGCCTGATCATCCTGGCCTCGCTGACCGTCGGCCAGTTCGTCCGGGTCGACGAGTTCGTCAACGAGGTGGCGATCAGCGCGATGCTGGTCCTCGGCGTCACCCGGCTCGCCACCCAGGCCTGGGACCGCGTGTTGGAGACCCTGATCGGTGCCGGCGTGGGCCTGCTGTTCAACCTGGTCTTCGCCCCGCCGGTCTGGGTGGACACCGCCGGGGAATCCATCGAGGACCTCGCCCGCCGCGCCCGCCACCTGCTGCTGCGGATCGCCGAGGAGCTGAGCGGCCCCACCCGGGTCGAGCGCGCCGCCGCCCGGCTGCACGAGGCACGCGCCCTCGACCAGGCCATCGCCGAGGTCGACGCGGCCCTGCGGCAGGCCGAGGACAGCCTGCGGCTGAACCCCAGGATCAGCGAGGGGCTGCTCTCCAGAATCGTCCTGCGGACCGGACTGGACACCCTGGAGATCTGCGTCGTGGTCGTCCGGGTGCTGGCCCGCTCGCTGACCGACCTGGCCAAACGCCGGGACGGCGAGGAGGCCCTGTTCCCGCCCGACGTCGCACTGGCACTGGAAGAACTCCTGGCCCACATCGGCGGCGCCCTGGTCAGCTTCTCCGTCCTGGTGGCGAGTCAGGTCAGCCGCAACGCCGAGGAGGCCGAGGCCCGGCTGGCCGCCGAACTCTCCGCCGCGTGGGCCAGCCGGGAGAACGTCGCCCAGATGCTGCTGCGCGGCGTGCAGGAGCACCCGAAGGCCTGGCAGCTGCACGGGTCCCTGCTCGCCGAGGTCGACCGGATCCTCGACGAACTCGACCTGGAGCACCGGACCAGGCGGCTGATGGAGGAGCTCGACCGGGCCTCGGCGGCCAACCGCGAACGCTTCACCAAGCTGGGCCAGCTGCGCGGGGCGCTGCGCGGCGAGGGCCTGCGCCGTCGCCGGGAGGCCTGAACCCGGGGGCCGAGGAGGGGGTGGGGGACCGGTTGTCGGTGGCGACCGGCATCATGCACGCATGCTCGCCACCCGTCCTGACCTGCTCCGCCGCTCCGCCGACCACGGCTCCGCCGACGCCGGGCCGTCCGCCGACCCGTCCGTCGACCGGGGCGTCGACCGGGGCGTCGACCGGGGCGTGGACCACGGCCACGGCCTCGACGGTGACCGCGGCCCGGCGCTCCGCGGCGACTTCGAGGTCCACCTGACCGTCGGGGCCGACGACGCCGACGCGCTCGCCGGCTGGGCCGCCGAGCAGGGCGTCAAGTACACGCACATCCTGCTGGACCGCGGCACCGCGGCCGTCTCCCAGCCGATGCTCACCCTCCGCCGCTCCGGCACCTACGGCGAGGTGGCCGCCGCCACCCGCGGCACCGCGCGGCGGATGGCGGGCGCCGGGTTCACCGTCCTGCGGGTGAAGATCGAGGCGGTCCCCTGGGCCGAAGGCGTCCCGCAGACGGACGCCGACGCCGTGCGGCTCGGCCCGGAGCGGTACTTCGAACACCACGTCAAGCTGCTGCTGGGCCCCTCGGAGCGGACCGCGGGCCTGGCGGAGCTGGCCGTCCGGCACGGCGCCCACCTGTCCCGCAACGCCCGCCGGGTGCGGCCCGACGGCCTGCGCGAACGGTTCGTCACGCAGCGCTGCCGCCTGGTCGGCCTCGCCACGGCCGGCCACCGGCTGGACGCCCTGCTCGCGGACCTGACCGCCGACGGCCGCCGGATCGCCTCGGCCGAGCGGGAGTTCGTGGCACTGGACAGCGACGAGACGCTCGACGCCGGGTGGATCGAGGAGGCCGCACCGGCCGCCGCACCCGGCACCGTTCACCACCACCGGGAGGGAACCCACCGATGACCGACGACCGGACCGACCCGTCCGACCGCACCGGAACCCCAGGAGCCGCCGGGAGCGCGGCCGCCGACTGGGACGGACTCGACTACGGGCCCTGGGAGGAGGTCGTCCTGCCCCGCCGGCCCCCCACCGAGGAGGTCCGCGAACTGCTCGACCTGCCGCGCGCCATCCGCCCGATCGA
Organism: Kitasatospora sp. NPDC088346; assembly: GCF_044740765.1. NCBI lineage: Bacteria > Bacillati > Actinomycetota > Actinomycetes > Kitasatosporales > Streptomycetaceae > Kitasatospora > Kitasatospora sp. NPDC088346. The sequence continues at coordinate 42,077 of NZ_JBIURH010000015.1, forward strand.
CGACGACGCGGTCACCCAGCAGCCCGTCTTCGACCCGGCCCTGGCCGGCTACTCCCGGGCGCTGCGGCCCAGCGAGCCCGCCTTCGCCGACCCGCAGGTCGCCGAACGCTGGCTGCTGGCCCGCCGCGAGGCACTCGACACCGTGCTCTCCGCCGTCGCCGGGTCCCCCTGGGCGGCGCACCTGGTGCTGCGCGGCAGCGTCCTGCTGAAGGCCTGGTACGGCGAGGCCGCCCGGGAGCCGGGCGACCTCGACTTCGTGGTCCGCCCCGAGGACTGGGAGCTGGAGGACGACCGCACCCAGCTGATGATCGACGCCGTCGCGGCGGGGGCGGAGCGGCTCTCCGGCCGCGTCCGGCTGCACGCGGACCAGGCCGCCTCCGACGAGATCTGGACGTACAGCCGGGTGCCCGGCCGCCGCCTGGTGCTGCCCTGGAGCGCCCCCGGCCTGCCCGGCGGCACCGTCCAGCTCGACTTCGTCTTCACCGAGCACCTCCCGGCCCCTCCCGAGACCGCCGAACTCCCCGGCGTCGACGGCCCGTTGTCCGTCGCGAGCCGCGAACTCTCGCTCGCCTGGAAGATCCTCTGGCTGGTGTCGGACAACCATCCGCAGGGCAAGGACCTCTACGACGCCGTCCTGCTGGCGGAGTCCACCGGACTCTCCTACGACCTGCTGCGGGAGGTCTTCCGGCTGGCGGGAGAGGGCTGGGACGCCCGTCCCGTCCTGCCGCAGGCCCTCGCCGGGATCGAGGTCGACCGGGACGAGTTCCGCAAGGACCACCCCGCGCTGGAGCCCGCCTGCCCGGAGCTCCCGGGCCGGCTGGCCGCCGCACTCGCCCCGACCTTCGCCGACCGCGACGGCTACACCCTGCGCGCGCACTGGCTCGCCCCGCTGACCGACGAACTGCGCCCGGTGCTCGCCGAGTCCGGAATGGCGCAGGTCCAGCAGCACCTGGCCGCCCGCTACCCCGAGGACGCCGCCTGGCTGGTGGCCCTGGCCGAGCTCCTGGACGGCGACCTCGACCGGGCCCACCACCTGCTCGCCGACCGGTTCGCCGACTCGGAGTACCGCCTCCAGCGCCTCCGCCAGGCGGCCACCGACCTCGCCGAGGCCCGCACACGGGCCTGAGCCGGCCGCCCCGCCCGGAAACAGCCGGCCCGGGCTACCGCCGGGTGGGGGCCGCCGCGCCCTGGGACGGGGCGATGCCGCACGACGTGCTGGTGCTCGAACTCCGGCCGGGCCGAGCGCGCCGGGCTCCGACCGCCGCGGGGCGGACCAGCGCGGGGCGGACCGGTGCGCCGGGCGTGTCCGGGAATCAGCGCGGGTGCGCGGTGCCACTCGGCTCCGACACGGGGTGGGCCGCGAGGGAGGAGAGGAGGGCGAGGCCGTCCGCCGAGGGGCTGCCGGGTTCGGCCTGGTAGACGACGAGTTGCAGGCCGGGGGCGCTGTTGACCCGGAAGGTCTCGTAGTCCAGGTCGAGGTCGCCGACCTGCGGGTGGTGGAAGAGCTTGGACTCGGCGGTCTTGCGCCGGACGTCGTGGTCCGCCCAGAGCGTGGCGAACTCGGGTGAGGCGAGCGAGAGTTCGCCGACCAGTGCGGCGAGGCCGGGGTGGTCCTGGTCGCGGCCGGCCGCGTGCCGCAGCGCCGCGACCGAGGCCCGTGCCGCGCGCGGCCAGTCCCGGTGGAAGGAGTGGGCGGCCGGGTCGAGGAAGGTCATCCGCACCAGGTTGTCCACCCGCGTGAAGCCGCCGTACAGGGCGCCCGCGAGCGGGTTGAGGGCCAGCACGTCCAGGGTCCGGCCCAGCACGAGGGCGGGCGTGTCCGCCCAGGTGTCGAGCAGCCGGTGCAGTGCGGGCGGCAGCCGTTCGGGGCGGTGCCGGTGGCTGCGACCCGCGGTGGGCCGGGCGATCCGGGACAGGTGCCGCACGCCGTCCTCGTCCAACTGCAGGGCGCGGGCCAGGGCGTCGACGATCTGCTGCGAGGGGTTGCGTTCCCGGCCCTGCTCCAGCCGCATGTAGTAGTCGGCGCTCACCCCGGCGAGCAGCGCGACCTCCTCGCGCCGGAGCCCCGGCACCCGGCGGCGCGCACCGGGCAGGAGGCCGGCCTGCTCGGGAGTGATCAGCTCGCGGCGGGCGCGCAGGTACTCCCCGATCGGGTTGGCGCGGCGCGGCGCCTGGTCGGTGTCCATGGCCACGAGGCTACGGCCGTCCGGCCGGAGAACGTATCGCTCAGCATGGGTGCGCCGCACCAGGGCACGGCGCGGCCTGGTCCGGTTCCGGGCGCCGCACCAGGCTGGCCGGCGGGGCGGCGCACCGAGGCCGCGCACCCCGACCCACCCCCCTTCCAGCGAGGACACCCCGTGAACCCGACCGACACCCCGCGTGCCGCCCTCCTCGACCGGCTGCGCCGCTCCGCCGCCGACCCCGACCGCCGGATCCTGTTCACCGGCGCCACCGTCGTCACCATGGATCCCGGGCTCGGCACCCTCCCCACCGGCGACCTGCTGGTGCGGGGCAGCACCGTTGTCGCCGTCGGCCCGGACCTGCGGGCCCAGGGCGCGGCGACGGACGCCGTCGTCGTCGACGCCACCGGGACGATCCTCACCCCGGGCTTCGTCGACACCCACCGCCACGCCTGGCAGGGCCAGTTGCGCCGGATCATGCCCGACGTGGACGACCTGGGCGGCTACGTGGCCGCCACGCTGGCCGGCTACGCCCCCGTCTACCGGCCCGAGGACATGTACGTCGGCACCCGGCTGGCCGCGCTCGGGGCCGTCGACGCCGGTATCACCACGATGCTGGACTTCTCGCACAACTCCCGGACGGCCGCCCACTCCGACGCCGCCGTCCGGGCCCTGGTGGACACCGGCATCCGCGGGGTGCACGCCGCGATGGGCCCGCACTTCGGGGACTGGGACCACCAGTGGCCGGCGGACCTGGGCCGGCTGGTGGAGCAGTACGGCAGCGAGCTGATCACCTTCCGGCTGGCCACCCTCGCCACCGGCGAGATCGCCGGGCCGGGGCTGGCCTTCGGTCCGGCGGCCGCCCGCACCGCGGCCGAACTGGGCGTCGGGGTCAGCGTGGACGCGGTGTTCGGCGCGTCCTCGTCGGCGGCGGTGCTGGACTGGGAGCGGCAGGGTCTGCTGGGCCCGGACCTCACCCTGATCCACGCCACCGGGCTGACCCCGGACGCCTGGCGGGCGATCGGTGACAGCGGGACCACGGTGGCCCTGGCGCCCACCTCGGACGCCCAGATCGGCCTGGAGACCGCCGTCCCCGCCGTGGACGAGGCGCTCTCGGTCGGGGTCCGGCCGGGGCTGAGCATCGACGTCGAGGTGGCGCTGTCCTGCGACATGTTCACCCAGATGCGGGCGCTGCTCACCGTCCAGCGGATGCGCGCCGTCAACGCCGGGTACGGCACCGGCCGGGAGCCGGTCCGGATCGGTACGGCCGACGTGCTCGACTTCGCCACGCTCCAGGGCGCCCGCACCAACGGCCTGGCGGGGGTGACCGGTTCGCTGACGCCGGGCAAGCAGGCGGACCTGCTGATGATCACCGCCGAGGAGATCAACAACCTGCCGCTCAACGACGCGGTGGGCACCGTCGTGCTGGGCTCGGACGCCCGCAACATCGACACCGTGCTGGTCGCCGGCCAGGTCCGCAAGTGGGCGGGCCAGGTCCTCGACGTGGACCTGCCCGCCCTCCGCGCCCGGGCCGCGGCCTCCCGCGACCACGTCCTGGAGGCCGCCCGCGCCGCCCGGCCGCTCCGGGCCGCCTGAGCCCTGTCCGTACGACTGCCGCTTGAGCTGCTCGTCACCTCGGGCACGGGGCGGGAGGAACGCGGCGCTCTGTCGGACGCGGAGCCAGGACTCCTACCGCCCCGGTCGGCCGGCTCCGCACCCGACCACGTCACCAGGCCGGGGGCCGGGACCGGTCGCCGCCCTCGATCTCCTCCGGCCAGTCGACGGGCCCGTGGTCCGTCCGGCTCAGGATGCCGGGGTCGGGCGCGTACCCCTCGTCCGGAGGTCCGGACCACCAAGCCCGTCGGGTGCGGGCGAGGGGTACTTCCACCAGCCTGCCGTCGTGGATCATCCAGAGGCCGAAGCAGTCGTCCTCCTCGTCGTGGATCAGCACCTGTACCGTCTCCGGACGGGGCCACGGCAAGGACTCCAGGTGCTTCAACAGCCCGGATCTCCAGCTCATGTGTTCGAACTCCGCGCCCCAGCCGAAACCCCAGTCACCGCCCGGGCGCATCTCGGCGAAGCAGCCCACCCAGGTACGAGTGGGGTCGGGCCGCGTCAGCGGCTCCATCACATCGTCCGCGTCCCGGGCCAGCACGATGACCTCGGCGATTCTGCTCATGCCCCGGAGTATCGCCGTCGATCACCGGCCCGGTGCAACCGGATGGGCTGCTAGTCGGTGCGACGGTCGGGCAGCGCCCCCGCCTGACGCGACGATCGGCCGGACAGGCTCAGCCGCGAGCCCCCGAGGCGGCCTCGCGCAGCCCCGGACGGGCCGTCAGCAGGGCTGCCGCCACGGCCAGTCCGAGGCAGGCGGCGACCAGCCCGAGGACGGTCCCCCAGGGGAGCAGCAGCGGGACGGCCCGCCCGAGGGAGGCGCTCACCCCGGCGCTCACCCCCGCCAGCGCGCCGAGCGCGACCAACAGGCCGAGTGCCGCGCCGACGCCGACCACCAGCGCCGCCTCGACGCCGACCACCCGCAGCACCTGCCCGGTCGTGCCGCCGGACAGCCGCAGCACGGCGAAGTCGCGGCGCCGCCCGGCGGTCGCCATCACCAGGGTGTTGGCGATCGCCAGGCCGGTGTACCCGACGGACATCCCGACCAGGATCAGCACGAACGTCCGGACCAGGGCGTCGTCCCGGGCCGCGGCGTCGGAGCGGTACTCCGTGCCGGCCACCGCCGTGGCCCCGAGCCCGGCCAGGGCGGCGCGCAGGTCGGCGGGCGGCACGCCGTCGACGTACGCCAGTTCGGTCAGCGCGGCCGGGTCGTGCTCGCGGACGGTCGCCCGGGGCAGGATCAGCGCGGGCAGGTCGGCCGTGTCCACCACCGCGACGACGCGCTGGCCCGCCGTCCGCCCGTCGGCGAAGGTGACCTGCACCGTGTCGCCCACCCGCGGCGCCCCGCCGGTCCCTCCGGGCCCGCCGTCCGCCGGGCCGCCGGCCGACCCGTCGCCGCCGGGCGCGGACCCGGGGACACCCGACCCGGCCGGCGGACGGCCGACGACCACCGTGCCGGGGGCTCCGAACTCGACCGCCGCCCCGGCCGGCACCGCCGTCCGGAAGCCCGACGGCGTCACGCCGGCGGCGAGCTGCTCGGTGCCGCCGACGAAGACCGTGGTCGGGGTCCAGGCGAGGGTGTGCCCGGCGGGCAGCGCGTCGAGGGCGGCGTCGCAGAGCCCGGGCGTGCCGTCCGGGCGCACCACCACCTCGTGCCGCACGGCGTCCGTGCCCCGGCTGCCGTAGGCGTCGGTCACGGTCGCCACCTGGCCGAGGATCAGGGTGCCGAAGCCGACGGTGGCGATCACCGGGGCCGCGACCGACGCCGTACGGCGGGCGGCGTTCAGGGCGCTCTCCCGGGCCAGCACACCGGTCGCGCCGGACAGCCGCTCCAGCGGTCGGGTCACGGCCCGGAGGACCGCCGGCACCACCACCGGTGCGAGCAGTGCCAGTGCGACGATCAGCGCCATCGCGGCGAGCATCGAGGTGGTGATCAGGTCCTCGCCGTCGGCGGCGGCCGTCGCCACCGTCAGCAGCACCCCGAGCGCCCCGGACAGGCCGCCGAAGGCCCAGCGGGCGGGGGTCATCGGCCGGCGGTCGACGGACGCCTCCCGCAGCGCCTCCATCGGGCCGACCGCGCCCGCCCGCCGGGACGCGGACGCGGCGCCCGCCACCGCGACCAGCAGCCCGACCAGGAACGCCGCGGCCGGCGGCCAGGGCGTCGACCGCACGGTGAACCCCGGCGGTTCGAAGCCCGCGTCGACCAGGACACCACCGAGCACCGGCGCCGCCGCGCAGCCCACCAGCACACCCACGACGCCGCCCGCGACCCCGACGGCCAGCGCCTCGCGGAGCACCGACCGGCGGATCTGACCCGGCGTCGCGCCGACCGCGCGCAGCAGGCCGAACTCCCGGCGCCGCTGGTTGGCCGCGAACGCGCACGTCGAGGCGACCACGAACACCGACGAGAAGACCGCCACCGCGACCATGGTGGCCAGCACCTGGGCGCCGATCTGCCGGGTGCTGCCCGCGCTCCGCTCCTCCAGCAGACCGCGCACCGCCCCGGCGAGCACCCGCCCCGACCCGCCGACCGCCGCGCGGACTGCCTCGCGAACCGCCGCGCCGACCGCGTCCGGGTCGGCGCCCGGTGCCGTACGCACACCGATCAGCCGGACACCACCGGCCAGCCGTTCGGCGACGGCGTCGGCGACGAACAGGCCGGGCCCGTCGACCGTGCCGGTCACCGTGTAGCGGGCCGGCCCGGCCGCGGTCAGCAGCACCACGGGGGTGCCGGCCGCCGTCCCCAGCGCGTGCGGGACGACCACCTCCCCGTCCGTGGCCGGCGCCCGTCCGGTGCGCACCGGGTACGGCGCCAGCGCCGCGGCCGACCAGCCGTGCCCCTGCGGGTCCCGGACGTCGGGCCGGCCGACCGGCCGCCCGTCCGGCACCAGCTGGGCGTAGAACGACCGCTCGGGGACGACCCCGGCCACGCCCGGCACCGCGCCGAGCCGCTCGGTCAGGTCCCGGACGGCCTCCGGCGACCAGGGCACCCCCTCGTTCCGGACGTACACGGCGGCCCCGGCGTAGCGCTCCGGGACCGCCGGCACCGCGGACAGGTACACCAGCAGCGTGCCGGTGATCAGCGCGACACCGAGGGCGAGCGTGACGAACGTGCCGGCGAAGGCGGTCCAGCGGTGCCGGACCGCGGCCAGGGGCAGCATCATCAGCCCTCCAGCCGGGCGAGGCGCTCCGCGACGCCGCGGGCGTCGAGGTACTCGGCGACCTCGGCCACCCGGCCGTCGCGCAGGAACACGACCCGGTCCGCGTACCCGGCCGCCACCGGATCGTGGGTCACCATGACCACGGTCCGGCCGTGCCGGTCCACGGCGCGGCGGAGCAGGGCCAGCACCTCGCGGGAGGCGGCGCTGTCCAGCGCGCCGGTCGGCTCGTCCGCGAAGAGCACGGCGGGCCCGGTCACCAGGGCCCGGGCGATCGCCACCCGCTGCTGCTGACCGCCCGACAGCTCGCTCGGCCGGTGCCCCGCCCGGTCCGCGAGCCCGACCTCCGCCAGGCCCTGCCGCACCCGGTCCCGGTCCGGGCGCAGACCGGCCAGCCGCAGCGGGAGCGCCACGTTCTGTTCGGCGGTCAGCGCCGGCACCAGGTTGAACGACTGGAAGACGAACCCGATCCGGTCGCGGCGCAGCAGCGTCAGCGCGCGCTCGTCGAGCGCCCCCAGCTCGGTGTCCGCCACCGTGACCGTCCCGGCGGTCGGCCGCTCCAGACCCGCGGCGCAGTGCAGCAGCGTGGACTTCCCCGAGCCGGACGGTCCCATCACCGCGGAGAAGACGCCGGCCGGGAAGCCGAGCGTCACCCCGTCCAGCGCCGTCACCGCGCCCTCGCCCGCCCCGTACACCCTGCGCACCGACCGCAGCCGGACGGCGTCGGCCGTCCCCGTCCCGGCGGCCCGGGTCTCATTGATCGTCATGTCTCCAGCCAAGCCGCCCGCCCTGCCCCGGGGCAGTGGCCCGCGGTGGAGTTCCGGGGGTAGACCCAGCACTACCGACCCGGCCGTGCGGCGTCGGTACAGTCGGGCCCGTGACACCACGGACCGCCTGGCAGGCCATCACCCACCACCCGGTCGGCTTCCTGACCACCTCCTGGCCGTGGCGCTCCCTCGGGTACCTGGTCTCCGGCGTCCTGCTGGGCGCCGCCACCGGCGCCGTCGTCCTCGTCCTGTCGGTCGGCGGGACGCTGCTCGCCCCGGCCCTCGTCGGTTTCGTCCTGCTGCTGGCCCTCGCGCTGTCGGGGGTGGTGGTCGCCCGGTTCGAACGGCTGCGGCTGCGCCTGGTCGACCTGGACCCGGCGCCCGACCCGCACCGTCCGCCGGAGCGGCTGGGCCGGCGCGAGTGGCTGGCGACCCGGCTGCGCGAGCAGCAGACCTGGCGGGAGCTCGGCTACGTCGCGGTGTCGGTGCTGGCCCTGTGGTGGATCGACTTCGGGGTGCTGGTCCTGTCGCTGTTCCTGCCGGTCGTCTCGGTGACGTCGATCGTCGTCGACCGCTCGATCCCGTGGTTCGGCATCGTGTTCCTGACGGCGGCGGCGCCCGTGCTGCTGCTGGTCGCGGCCTACCCGGTGACGGTCTGGGCCGGCGCCCGGGCCGTCCTCACCCGGACGCTGCTGGCCCCCCGCGACGCCGAGCTCGGCGCCCGGTTGGGGGAGGTGTCGCGCTCGCGGGCGCGGCTGGTGGACGCCTTCGAGGTGGAGCGCCGCCGGATCGAACGGGACCTGCACGACGGCGCCCAGCAGCGGCTGGTGGCCCTCACCATCGCGCTCGGCATGGCCCGGCTGGACCTGCCGGACGGCTCGCCCGCGGCGGCCGGCGTGGACGGGGCCCGCGAGCAGGCCCGGCTGGCCCTCGCCGAGCTGCGCGAACTGATCCGCGGCGTCCACCCGCAGGTGCTCACCGACCGTGGCCTGGCCGCGGCGGCCGCCGACGTGGCCGACCGGTCGCCGGTGCCGGTGACCGTCGACGTGGCGCTGCCCGCCCGGCTGCCCGCGCCGGTGGAGGCCACCGCGTACTTCGTGCTGGCCGAGGCGCTCGCCAACGTCGCCAAGCACAGCCGGGCGAGCCGGGCGGAGGTCCGCGGCCGGCTGCTGGCGGACCGGCTGGTGGTGGAGGTCCGCGACGACGGTGTCGGCGGCGCCGCGGCCCGCGACGGCAGCGGGTTGGCGGGGCTGGCCGACCGGGCCGCCGCGGCGGACGGCACACTGGCCGTGTCGAGCCCGGCCGGCGGGCCGACCGTGATCACCGTGGAGATCCCGTGCCCGATCGGGTAGGCGTACGAGTCGTGGTCGCCGAGGACGCGGCCCTGCTGCGCGGCGGACTGGTCGGCATGCTCGAACGGTTCGGCCACACGGTGGTCGCCGCGGTCGGCGACGCGGACGCGATGGCCGCCGCCGTCGCCGAGCACGAACCCGACATCGTGGTCACCGACGTCCGGATGCCGCCCGGCTTCAGCGACGAGGGGCTGCGTGCTGCGGTCGCCCTGCGGGCCGAGCGGCCGTCGCTCGCGGTGCTGGTGCTGAGCCAGTTCGTCGGACGGGCCTACGCCGCCGAACTGCTCGACTCCGGGCACGGCGCGGGGGTGGGCTACCTGCTCAAGGACCGGGTCGGGGAGGTGGCCGAGTTCGTCGGCGCGGTCGAGCGGGTGGCCGCCGGCGGCACGGTGATCGACCCCGAGGTGGTCCGACAGTTGATCAGCCACCGCCGGGACCCGCTCCAGCGGCTGACCGCCCGCGAGCGCGAGGTGCTGGCGCTGATGGCCGAGGGCCGCTCCAACGCGGCCGTCGCCCGCACCCTGGTGGTCGGCGAGGCCGCCGTCGCCAAGCACATCGGCAACATCCTCGCCAAGCTCGACCTGCCGCCGGCCGACCAGGACCACCGCCGGGTGCTGGCGGTGCTGGCGTACCTGCGGGGCTGAGCGGGCCCGGGCGCCGGATCCGGGCCTCCGGGTGGCCGGTGCACGGGGAGGTATCCGCGGCGTGGAAGGATGGGTGGCATGAGTAATGACGTGTTCTTCGACATCACCATCGACGGCGCTCCGGCCGGTCGGATCGTCTTCACCCTGTTCGACGACGTAGTGCCCAAGACCGCCCAGAACTTCCGCGAGCTCGCGACCGGCCAGCACGGCTTCGGCTACGAGGGCTCCAGCTTCCACCGGGTGATCCCGGACTTCATGCTGCAGGGCGGTGACTTCACCCGCGGTGACGGCACCGGCGGCAAGAGCATCTACGGCGAGAAGTTCGCCGACGAGAACTTCCAGCTCAAGCACACCAAGCCGGGCCAGCTCTCGATGGCGAACGCGGGCCGCAACACCAACGGTTCGCAGTTCTTCATCACCACGATCGTCACCAGCTGGCTCGACGGCAAGCACGTCGTCTTCGGCGAGGTCGTCGAGGGCATGGAGCTGGTGAAGCAGATCGAGGGCCTGGGCTCCTCCAGCGGCCGCACCAAGGCGAAGATCACCATCGCGAAGTCCGGCGTCGTCGAGGCCTGATCCCCGCACGAACGGCAGCCGCCGGCCGTTGCGGCGCCGCCGTGCCGAGCTCCTGCTCGGGCACGGCCGGCGCGCCTCGGCCGGCGGCCGGAAGCCCCGTCGTCCAGCGGCCGGTCACCAGGCGAGCGGGCGCCCGTGGCGGAAGAAACCGCCGGTCGGGCCGCCGTCCGGCAGGGTCGCCGCCCAGAGCACTCCGGCCGCCCCCTCCTCGACGGGACCGCCGCCCGGGCCTCCCATGTCGGTGGCCACCCAGCCCGGGCAGACCGCGTTCACCAGCACCCCGTCCGCGCGCAGCTCGGCGGCGAGCTTGCGGGTGAGGGCGTTGAGGGCCGCCTTGGAGACCCCGTACGCGGGCTCACCCGCCCCCATCCGGGTCAGCGACCCCGACTCGCTGGACACGTTGACGATCCGGCCGTGCGCCGAGCGCCGCAGCAGCGGTACGAAGGCCCCGGCGACCCGCCAGGCGCCGATCAGGTTGGTCTCCAGCGTGCGGCGGACGTCGTCCAGGTCCACGTCCACGGCCCGCTCCCCGGGGTCGTAGTTGGTCGCCGCGTTGTTGACCAGAACGTCCAGCCGGCCGTAGCGGGCCTCCACGTGCCTCGCCAGCGCGTCGGCCTCCGCCTGCGAGGTGACGTCGAGGCGGTGCGGACGGACCGTCCCGCCCAGCTCCGCGGCCACCCGTTCGGCGTCCTCGGGCCGGCGGGCGCAGAGCAGCACGGTGTGACCGAGCGCGGCCAGCTGCCGCGCCGTCTCCCGTCCGATGCCGCGGTTGGCTCCCGTCACCAGGGAGACGGGGGCGTCGGTGTCCATGGCCGGGCTCCTCGCAGCAGGGGATGTCCCGAACGCTACCGCCGGGCGCGACGGCGCCCCACCGCAGCCCCGGTGCGCGCCGCGCCGCCGCGCAGCCGCGCCGAGGGTCCGGCGGTGGTCGGCCTCCCCGGAAGCTGTCGGTAATGTGGTGACCACGCAGCGAAGGCTCCGGGCCGCGCCCGACGAGGTGTCGACCCGGGCCGGGCGATCACCTGCGGAGGGCTCGCACGGTGTGGGGCCTGGCACGACTTCGGAGAAGAGAGACCTGTGGCTACTGGAACTGTGAAGTGGTTCAACGCGGAGAAGGGCTTCGGCTTCATCGAGCAGGACGGTGGCGGCCCGGACGTCTTCGCCCACTACTCGAACATCGCCTCCTCGGGCTTCCGGGAGCTCATCGAGGGCCAGAAGGTGTCCTTCGACGTCACCCAGGGCCAGAAGGGCCTGCAGGCGGAGAACATCGTCCCGGCCTGACACCGGCCTGACACCGCGGTACCCGGGCCCGAGCCCGGCGCGGCCGAACGCACACCGGCGTTCGCCCGTGCCGGGCTCGCGGCGTTCGGGCAGGACGCGCCGCGGGGCGGCCCGCGTGTGCGGACGGGCACCCGGGGGCGGGCGCGAGCGCACGACCGGCCGGTACCGCCGGGCGGGGGAGGCGGCCCGGGAGAGGGTGGGGAGGGGCCGCCCTGCGGCGGTCGCTCACGGCGTCACGGCGCGGGCTCACCCGGACGCCGGCCGGACCCCCGCCGCCCACGGCCGGGCGGCGGACAGCCTCGCGGAGGGAAGGTGAACGCCCCAGTGGCGACATCGGCAGTGGAAGCGGTTTCGGCGTCGGCCCCGGCGGCGGTACCGCCGACGGCGCAGGCCATGGCGGCCTACCGGTACTGCGAGGCGGTCACCGCCCTGCAGGCCCGCAACTTCAGCTACGGGATCCGGCTGCTGCCGGAACCCAAGCGGCTGGCGATGTCCGCGCTCTACGCACTGGCCCGCCGGATCGACGACATCGGGGACGGTGACCTCCCGGCCGACCGCAAGGCCGAGCAACTGCTGCGGACCCGGCGGCTCGTGGACGAGATCAGGTCCGGGGAGGTGTCCGAGGACGACACCGACCCGGTCAAGGTCGCACTCGCCGACACGGCCCGACGCTTCCCCGTCCCGCTCGGCGGCTTCGACGAGCTGATCGACGGGGTGGAGATGGACGTCCGGGGCGTCGAGTACCGCACGTACGAGGAGCTCAAGGTCTACTGCCGGTGCGTGGCCGGTTCGATCGGCCGGCTCTCGCTCGGCGTGTACGGCTGCGCGGACGACGAGCTCGGCGCGGCGTACGCCGACACGCTCGGGCGGGCGCTGCAGCTCACCAACATCCTGCGCGACCTGCGCGAGGACGCCCTGAACGGGCGGACCTACCTGCCCACCGAGGACCTGGCCCGGTTCGGCTGCCAACAGGGCTTCGCCACACCCGACCTGCCGCCGGGCGCGGACTTCGCGGGCCTGATGGCGCACCAGGTCGAGCGCGCCCGGGAGGCGTTCGAGGAGGGCCTGCGCCTGCTGCCGATGCTCGACCGCCGCAGCCGGGCCTGCACGGCCGCGATGGCGGGCATTTACCACCGCCTGCTCGGACGGATCGCCGCCCGACCGGAGGAGGTGCTGCACGGCCGGCTCGCGCTGCCGGGCTGGGAGAAGGCGTACGTCGCGCTCTCCGGCCTGGCCGGCGGACGCCCCTGACGGCCGGTCGGCCCGGGGCGCGCGGCGCAGGCCGGGGCCGTTGACGGGTGCGGCTCTCCGCCACCGGGGACCGGTCCGCACCGGGCATCGCTAGTCCGTCAGCCGTGCCAGCCAGGGATGCCCGGGGTGTACACGCTCCAGCCACCCACGGAGGGTGTCCCGCCGGGCCCGGCCCAGCAGCGGCAGCGCACCGTCGAAGTCCGACTGGTCCTTGGGCCGCGCGGCCTTCGCCTTGAACAGCAGCACCAGTTCCGGCAGGAGGTAGGGCACCCCGTCCGCCGTCCGCTCGATGACGGTGTCGTACGGCAGCCGCAGGCTCTCGTCACGCCGGCAGATCCAGGTCGCGCCCCGGTGCGGCTCGCGGAAGACGTCGAACAGGAACCGGTCGCTCGCCGGATCCCGCACCCAGGTCTGGTGGGTGACCGCCAGCGCTTCGGGCCCCGCGTCCGGCCAGACCCGGCCCGAGCCCGCCGCGTCGAACGCGTACTCGGGGAAGCGGTCCCGAATCTCCGGGAATCCCGCCGCGGGCACCGCGATCTCCAAGTCGCCGTGCGGCCGTGACTGCCCCCCGCGGAAGAGGTCCAACGCCCACCCCGCGGCGACGCACCAGGGCGCGCCGACCCCGCCCAACCGCTCGGCGACCTGTTCCGGCCGCCACGCCTGCGCCCACCGGGCAGCCATCTCATCCGCGTCGAGCACGACACCGCCGGGCGGCAGGGATTCGGTCATCGCCACAACCTACTCCCGCGCGCCCTACCTCGTCGGCCGATCCCCGGCGACGGGGAGCCGCGTCCGCCAACCTCGGTGGCAGGCGGTCAAGGTTCGGCGGCACCGGACAGGAGCCGACGCGCCGCGGATAGCCCTGAAGTGGGAAACCGGGCCGGACGCCGTTTCCGACCCGTGCCGGCGCCGGTTGAACCGGGGGTGACAGAACCCGCGCATCCCGGCCGGCTGCCCGCCACCGGCACCGACTGGGTCCTGGTGCACCCGCTGCTGGCCGCGCTGACCCGCGCGGGTGTCCCGGTCGGCCCGGGTGACCTGGACCAGCTCCGGAGCGCCGCCGCCCTGGGGCCGGAGTTCGTGCAGGCGCTCGCCCGGTGGATCCACCGGGCCCACGGCGCCGCGCCGCCGTCCGCCACCTGGGAGGCCGTCGCCCGGGCACCCGCCGTCGGCGCGGCCGAGGGACGCCGGCCGAGCCGCCGGGAGAGCCCGCCGGCCCTCGCGGCGTCCCGCCCGGCCGGTCCGGCCGGTCCGGATCGGGACCAGCGCCAGGCGTCCTGACCGGCCGTCCGTGCACTCCCCGCGGGGGCCCGACCCCGCTTTCACAGCTTCACAGCCGCCAACGACGGACCGGCGCAGCCGTTCCCGGAGGGATGATCCGATGACCACCGTCCACCAGCCCCCTCGCGGTATCGCCGCGCGCGTGCCCGCGCAGGACACCGCCACCGCCGGGCAGCGGGCCGCCGCGCAGATGCTCGGCCTGCGCAACGTGACCCTCCCCGCCGCGGTGATCTCCGCCGCGGCGGAACTCCTGGACGACCGGCTAGGCGAGCAGTCGGACGCCGTCACCCGGGAGGCCACCGCAGCGGTCCTCAGCCGTCTTCGTGCCGCGATCGGGCAGGAGCAGCCGGCGCAGCGCTGACCGCGTGGGCCCCCTCCGGCCGTCCCGTCCCGCTCCGCCCGGTCCAGTCGGCCCTGCTCGCGCCGGCGGCCGGGAGGCGGCGCGGGGGCGCACGACCTGCGTCGTGAGTGCGCCCTGGCGCGGGCCGGGCGCCGGGTGTCGGCTCACGCCCATGGTCTTCCGTGCACATACCTTTGCTTGTCGGCGGGTGCGCCGCCGGCCGCCGGAGCCGGCAGCGGCCCGACCGCCGGCACCCGGTCCGGACCGGCCGGGCGCGACCAGGTGCGCCCCGCTCACCGATCTCATACGACCGACAAGAGAGGCGGCAGCAATGACGCTGCGCAGTGAAGCCAGAGTCGACGTCAGTCTGGAGGCCTGGACGGAATCGGAGGGAACCGAGGCCCCGGCCGGCGGCACCCCCGACACGCTCGCGCCGGGAGTGCTGTTCGCACCGCCGCTGCGCGCCGACACCGCCCGCAGGGTGAACCGCCCCAACGCGGTGTGGGACCTCACCGGGGCCTGGGAGCACGAGGGGGAGACGGCCACCGGGACCGCCGCCGTCCACTACGGCCTCGACCCCGACGGCACCCCCCACGAGGGCCTCGTGAACCCCATGGTCTTCGCGGACGGCTTCAACTACGGCGAGAGCAACCTCGACGACCTCTACGCCCACCTCGACGCGCCCTACGGCCCCGACGGCAGAAGGCTGCTGAGCCAGCTGCGGGCCGCGGGCGTGGACATCGTCCTGCTCGGCTTCACGGAGCGCCACACCTACATCCAGGCCAACGCCGGCGTCGCGGTCAGCGCCGTGCGCCGGGTGATCGACGAACGGCAGCCCGGCGGCTCCCCGCTGATCGTCGGCGGCGTCAGCATGGGAGGCCTGATCACCCGGTACGCGCTGGCCCGGATGGAGAACGAGGGCGAGGAGCACGAGACGGGCACCTACCTCTCCTTCGACTCCCCGCACAACGGCGCCTGGATCCCGGTCGCCCTCCAGCAGTTGGCCTACTTCTTCGAGTCGGTCCCGGACCCGTCCGGCAAGCCGAAGCAGGCCGAACTGATCAGGAGTCCCGCCGCCCAGCAGCTGCTGTGGGCGTGGGTGGAGAACGCCAGGGACTCGGGCGCCGTCGCCACCTGGAGCCCGCTGCGCCGCGACTTCCTCCAGGACCTCAAGGACGTGGGCTGGTTCCCGTCCAAGCCGGGTCTGCGCCGGATCGGCGTCGCGAACGGCACCGGTGACACCACCGGCGGTCCGTTGCTGCCCGGCGAGCAGGTCTTCGACTGGTCGAAGCCGAGGCTGGCCCGCGCGGTGCTCCGCACCCAGCCGGCCTTCGGACAGATGCAGGAGGCCGTCCGGATGTCGGCGGTCCTGCTCGGTTACCGCACCAGCCGCACCAGCGAGATCCCCCCGCTGGACGGGGCTCCCGGCGGCACCCTGGCCTCGTACGGGATGCTCGCCGACGCGCTCGGCGCCACGATCGACGACCGGCACCGCTCCGGGTGCTTCGTGCCCTCGGTCAGCGCCGTCGCCCTCAAGTACGACCCGGTCACCTGGGACGTCGACCTCAACGCCGATCTGAACGGCCTCCCGGCCGGCCGGAGCGACCTCGACGCCTTCTGCTGCGACTCCACCAACTCCGAGCACAGCGCGGTGACCGAGACCCTGGCCGAGTGGATCCTGGCCGAACTGACCGACTGACCGACCGACCGACCGACTGACCGACCGACTGACCGACCGACAGGCCGACAGGCCGACAGGCCGACAGGCCGGCTGACCGGCCGGCT
The DNA here is from genome assembly GCF_044740765.1 of Kitasatospora sp. NPDC088346. Classification (NCBI taxonomy): domain Bacteria; kingdom Bacillati; phylum Actinomycetota; class Actinomycetes; order Kitasatosporales; family Streptomycetaceae; genus Kitasatospora; species Kitasatospora sp. NPDC088346. Next base: position 58,306 of record NZ_JBIURH010000015.1, read on the forward strand.
CCCCGCCCGCTTTACCCGTCAGTCGGTCGCCAGTTCGGCGATCAGCCGGCGGGCGACCGGCACCGGGACGCCGTGCCGGTCCGCCGCCCGCAGCAACGCCCCGCCGATCGCGTCGAGTTCCAGCGGCCGGCCCGCCTCCGCGTCGCGCAGCATGGACGACTTGCCGTCGGCCGGGAACGCGTCGTACCGTGCCATGGTCCGCGCGGGGTCGGCCGGCACGCCGCAGGCCCGGCTCACGGCGGCGGCCTCCGCCACGAGCGCCTCCAGCTCCGCGCGGCGGGCCGTCCGCAGCTCGCCGATGGTGAGCCGGTGGCCCGTGGTGAGCAGGGCGAACGGAGCGAGGAAGGCCAGCTTGGACCAGAGCACGGTGCGTTCGTCCTCGATCACGCGGGTGGTCACGCCCGCGGCGGTGAGCAGCGCGGCCGCCGGGGCGAGCCGTTCGGGATCGCCGGCCAGGTCGATCTCCGTGAACGGGCTGCCGTGCTCGATGACGCCGGGCGCCGTCCGGGTGGACTCCACCCTGATCACCCCCGGCACCACCGCGTGCGGCCCGTAGCGTTCGCGCAGTACGTCCGCGTGCTCGACGCCGTTGAGCAGCGGCACCAGCGGGCCCTCGCCGAGGACGGCGGGCGGGATCCGTTCCAGAGCCGAGTCGAGGGCGGTGTGTTTGACGGCCACCAGGCACAGGTCGACCGGCTCCCGCAGGGCGGTGTCGGCCTCCACGGCGGCCCGGAAGTCCCCGAACTGCCGGCTGTGCAGCCGGATCCCGTCCCGGCGCAGGGTGTGGACCGTCGACTCCCCGGCCAGGCAGACCACGCGGTGTCCGGCACGGGCGAGCACGGCGGCGAGCAGCCCGCCGACACCGCCCGGGCCGAGGACCGCCACCGTGCGGCGGAGTGGGGTGGGCGTGGGGGCCGTGGGGGAGGGGAGGGGGGAGTGCACGGTGCGGCAGGTCCTTCCTTGCGGGTCCGCCCGGGTCCGCCCGGGTCCGCCCGGGTCGGGCCGGGTCGGGCCGGAGGTGCGGAGCGGTCGATCGGTCGAGCCGGATTCGACGGTGAGGAGGGCCGGTTGACGGGTCGACACCCGTCCCGACCCCCTCGCCCTACCGGTCCGGACCGGGTGCGGGGGGATCGGGACGGGTTGCCGCCCTGGGCCCTACGGCGATCCTCGACGACGGGCTGACTCCCAGTCAATCCTAGGGTTTCCTAAGCCTGACCCAAGGAATACCTTGGGTCGCATGACCCTCGATGATCTCCGGGTGTTCGTCGCCGTGTGCCGGAGCGGCAGTCTGAGCGCCGTCGCGCGCGAACTCTCCTGCACCCAGTCCGCGGTGAGCCAGCACGTGAAGCGACTGGAGCGGGCCACCGGCACCCGGCTCCTGGAGCGCCATCCGCGGGGCGTCGTCCCCACGCCCGCCGGACACGTCCTGCGGGCGGCGGCCGCGGACGGGCTCGCCGGACTCGACCTCGCCGTCCGCCGCATCGACGAACTGGTGCGCGGCGAGGGTGGTTCGGTGCGGGTGACCACGGGGGCGACCACCGTGCGGCACTTCATGGCGGAGGCGATCGTCGCCTTCCGGCAGCACCACCCCCGGGTGAGCCTGGAGTTCCAGACCGAGAGCTCCAGTCGCAGGTGCTTCGCCGCCCTCGCGGCCAACACCATCGACCTGGCCTGGCTCACTCTCGGCGGCCCGGTCCGCGGCATCGAGCAGCGGCCCGTCGTCGAGCTGCCCTGGGTGCTCGCCGTCCGTGCCGAGGATCCGCTCGCCGGCCGCCCCCGGGTCGAGGCGGCCGATCTCGCGGACGTCCGCCACATCCGGCTCCCGGAGAACTCCTCCGCGCGGGCGCACCTCGACACGGCCTTCGCCGACCTCGGCGTCCGGGTCAGCTCCGAACCGAGCGTCGCCGACTGGGACACCGCGATCCTCCTCACCGAGCTCGGCCTCGGCCGCGCCGTCGTCCCCGCGCTGCCCGAGCACGACGTCCACGGCCGGAGCGGCCCGGTGCGGTTCGTCCCCATCCCCGACCTCCCCCGGCTGCCGGTCGGCTGGGCCGTCCGGCGGTGGGACGCGCTCACGCCCCTCGCACGCACCTTCGCCGAGACCGTCAGCCTCAGCTGCGCGGCCCGGGGGTGAGGGCCGCGCCATTCTGTCGACTTCGAGAATCTTGACATCAAGAGAATTTGCGGGCAGGCTGCCCCTCGATCTCTTGACGTCAAGATACATTCGGGGGCGAGCGATGCGGCGCGGCGACACGGACAGCGGGGAGACCCCGAAGGGCGGACAGGGCCTGATCGCGCAGTTGCGCCGACCGCCCGGCGGGCGCAACGCGCGGATCATGCTGCTCGCCCTGGCCGTCGACCGCGTCGGCTCCGGGCTCTGGGCCGCGTCCTCCGTCCTGTACTTCACCTTCGTGACCCGGCTGAGCGCCCAGCAGATCGGCGTGCTGCTCGGTGCGGCCGGCATCGCGGGGATCGTCGGCTCGCCGCTGGCCGGGAGGCTGGCCGGCCGGGCCCCGGTGCGCGCGCTGCTGATCGGCTGCCACCTGCTCCGCCTCGGCACCCTCGGCCTGCTGCTGGTGGTCACCGGCTTCGACGCGCTGCTGCCCGTCGTCGCCGCCACGTACCTGGGGGACCGGGCGGCGAAGACCCTGGAGATGCTGTTCGCCACCCAGGTCGCCGGGGGGCGCCGCGCGACCTACCAGGCGCTGTCGCGCAGCGCGGCCAACGCGGGGTACGGCGTCGGTGCCGGGATCGCGGCCGTCGGCCTGGCGGTCGGGACGGGTGCCGCCTACCGGGTCCTGATCGTGGGCGACGCGCTGTCGTTCGCGGTCGCGGCCGCGCTGGTGTGGCGCACCCGGGAGCCCCGCGAGCCCCGGGAAGCACGCGCGGCACGTGCGGTGCGCGAGGTGCGGGCGACGCGGACGGACCGGGCGACGCGGACGGCCCGCCCGGCGAGCCCCTGGCGCGACCGCCGCTACCTGTTCTTCGTCCTGCTGGACGTCCCGATGAACATCGACGACTCGATCCTCGCCGTCGGCCTGCCGCTGTGGCTGGTGAACCGGACCTCGGCGCCGCACGCGCTCGTCCCGGTCTTCCTGGTCGTCAACACCGTGCTGGTGGTGGTGCTGCAACTGCGGGTGTCGGCCGCGGCGGAGGGGCCGCGCCGGGCCACCCGGGCCGTGCTCCGGTACGGCGTGCTGGTCCTCGTCACCTGCACGGGCCTGGCGGTCGCCGTCCGGGGCGGCACCTGGGTGGCCGCGGCCGTCCTGCTCGCCGCGGCACTGCTGGTCACCCTCGCCGAGCTGATGCGCTCGGTGAGCTCGTGGGAGCTCGCGGTGCTGCTGGCGCCCGAGGACGCCCGCGCCTCGTACCTGGGGGTGGCCGGGATGGCCCAGTCCGTCCAGAAGTCCGCGGGCCCGCCGCTGCTGACCGGTGTGGTGATGGCGGCCGGCCCGGTGGGCTGGGTGGTGCTGGGGGCGGCGGTCGCCGGGCTCGCGGCGGTGCAGCACCGCGCCTGCACCCGCCGGCTGCGGACGCTGCCGACGGCCGGCCCGGTCCATCACGGAGGGACCCGCGCCGCGGCGGCGGCCGTCGGGGCGCCGGCGGTCGGGGACGGCGCCCGGGACGCGGGCCCGGACCGGGACGCGACGCCGGTCGGCTGAGGCCGGTACGCCGTTCCGGGCTCACCGAACGCTCCACCGCTGGTTCGGCTGCCTGGTGCAGGGTTGCACCAGGACGGGGGTGCCGTTGTCGGGCCGCCCCTGGAACACGTCCAGGCACAGGCCGGATCCGACCCCGACCACGGCCCCGCCCGGCCCCGCCGCCCACGTCTGGTCCGCGTTCCCGCCGCAGGGCAGCAGGTGCACCACGGCCGACGGTCGTCCGGTGGTGGCCCGGGGGGCCAGGCAGGCGTCGTTCGCGTCGCGGAGCTCACCGGCCGCGGTGAGGGACCACTGCTGGCTGCGGCTGCCGTCGCAGTCCCGCATCTCCACGTCCACGGCGTTCCTGACGGTCAGGCAGCGCCCCGAGGCGGCGGCCCGCACCCGGACGGAGGCCGGCGCGGCGACGGACGATGGGGGCGAGGCCGCCGGGGAATCGGACGCCTGCACCGACTCCGTGGCGGACGCGGATGCCGACACGGACGCGGATGCGGAGGCCGTCGGTGTGGGGCTCGGGGAGGCCACGCCCGGGCTCGGCGGCGCGGGCCGGGCGGACGGCGAGGTCACGGGCGCCGCGCCCGCCACGGGCCGCGAGCCGGGAGCGGGCACGTCGGGCGTGCGGTGCGCCGTCACCACGGCCAGGACGCAGACCGCCACCGTGGCGGCCAGCATCGCGGCCCCGGCCACCGCGGCGACCTGCGGTGCCGGTACGCCGGGGCGGCTCTCCGCCGCCGGTGCCCGGCGCTCCCCGGGGTAGTAGCCGGCGCCGTCCGGGCCGGCCGGCTCGAAGATCCGCAGGCCGGAGGAGTCCGGTGGCCTGCCGTCGCCCGCCCCGAAGTCGCCCGGGAACACCGGGAGGAGCGCCGTGGGCGCGTAGTTCGCAGCGCCCGGGCCACCCGTCTCCCGGCCGCAGGAACACGCCCCGCCCCGCCCGTTCCGGTGGCACTCCTCGCAACGCGGTTGGGTCCACATGCCGTCACTCCTTCTCCGGCCCCGGCCCGGGGCCTTTGACCTCGGCCGTGCGGCCGCCACCTTGGACGCCGTCCGCCGCACGGGCACGGCCGCATGTTCAGGAGACCCCGGCGAGCGGGGCGGATAACGGCAAAACCTGTGCCGTCGTCATCCGGGGCCCTCCCCGGGCCCTCCCCGGCGCCGTTTCCGGTGCCCCGCCCCGGTGCCCCGCCCCGGCCGTGACCTGTGGCCGGACCGGGGCGGGGCGCCGATGCGGGAACTCGCCCGACCGACGCGATGGTCGGGGTCCGGCATCGGAACCGGAGACGGAGCGGGCCCCGGAGCGGGGCGCTACGCGCCGCCCGCTGCGTCGCCGTGCCCCAGCAGGCGGACGGCCTTCTCCAGACGGGCCCGCCGGGCCTCGGGGGTGCGTGCCTGGAGCAGCGGGAGGGCGACCAGGTAGCGGCCGGTCCGGTCCAGCGCCTCGAACGCGGCCCTGGCCGCCGGGTCCGCGTCGAGCGCGGACCTGAGGTCCTCCGGTACCGTCGCCGTGCGCTGCGACGCGTACGCGGCGGCCCACCGGCCGTCCTCCTGGGCCCGGCGCACCTCGGCGAGGCCCGGATCCCGCATCCGGCCGGCGGCCGTCAGGTGCGCGACCTTCTCCACGTTCACCTGCGACCACAGGCTCCGGGCCCGGCGCGGCACGTACTTCTGCAGGTAGTGCCGCTCGTCGAGGGCGCGACGCTGCCCGGAGACCCAGCCGAAGCAGAGCCCGACGTCGACCAGTTCGTCGGAGGTGACCGACGCGATGCCCGAGGTCCTCCTCGCCATCCGGATCCACACGCCCTCGTGGCGGGTGTGGTGCTCGGCCAGCCAGCGCTCGAACGCGGGAGCGTCCGCGAACGCGAGGATCTCCACACCGTCGATCTCGTCCATGGCGATCAGGTTAGGCCGTGCCGCGCGGCACCGGCGCCGCCCGGACGCCCGGCACCCCGGCAGCGGGCCGCCGGGGGGTGGATAGGGTGGCGGTGCCGGCGGCGGTGTGCACGGGGCCGCCGGCGGGAGCCACCGAAAGGACCACGTCATGCCGGCCGCAACCGCCGCCACCGACCCCGCGGGCCCGTCCACGGGCCGGTTCGGCCTGGGCACCGCCGCCGTCGGGCGGCCGGGCTACATCACGCTCGGCCGGGACCTCGACCTGCCCGCCGAGCGGACGGTCGACGCGCTGCGGCGGCGGACGCACGCCCTGCTCGACGCCGCCCACGCGGCCGGGGTGCGGTACTTCGACACGGCCCGCTCCTACGGCCGCGCCGAGGAGTTCCTCGCCGAGTGGCTGGCGGCCAGGCCCGACGCGGCCGCCGACTCCACGGTCGGCAGCAAGTGGGGCTACACCTACACCGCGGACTGGCAGGCCTCGGGGGTGCCCGTGCACGAGGTCAAGGAGCACGCGGCGGCGGTGTTCGACCGTCAGATCGCCGAGACCAGAGCGCTGTTGGGCCGCCGGCTCGACGTGTACCTGGTGCACTCGGTCACCCCCGACAGTCCGGCGCTGACCGACCCCGCCCTGCACCGGCGGCTGGCCGGACTCGCCGCCGAGGGCGTCCGGGTGGGGCTGTCCACCAGCGGCTCCGCGCAGGCGGCCGCCGTGCGCGCGGCGCTGGAGGTGACGGTGGACGGGCAGCCGCTGTTCGCCGCCGTCCAGGCCACCTGGAACCTGCTGGAGCCGTCCGCCGGGCCGGCGCTGGCCGAGGCGCACGCGGCCGGATGGCTGGTCGTGGTGAAGGAGGGCATGGCCAACGGCCGCCTCGCCGGACGCAACGCCACCGGCCCCGACACCGCTGCGCTCCGCGCCTGCGCGGCCCGCACCGGGGCGTCCGGAGACGCGCTGGCGCTCGCCGCGGTCGCCGCCCAGCCGTGGGCCGACATCGTGCTCAGCGGCGCCGCCACCCCGGACCAGCTGGCCTCCAACCTCACCGCCGCCGGGCTGCGGCTCGCCCCCGAGGAGCTGTCCGGGCTCGCCGCGCTCGCCGAACCCGCCGAGGCGTACTGGCGCACCCGGGCCGCGCTGCCCTGGGGGTGAGGCCGCCCGGCCGGTTCGTTCGGCTGGTTCGTCCGTTCGGTCGGTTCTTCGGCCGGTTCGTTCGGTTTGCTCGCCGGCCGGTTCGTTCTGCCGTTCTCAGGCCGCCGGGCCCGCGGACGGTGTCCGGGCGCAGGACTCGCACAGCCCGCGGTAGGTGACCTCGACCCGCGAGACGGTGAAGCCGAACCGCTCGGCGGTCGGCAGGTCGGCCAGCGGATCGCCGGTCGGGTGGACGTCGCGGATGGTGCCGCAGCCGGAGCAGACCAGGTGCTGGTGCGGATGGTGGGCGTTGGGGTCGTAGCGCTTGGCGCGCCCGTCGGTCGAGACCTCGGTGACCTCACCCAGCGAGACCAGCTCGCCCAGGGTGTTGTAGACGGTCGCCCGGGAGATCTCGGGCAGGCGCTGTATCGCGCGGGCGTGGACCTCGTCGGCCGTCAGATGCACGTGGTCGCCGTCGAGTACCTCCGCAACGACACGCCGCTGCGAGGTCATCCGCCAGCCGCGTCCTCTGAGTCGCTCCAGCAGGTCGCTCATATCGGTTCACCTTCGGGTCGTGGGATTTCGGGATTTTATCAGTGGAAGTCCGCATTCCGATTGGGCGTGCTTCTGGTGATATTCTTGACTTGGACTCTGTCTATCGTAAGATCGGCTCCGGCACGAGCCAAGGGGCGGGACGACTCCCAACCGGCAGGAGGCAGACACATGACGGGACCACCGCCGAGCAGCAGCGCGGGGTCGGCCCGCAGGTGACTGCCGTGTCCGCCGCACCGTCCGAGAGCCTCCGGGACGGGGAACGCCCCCGCGTCGGGGCGACCGCCCCGGCTGCGCCCGCTCGCACCGGCCGGACCTCCCCGTCTCTCGTGTCCCACCGGCCGCCGGCGCGTCCGCGGCCCCGCCTGCCGCACCCTCTCGACCGGCCACGGCCTCCCGTTCCGCGGGGCCGGGGCCGTCCGCCGGGGCCCGCTCCCCGGCCGCTCCGCAGCCCATCGTTCCTGTGCACCGCGATCCGCCCGCCCCGGAAGGATTCCCATGTCTGAGAACCATGATGCAATCGTCGTAGACGCGAAGACGGAGGACACGGGCGGCTGCCCGGTCGTGCACGGGCGCTCCCCGCACCCGACCCAGGGCGGCGGGAACCGCCAATGGTGGCCGGACCGCCTCAACCTGCGGATCCTCGCCAAGAACCCGGCCGTGGCCAACCCGCTCGGCGCGGACTTCGACTACGCCCAGGCGTTCGGCGGCCTCGACCTCGCCGCCGTCAAGCAGGACCTCGCGGAGGTCCTCACGACCTCGCAGGACTGGTGGCCGGCCGACTACGGCCACTACGGCCCGTTCATGATCCGGATGGCGTGGCACAGCGCCGGCACCTACCGGATCAGCGACGGCCGCGGCGGCGCCGGGGCCGGCCAGCAGCGCTTCGCCCCGCTCAACAGCTGGCCGGACAACGCCAACCTGGACAAGGCCCGCCGCCTGCTGTGGCCGGTCAAGAAGAAGTACGGCCAGAACATCTCCTGGGCCGACCTGATGATCCTGGCCGGCAACGTCGCGCTGGAGTCGATGGGCTTCACCACCTTCGGCTTCGCCGGCGGCCGCGAGGACGTCTGGGAGGCCGAGGAGGACGTCTACTGGGGCCCCGAGACCACCTGGCTGGGCGACGAGCGCTACACCGGTGACCGGCAGCTGGAGAACCCGCTCGGCGCCGTCCAGATGGGCCTCATCTACGTCAACCCCGAGGGCCCGAACGGCAACCCGGACCCGCTCGCCGCGGCCCGCGACATCCGCGAGACCTTCCGCCGGATGGCGATGAACGACGAGGAGACGGTGGCCCTGATCGCGGGCGGCCACACCTTCGGCAAGACCCACGGCGCCGGCCCGGCGGACTCCGTCGGCGACGACCCCGAGGCCGCCCCGCTGGAGCAGCAGGGCCTCGGCTGGAAGAGCGCCTTCGGCACCGGCAAGGGCGGCGACACGATCACCAGCGGCCTTGAGGGCGCCTGGACGAACACCCCGGTGACCTGGGACAACACCTTCTTCGAGATCCTCTTCGGCTTCGAGTGGGAGCTGTCCAAGAGCCCTGCCGGTGCCCACCAGTGGAAGCCGAAGGACGGCGGCGGCGCGGGCACCGTCCCGGACGCCCACGACCCGTCGAAGACCCACGCCCCGACGATGCTGACGACCGACCTCGCGCTGCGCATCGACCCGGCCTACGAGCAGATCTCCCGCCGCTTCCTGGAGGACCCGGCGGCGTTCGCGGACGCCTTCGCCCGTGCCTGGTACAAGCTGACCCACCGTGACATGGGTCCCGTCGCGCGCTACCTCGGCCCGGAGGTCCCCACCGAGGTGCTGCTGTGGCAGGACCCGCTGCCCGCCCTGACCCACGAGCTCGTCGACGCCGCCGACGTCGCCGACCTGAAGGGCCGCGTCCTCGCCGCGGGCCTCCCGGTGTCCCAGCTGGTGTCCACCGCCTGGGCGTCGGCCTCGTCCTTCCGCGGCAGCGACAAGCGCGGCGGCGCCAACGGCGGCCGCATCCGGCTGGAGCCGCAGAACGGCTGGGAGGTCAACGAGCCCGACCAGCTGGCCGTCGTGCTGCGCGCCCTGGAGGGCGTCCAGGAGTCCTTCAACTCCGCCCAGAGCGGCGGAAAGCGGATCTCGCTGGCCGACCTGATCGTGCTCGCCGGCGGCGCCGCCGTCGAACGGGCCGCCAAGGACGCCGGCTTCGACCTCCAGGTGCCGTTCACCCCCGGCCGGGTGGACGCCGCGCAGGACCAGACCGACCGGGAGTCGTTCGCGGCGCTGGAGCCGGCCGCGGACGGGTTCCGCAACTACCTCGGCAAGGGCACCCGGCTGCCCGCCGAGTACCTGCTGGTCGACCGGGCCAACCTGCTGACCCTGAGCGCCCCCGAGATGACGGCGCTCGTCGGCGGCCTGCGGGTACTGGGCGCGAACCACCAGGGCTCCTCGCACGGTGTGCTCACCACGTCCCCGGGCGTGCTGACCAACGACTTCTTCGTCAACCTGCTCGACCTGGGCACGACGTGGAAGGCCACCTCCGAGGACGCGAACACCTTCGAGGGCCGCGACGCCGACACGGGTGAGGTCCGCTGGACCGGCACCCGAGCCGACCTGGTCTTCGGCTCCAACTCCGAACTGCGCGCGCTCGCCGAGGTCTACGCGAGCGACGACGCGAAGGAGAAGTTCGTGACCGACTTCGTCGCGGCGTGGGCGAAGGTCATGGACCTCGACCGGTTCGACCTGGTCTGACCCGATGCGACCACAGCGTCCGGGCCGGCCCTCGCGGGCCGGCCCGGACGCGCGTCTTCCGGCGGCGGCGCGCCGCCGTGCGCGCTACGTCAGGTCGATGCCCGGATACAGCGGGAAGCCCGCCAGCAGGTCGGCCGCGCGCTCGGCCACGCCGTCGCGCAGCGCGTCGTCCAGCCGGTATCCGGCCCTGGACGGTGCGCCCCCGGACCCGGGCGCCGGGGTCGTACCGCGCAGCACGGTGTCGATCAGGCCCGCGATCTCGTCCATCTCCGCCGCACCGAGGCCCCGGGTGGTCAGCGCGGGCGTGCCGATCCGGATGCCGGAGGTGTACCAGGCGCCGTTCGGGTCCTGCGGCACCGCGTTGCGGTTGGTGACGATGCCCGAGTCGAGCAGCGCCGCCTCGGCCTGACGGCCGGTCAGACCGTAACCGGAGACGTCCGCGAGCACCAGGTGGTTGTCCGTGCCGCCGGTGACCAGGGAGGCCCCGCGCCGCAGCAGGCCCTCGGCCAGCGCCCGGGCGTTGTCCACCACCCGCCGGGCGTAGTCCTGGAACTCGGGCCGGCGGGCCTCCGCGAACGCCACGGCCTTGGCCGCCATCACATGGGAGAGCGGGCCGCCGAGCACCATCGGGCAGCCCCGGTCGACGTGTTCGGCCAGCTCGGCGTCGCACAGCACCAGGCCGCCGCGCGGGCCGCGCAGCGACTTGTGGGTCGTGCTGGTGACGATCTGCGCGTGCGGCACGGGGTCGAAGTCGCCGGTGAGCACCTTGCCCGCGACCAGCCCGGCGAAGTGCGCCATGTCGACCATCAGCGTCGCGCCGACCTCGTCGGCGATCTCCCGCATCAGCCGGAAGTTCACCAGCCGCGGGTAGGCGGAGTAGCCGGCCACCAGGATCAGCGGCCGGAACTCCCGTGCGGTGGCCCGCAGCGCGTCGTAGTCGATCAGCCCGGTGGCGGGGTCGGTGCCGTAGCTGCGCTGGTCGAACATCTTGCCCGAGATGTTCGGACGGAAGCCGTGGGTGAGGTGCCCGCCGGTGTCCAGCGACATCCCCAGCATCCGCTGGTTCCCGAGTTCCCGGCGGAGCTCGGCCCAGTCCTGCTCGCCGAGGTCGTTGACCTGGCGGACCCCGGCCCGGCCGAGCGCCGGACTCTCGACCCGCTGGGAGAGCACCGCCCAGAACGCCACCAGGTTGGCGTCGATCCCCGAGTGGGGCTGCACGTAGGCGTGCTGGGCGCCGAACAGGGCGCGGGCGTGCTCGGCGGCCAGCGACTCCACCGTGTCGACGTTGCGGCAGCCGGCGTAGAAGCGGCGCCCGACGGTGCCCTCGGCGTACTTGTCGCTCAGCCAGTTGCCCATCGCGAGGAGCACGGCGGGGGAGGCGTAGTTCTCGCTGGCGATCAGCTTGAGGGACGCCCGCTGGTCGGCGATCTCGGCCCCGATGGCGGCCGCGACGCGCGGCTCGACCTCGCGCACGACGTCGAGCGCGGTGCGGAAGGCGGTGTTGGCGGGGGAATGCGTGACAGGACTGGCCAAGGCGGTCTCCTCGCGGGGGATTCGGACGGCCCAGGCGCACGGCGACAGCGTGAGACACGGAGCCGCTCCCCGATGGTGAATCCATCCCTGCGCGCCAGTCACGGCTCGCTCGGATGCTACCAACCCCCGCGCGCCCGGCCACCGGGGCGTCCGGGACTCGGACACCGCAGGGCCGACGGGCGTCGTGGCGTCACGTGGTGGCGGGGGTGGGGGTGGGGGTGGTCGAAGGGTGGTGGGCGGTGCGGCGAAGGTGCCAGGCGGTGGCGAGGTGCAGGGCGGCGCCGACGCCTCCCCCGGCGGCCACGCCCGGGATCCCGGAGCCGAGCCCGAGCAGGGCGTCGCCGAGCTGCGCCACACCCGACACCGCGAGCAGCGGTACCGGCGCGGAGCGGCGGCCGCGTGCGAGGAGCAGCACGAGCGCGCCGCTGAGCGGGAGTTGGCGGGCGGCGTAGGCCAGGGCGTAGGAGCCGGCGCCGGTGCCGGCGTCCGGCAGCAGCAGTCCGGGATCGAGGGCGGCCGCCACACAGAAGGCGGCCGAGACAGCGGCGAAGACGGCGTTGGCGGCGAGCAGCAGGCGGCCCCGGCGGGCGCGGGTGGTGACGGCCATTTCGATCCCTCTTTGAATGATTCGTGCTTCGAACGATTCTCAGAGAGTAGCGTTACCGCCATGGACGATGTCAACGCCTCCGAGCTGACCGGCACCCTCGCCTTTCGCCTCGGCATCCTGGGCTCGCTGGTCTCCGCCCGGTTCGCCGACGCAGTCGAGCCGCTGGGCGTCAAACCGAAGCACGTCGGGCTGATGGCCGTCCTCAGCACCGGAACCCCCGCCTCCCAGCAGGAGATCGCCCGCACCATGGGCGTGATGCCGAGCCTGGTGGTCGGCCTCGCCGACCAACTGGAGGCACTCGGCGCCATCGAACGCGTCCGCGACCCGGACGACCGCCGCCGCCAGAAGCTCTCCCTCACCGACACCGGCCGGGCCCTCCTCGACACCTGCCTGGCCGTCACCAACGCCCTCGACGCGGACCTCACGGCCTCCCTGGGCGCGCCCGACCGCGACGCCCTCCGCCGCATCCTCGGCACCCTGGCCCGGGAGGCCGGTCTCCCCGGCCAGAGCGGGACCGAGGGACCCTCACACTGATCACGCCGGATCGGCGCACGTCGGACCGGCGCACGTCGTCGGCGGGGGCACCCGGAGGCGGGCGCCCCGGCGCGATCCGAAGGGCAGCCGGGGACGCGCCGTCCGGCAGGATCGCGCCACGAAGGCGGGGCGCGTGGGTACGTCCCCCGTACCGGGTGCGGCGCCGCGGAGCGGTACGGGTGCGCTGGCACTGGACTACCGGCGGCTCGTGGAGGTCAGCGGACCTGCCTCCAGCGCCGACCGTGCCTGAAGAAGCACGTGAAAAGGGGAGACGGCCGCCCGATCCAGATACCGCTGGTGGACGCACTGCCGCCCACGCGCACGGTCGTGGCCGGCCACATCAAGAGTGCCATGTGCGGCCGGGCCCCATTCCGGCTCTTCCGCACCCGGATCCTCGTACGAGCGTGACTCGTCCCGCTGTCAGCAGTGCTTTTCCAGGTAGAGCATGCGGCGCCCGGCGTCCGCACGGAACTCGTGCGCCAGGTAGCGTCCTGCCACCCGGCGTCCGCCGGGCCCCTGGTAGTCGTCCTTGACCTTGTGCGGATCATCGCGCGAGATTCCGCGGTCGGGCAGGCACCGGCGTCGACCGGGGTGGATGCGTCGTCCCGGGTGGCTTCGCCGCGGCGGCCGGCGGAGCGGGGCGGACAGGACTAGCGGGCGGCAGCCGCGTGGAGCAGTTCCGGCGAGGTGGGGATCGTCGGCAGGGGCTGGGTGTCGGCCGGTGGGGTGGTGGCGTGGGGCGGGGGGAGGTCGGTGGGGGCGGGGGCGACCGGGTCGGCGGGTGGGTCGAGGCGGCGCAACTGCTGGGCCAGGTAGGACTTGAGGCGGATGCGGTACTCGAGTTCGAGGCTGCGCAGCTCGTCGAGGCGGCCTTCGACGGCGGCCTTGGCGGCTTCCAGCCCGCCGATCACCGTCTGGTGCCTGGTCCGGGCCTCGTGCTCCAGGGAGGCGGCGCGGGCGCGGGCGCCGTGTTCGACGCCGTCCGCGCGGATCCGGGCCGCGGTGAAGATCGCCTGGGCCTCGCCGCGGGCGGCTGCGACGGCCTGGTCGGCCACCCGCTGGGCGTGCTCCAGTACGTGGCCGGCGCTCTGTGCGAAGGCCGGGCGGGGCGCAGGTGCAGGCGCAGGCGCGGGTGCGGGTATGGGGGTGGGCGCGGGCAGGGAGGCGGGCGCGGGCGCAGGCGCAGGGGCAGGCGCAGGAGCGGGCGCAGGCCGCAGCCGGGTCGAGGAGAGCTTCGCGCGCAGGGCCTCGTTCTCCCGCAGCAGCCGTTCCACCTCGGCCTCGGCCTCGTCGAGGAAGTCGTCGACCTCGGTCTCGTCGTAGCCCTCGCGGAGGCGGACGGTGGCGAACCGCTTGCTGCGGATGTCTGCGGGGGTCAGCGGCATGGGGTACCTCGGCGGTGGGCGTGTCGGGATCTGGGTCCGTGCTCCCACGGCGTGGTGGTGGGGCGGGACTGCGGCCCGGTCCGCCGCGGCGGCGGTGGGCCGCGCGTGCGGGGGTGGGGCAGGGTCGGGCGCGAGGGAGCGGCCCATGATCGAAAACCGTGGGTACACGGAGTTTCGTTGCGCGATTTCTACCTGTTCGGTCCGGTTGGTGTCCAGGGGTTCGCCGGGATTTCCGGTCCGGAGTTGCCGGGATCACGTCGGCCGACCGCGCGGCCGGTCCCACCGCGGCGGGCTCCGGGCCCGGTGTCGCGCAACCGTTCGGGGGTGGGCCACGTCCGATCAAGGGACGGGAACGAGAGCGGGAGTCCATGCGCGTACTGGTGGTCGAGGACGAGGAACTGCTGGCCCGGGCCATCGCGGAGGGGCTGCGGAACGAGGGCTTCGCCGTGGACCTCGCCCACGACGGCGAGGCGGCGATGGAGCGCCTGACGGTCAACAGCTACGACGTGATGGTCCTCGACCGCGACCTGCCGGGGCTGCACGGCGACGAGGTGTGCCGCCGGACGGTGGCGGCCGGGTCGGACGTGCGGGTCCTGATGCTGACCGTCTCGGCCTCGCTGGCCCAGCGCGTCGAGGGCCTGAACCTGGGGGCCGACGACTACCTGGCGAAGCCGTTCGCCTTCGCCGAGCTGGTCGCCCGGATCCGCGCGCTCGGACGGCGCGCCCGCCCGGCCGCACCGCCCGTCCTGGAACGCTCGGGCGTGCGGCTGGACCCGCACCACCGAGCGGCCGCCCGCGACGGCAGGCCGCTGGCCCTGTCGCGCAGGGAGTTCGCCGTCCTGGAGGAGCTGCTGCGGGCCCAGGGCGCGCCGGTCTCCGCCGAGGACCTGCTCGAACGGGTCTGGGACGAGAACATCGACCCGTTCACCACGATCGTCCGGGTCACCATCCGCGGCCTGCGTCGCAAGCTCGCCGAACCGCCGCTGATCCAGACCATCACGGGGACGGGCTACCGCATCCCCTGACCACCGGCCGGGCGGTCGCCGGCGGTCGCCGGCCGACGCACCGTCAGCGGCCGTGGCCCGCGGCCGGATCGGGCCCGGACACCGGCAGCAGCACCCGGACGGTGAGCCCGCCGCCGCGGCGCGGCAGCGCGGTCGCCTCGCCGCCGTGGGCCTGCGCCACCGCCCGGACGATCGACAGGCCGAGCCCGCTGCCACGGGCCGAACCGACCCGGTCGGTGAGCCGCCGGAACGGCGCGAACAGCACCGGGATCTCGTGCGCGGAGATGACCGGACCGGTGTTGGCCACCACGATCTCGGCGTCCTGCCGGCCCATCGAGGTCCGCACCGTCACCTTCCCGCCGGGCACGTTGTAGCGCATGGCGTTGTCGACCAGGTTGCGCACCACCTGCTCCAGGAGCACGGGGTCACCGGTCACGGTGCTCGGCTGCACCTGGTCGTCCAGGGTCACCCCGCGTCGCTCCGCCTCGACGGCGGCCGAGTCCAGGACGGACTCGGCGAGCTCCGCCAGGTCCAGCGGCACCAGCTCGGTCAGGGAGTCCTCGGCCCGGGCGAGCGTCAACAGGGCGTCGATCAGGCGCTCGTGGCGCGCGGCGACGGCGAGCAGGTTCTCGCCGAGCTGCCGGACCTCGGGCGGGGCCTCGGGCCGACCCATCGCGACCTCGACGAGTGTCCGGTTGACGGCGATCGGGGTCTTCAGCTCGTGCGCGGCGTTGGCGATGAACCGGGACTGCCCGGCGAAGGCCTGGTCGAGCCGGTCCAGCATGCTGTCGAACGAGTCGGCCAGTGACTTCACCTCGCCCGGCGGTGCCTGGAGGTCGATCCGCCGGTGCAGGGTGCGGCCGGCGATCCGCTCGGCGGTCGAGCTGATCATGCTGAGCGGCCGGACCAGGCGGCCGGCCACCAGCCAGCCCGCAGTGGTCGCGACCACCCCGACGGCGAGCACCGTCAGGCCGCCCTTGAACAGCAGGTTGTCCTGCATCGACGCCAGCATGATCCGCTTCGTCGCGGGCTGTGCCGACTGCTGCTGCGCCAGGTACCTCTGCACGTCCGAGGACAGGTAGGGCTCGACGCTGTGGGCGGTGGGGAACGCCAGGTCCAGCCCGTACCGCATCGAGTTGCCGACCAGGACGAGGGTCACCGCCAGGACGGCCGCGGCCGCCACGAAGAACATCACGCCGAACACCACGGTGAGCCGGAGTCGCAGGCTCCCGCCCCAGGTGTGCCGGGAGTCGGACCCCGGCGCGCGGTACGTCGTCACGGCCGCCGCCCACCGGTCCGCCGTCCGGCTCCTCGCGCGGCCGGTCGTCCGGCCCTTGCGACCCGCTCGCCCCGTCCGACCCGTCTCAACTGTCCCACGCGTCCCCCCGGGTCCGGCCGGGCTCGCCCCGGGCCGATCATGAGCAGCCCAGTATGCGCGATCCGGTGTGAGCCCCACGTGAGTGATCGGCTCACCGCCCGTTCACGGTCCGTCGGATGGACTGGGCCGCGGCCCGGGACCGGACGTCCGGTGCCCGCCGCACGAGCCCGACGGAGGTGCCATCCATGCGGAGCACGACCAGCAGCCGACCACCGGCGACCCACGGCCGCCATCCCGCGGGCGCGGAACCCCGGCCCCCGCACCGCGCGCACGCCGCCCCGCCGCGGCCCGCCCCGCCGCAGACCGAGGGCCGGCACGCCGACGCCCGGTACGCCGAGGCCGTCGTCGACCTGGCCGCGGTCGCCCACAACACCGAACTGCTCGCCGCCCGGGCCCGCGGCGCCCTGATGGCCGTCGTGAAGGCCGACGGCTTCGGCCACGGCGCGGTCCAGGTCGCCCGGACCGCGCTCGCGCACGGCGCGAGCTGGCTCGGCGTCACCTCCACCGCCGAGGCGCTCGCGCTGCGCGCCGAGGGCATCACCGCCCCCGTGCTCAGCTGGATGCACCTGCCCGACGAGGACTTCACGCCCGCCCTGCTGGCCGGCGTGGACCTCGCCGTCTCCTCACCGGTCCACCTGGCCGGCATCGCGGCCTGCGCGGCCCGCGGCGGTGTCGCCGCCCGGGTCCACCTGAAGGCCGACACCGGACTGCGCCGCAACGGCGCCGCACCGGCCGACTGGCCCGCCCTGGTGCGGCACGCGCGGGCGCTGGAGACCCGCGGCCTGCTCGCCGTCCGCGGCCTGTGGTCGCACCTCGTCTCCCCGGACGGACCGGGCCCCGGAACCGCCGCCCAGGTGGCCGCGTTCGAACGGGCCGTCGCCACGGCCCGGGACGCCGGACTGCGCCCCGAGCTGCTGCACCTGGCCAACTCGGCGGCCTGCCTCGCCGCCCCGGCCACCCACTTCGACCTGGTCCGCGCGGGTCTCGGCCTGTACGGCGTCGAGCCGGTCCCGGGGCGGGTGTTCGGGCTGCGTCCCGCCATGACCCTGAGGGCGCGCGCCATCATGGCCCGCCCGGTGACGGCCGGGGAGGGCGTCTCGTACGGGCACGAGTACACCGCCGCGCGGGACGGCACCCTGCTGCTGGTCCCGCTCGGCTTCGCGGACGGCGTGCCGCGGGCCGCCTCCGGGCGGGCCCGGATGTGGGTGGCGGGGGAGCGGCGGCCGGTGGCGGGGCGGATCGCGATGGACCAGTGCGTGCTGGACGCGGGCGCGCTGCCCGTCGGGATCGGCGAGGACGTCGTCGTGTTCGGCCCCGGCGACCGGGGGGAGCCCACCGCCGCCGACTGGGCCCGCTGGGCCGGTACCAACCCGCACGAGGTGCTGACCGGGATCGGCGCCCGGGTGCCCCGCCGCTACCTGCCGGTCCCTGTCCCGGCCGCTGCCCCGACCCCGGCCGCCGCGCCGCGCCTGACCAGGCCCCAGCCCCAGCCCAAGCCCAAGCCCAAGCCCAAGCCCAAGACCCCGACCGAGACGGAGACCGACCACCGTGTCTGACACCCCCACCCGGCCGCACACCCCCGGCAGGACCGACGTCGTCGTCCTGTTCGGCGGACGCAGCGGCGAGCACGACGTGTCGTGCGCCTCCGCCGCCGGCATCCTCACCCACCTCGACCGCGGCCGCTACCGCGTCCGGCCGGTCCGGATCACCACGGGCGGTGAGTGGGTGTTCGGCCCCGCCGACCTGCCGGCCGCCTCCTACGATGTCGCGGACCTGGCCCGCCTCACCCCGGCCCGCGGGCGCACCCCCTGGGACAGCCTGTCGGCGGCCGGCCGGCTCCTCGGCACCGCCGATCTGGTCTTCCCGGCCCTGCACGGCCCGTACGGGGAGGACGGCACGGTGCAGGGACTGCTGGAGCTGCTGGGCGTCCCGTACGTCGGCAGCGGGGTGCTGGCCAGTGCCGCCGGCATGGACAAGGACGTCACCAAGCGGCTGCTCGGCTCGGTCGGCCTGCCGGTGGCGGCCTCGGCACTGCTCTGCGGCCCGGGCTGCGACGACCTGCCGGAGGGCGAGCGGCGGCGGCTCGGCCTGCCGGTGTTCGTCAAGCCGGCGCGGGCCGGCTCCAGCCTGGGCGTGACCAGGGTGGATTCCTGGGACGGACTCGCCGCCGCGGTCGCCACCGCCCGGGAGTCGGACCGCAAGGTGCTGGTGGAGGAGGCGGTCCTCGGCCGGGAGGTGGACGTGGCGGTCGTCGAGCACCCGGACGGCACCCTGCACGCCGGACCGCCGCTGGAGATCCGGTTGGGCGGGGGCCGGGCGTTCTTCGACCACGACGCCAAGTACCACGACGGCTCGACCCGGTTCGAGATCCCGGCCCGGCTGCCGGACGGGCTCGGTGCCCGGCTCCAGGAGATGGCGCTGGAGGTGTTCGAGGCGCTGGGCTGCTCGGGCCTGCTGCGGGTCGACTTCCTGCTCCGGGACGGCGTACGGCCCGTGGTCAACGAGGTGAACACCTTCCCCGGCTTCACCGCCGCCTCCCAGTTCCCCCGGATCTGGGCCGCCGCGGGCCTGGACTACGCCGACCTGCTCGACCTGCTGATCGACACCGCGCTCGCCCGTGCCGCGGGCCGCCCGTCCCGCGCCGGCGTCCAGCCGGCCGGGGTGTCCGCCCCCCGGTGAACCCCGCCGTGCGGAGCCGCGTCGTCGGCCTGGCGAGCGTGCTGCTCGGCGTGGCCGTCTGCGCCGCAGCGGCGGCCGCCGGACGGGCCCACCCCTCCACCACGCCGGTCCTTCCCCCGGTCACCGCCTCCCAGGAGGCGGACCAGGTGACCCCTGAGGGTTGCCGCCTCCCCGGCGGACCGGTCGGCGGTCACCGGTCGGAGGCCTCGTGCCGCCCGCGCTGACGGTCGACCTGGTGAACGGTCAACTTCGGTTCCTGGCTGCAGGGTTGGCGGGAGACCGGCTCGGCGGCGCGTCCCCGGCCGGGGCGGGACGTGTACGGCCTGGACGGACGGAATCGGATCCGACGAAGGGAGTCCACCGTGCCGCCCCATGACGTGCCGGAACCCGACCGACGGGTGGCGTTCCGCCCGGACGGCCTGCGGGCCCAGGACCGCGTCCTCGCGGAGCGGCGGGCCGGCTACGCGGAGGAGACCACCGATCCGGTCGCCGCCCGGCCCCCCGGGAACCACTCCAGCACAGCGCGGGCGTCCGGCCCGTGCCCGGCTACCTCGGCAAGGGCTGTGACGAGGGCGCGGACCGGGCCTCCGGGGGATGGTTCCGGATCGAGCCCGGCGGGTCGGTCGCCCCGCCGTGGACCACCGACGCGTACTCGACGTTCTCCGCGGAGGCGGACGA
Organism: Kitasatospora sp. NPDC088346; assembly: GCF_044740765.1. Taxonomy (NCBI): domain Bacteria; kingdom Bacillati; phylum Actinomycetota; class Actinomycetes; order Kitasatosporales; family Streptomycetaceae; genus Kitasatospora; species Kitasatospora sp. NPDC088346. Next base: position 78,055 of record NZ_JBIURH010000015.1, read on the forward strand.
CGGCGGGGTCTGGCACGGCCCGTACGCCGTGACCGTGCCCTTCGACGCCTTCGACGACTGGTGCCGGGACCTGGGCGTCGACCCGGGCGGGAGCATCGGGATGCAGCTCCTGACGGCCGCCAACCCCGGACCGCCGTGGGTGGCCACGGTCACCATGACCTGACCGGGCCGCCCCCGCGCGGCCGCCGCCCGGCCCGAGTGGCGGCCCGGTGGCCGCGCGGGGCAGCCTGGACGGGTGCGGATCCGCACGGCCCCGACACCCGGGAGCACTCCATGGGCGAGACGGACGTACTGGTTGTGGGAGCCGGTCCGGTCGGGTTGACGGCCGCGGCCGAGCTGCGGCGCCGGGGTGTCGACTGCCGGATCGTCGACCGGCTCGCGGCACCCCAGATGTACGCCAAGGCGGTCGGCGTCCAGCCCCGGACGCTGGAGCTGTGGGACGCCATGGGGCTGGCGCGCGAGGCGCTCGACGCGGCCGTCCCGATGCTCGGCCAGCTGCTGTTCGTCGACGGCGAGGCCGGGCCGCGGATCGAACTGGAACTGCCCGACGACGTGCCGTACCGCTTCGCCGCGCTGCCGCAGTACACCACCGAGCGGCTGCTGACCGAGCACCTCGCCGGCTACGGAACGGCCGTCGAGCGCGGGAGCGAGCTGACCGGCCTGGAACAGGGCCCCGACCACGTCCGGGCCGCGCTGGACACGCCCACCGGGCCGGAGGAGGTCCTGGCCCGCTACGTGGTCGGCTGCGACGGCGCCCACAGCCGGGTGCGCCGCGCCGCCGGGATCGGCTTCGAGGGTGACGCCTTCCCCGAGCAGTACATGCTCGGGGACGTCGAGGTCGACTGGGACCTGCCGGAGGGCTACGGCGTCCGCGCCGTCCACCGCGCCGCCGACGGCGGCACCGACGACCTGCTGGTCTGCATCCCGCTGCCGGGCGTGCGGCGGTACCGGATGTCGATGCTCGTCCCGCCCGAACTCGCCCGGCCCGCGGGCGACCGCGTCGCGCACGGCCTGGAGAGCGGCGGGGAGCCGGAGCTGCACCACATCCAGGCGGTCCTCGACCGGCTCTCGCCGCAGCCCACCACGGCCTCCGCGATGCGCTGGTCCTCCGTCTTCCGGATCAGCCACCGCCTCGCCGAGCGCTACCGGGAGGGCCGGCTCCTCCTCGCGGGCGACGCCGCCCACATCCATCCGCCGACCGGCGCCCAGGGCATGAACACCGGTGTGCAGGACGCGTACAACCTGGCCTGGAAGCTGGCCCTGGCCGTCCGGGGCATCGCCGCCGACGGGCTGCTCGACACGTACCACGCCGAACGCCACCCGGTCGGCGAGGAGGTCGTCAGCCGCACCGTGCGGCACGCCCGTACGGGCATCGAGGGTGACCCGGAGGACCCGGCCACGCTGCTGCGCCGGGAGGCTCAGTTGCTGATCAACTACCGCGGTGGGCCGCTCGCCGAGCCGGACGGCGCGGGCGGCACGGCCGCGGCCGGGCCCGCCGCCGGCGACCGCGCCCCCGACTGCACCGGGCTGCGGCGCCCCCTGGCGGCCTACCCGGTGCGCCTGTACGACCTGCTGCGCAGTCCGAACCACGCGCTGCTGCTGTACGCGGGCGGGTCCACCGCGTCCGACGAGCTGTACCGCTTCGCGGAGGCGGCCCGGACGGCGGCGCACGGTCTGCTGGACGTCTACGCGGTGCTGGCGCCCGGGACGCGTGCGGACGGTGCGCGGACCGCGTGGCTCCGGGACGCCGACGGCTCCTTCCGGACCGCCTACGCGGCGCGGGACGGCGACGCCTTCCTGGTCCGGCCGGACGGGTACCTGGGTGCCCGGCTCCGGATCGCCGGGCCCGGCGCGGCCGTGGCGCACCTGCGGCGCACCTTCGCGGCGGTGGACGCCTGACCGTGTGGCCCGCCGTCGCGGCGCGTTCTCCTGTCGCCCCCAGGTGCAACTCATAGGTTGCACCTGGGGGCTCGACGTGCAACTCTGGAGTTGCACACGATGGCGACGGAGACACGGAGGAGCCCTCTCATGACCGAGGACCGGATCGAACGCGACATTCTGATCGAGGCCACCGTGGAGCGGGTCTGGGCCCTGGTGGCGGAGCCCGGCTTCTGGGTGGCGGAGCCGGACGCCGTGGCCGGCACGGTGGCCAGGGCGGGGGAGTCCGTGGTGGCGAAGAACGCCACCTACGGGGAGTTCCCGGTGCGGGTGGAGAAGGTCGAAGCGCCGACCTACCTGGCCTACCGCTGGGCCAGCGCCTTCCCCGGGGAGGAGCTGCGCGCGGACAACAGCACCCTCGTGGAGTTCACGCTGACCCCGGAGGGCGAGTGGACCAGGCTGCGCGTGGTGGAGAGCGGGTTCGCGGCGCTCGCCGGGTCCGAGGAGCTGCGTACCAAGGCGGTCGAGGACAACACCGGCGGCTGGCCTCAGGTCCTCGGCGCCCTGCGGACGCGCGCCGAACAGGCCCCCGCGTGACGCAGGAGCACAGCGCCGCCGCGGAGGGGGTCGACGGCGTCCTCGCGGCCCTGGCGGACCCGACGCGGCGGCACCTGCTGGACCTGCTCTCCGCACAGGGCGAGGCCACCGCGACGACCCTCGCGGCACAGCTGCCGGTCTCCCGGCAGGCCGTCGTCAAGCACCTGGCCGCACTCGACGCCGCGGGGCTGGTCACCGGCGGCCGGGTGGGACGCGAGGTGCGGTACGCGGTGCGGCCCGCGGCGCTGGACGCGACGGCGCGGTGGATGGCCGCACTCGCGGCCGACTGGGACCGGCGGCTGGCGCGCATCAAACGCGTCGCCGAGGCCGCGGAACGGGAGGCGCGGCCGCCGCGCGGGTGACGCCGGCCGGCGTCCGCGGTGGCCCTCACCGGCCGGGCGGCCCGGGCGCGGGGTGCCGATTGTTGGGCTGCCGGCCCGCTGGGCGTTGCCTGCCGGTCGGCCGGCTGCCGGTACGGTCGGGCCGACGGTGGAGGTGGTGACGTGCCGAAGGTCGCGCAGAGGTCGGCCGACTTCGAGGTGTGGCAGGGCGATTCGCTGATCGGCACCCTCTGGGACGTCCGGGGTGATCACCCGTGGTCGGTCGGCCGGTTCGTGCCGGGTCGTGGCTGGGCCGCGGTCAGCCCGCTGTTCGCCGCGCAGGAGGAGTGGCGCCAGCAGTCCTTCTCCGAGGGGATGGTGTGGGCCGTGGTCGGGGTCCGCCGGCTCGGCGTGGAGCTCCGACCGGTGCGGGGCGGTGAGTCGATCCGGCCGGGGAAGATCTTCCTCGCCAAGGACCGGGCCAGCTTCCGGGACTGACGCGCCGGACGGCCGCGGAGCCGGGGCCGGCGGGGGCGCTCAGCGGTCCTGGTCCGGCGTGGGCAGCACCGTGCGGCGGATCGCCACCATGGCGACGTCGTCGCCGAGACGCGCCCCGACGTGGTGGCGCAGGTCGGTGTGGATGGCGTCCAGGAGGCCGGCCGGTGGCAGGGCGGTCCACCGGCGCAGCCGCTCGGCCAGCGGGTAGAAGTCCCCGGCACGGTTGCGGGCCTCCACGACGCCGTCGGTGTACAGCAGCAGGGTGGCGCCGGGCGGGAAGCCGAAGGTGTCGGCCGGCGGACGGGCCCCGGCCAGGTCGCCCAGCCCGAGCGGCGGGGTGGGGGTGGTCGGGTCCAGCGCACTGACCAGGTGGGCGTGGAGCAGCAGCGGCGGCGGATGGCCGAGGTTGGCGATCAGGATCCGGCGGTCGTCGTCGGCGGGCAGGTCGAGGAAGACGGCGGTGACGAAGTCGCCCTCGTTGGCGCCGGGCGCGCCCCCGGCGGCGGCCTCCGCCAGGACCTGCCGGAGGTCCTCCTCGACCTCGGCGACCAGGTCCTCCATCCGTGCGTGGTGCCGGGCGGCCCGCCGGAAGGCGCCGAGCACCTGGCCCGCCGTCTCCAGCGCGACCAGGCCCTTGCCCTGGGCGTCCCCCAGCAGGAGGCGGACCCGGCCGTGCGCGACGGTGGCGGCGTAGAGGTCGCCGCCGACCGAGGACTCCTCGTCGGCGGTCAGGTAGAGGCAGGCCAGGTCGAGGGGGCCGATCCGGGCCGGCGGCGGGCGCAGCAGGATGTGCTGGAGCACCTCCACGGCCGACCGGGACCGGGCCAGCTGGCGTTCGCGCCGCTGCCGCACGGCGGCGGCGACGACGGAGGCGAGGCTGATCAGGAGGATGGTGGCGAGCTGCACGGGGAAGTTCGGGGAGCCCAACTGGTGGTTGGCCCGGCCGGAGAGGATCACGCACGGCAGCATGACCAGCACCACGACCAGCACTCCGGCCGGCGCGCAGAACGCCGCTGAGAGCGGGGGAGCGGCCACCATCAGCGGGCCGAGCCGGATGTCGGGCGGGGTGAGCTCGTCCACCACCAGGAGCGCGGCCGGCACCGCCGCCATGGCCGCGACCAGGATCCACGGGCGCGGCCGGCGCCGCTCACGCCGATCCGGCCTGCTGCTGGAGGACACCTGTCCACCTCCCGGAAGCCCGTCGTCCCCGCTGCCTGCCACCCCCAGCTTCGCGTACGGGGGCGCGGGAGGCCGCTCGACGGCCGCCGCCGGGGTGCCGGCCGGTCGGCGGTTTCTGGACAGATGGGCGCGGAAAGGGCCGCAGACCAGACAATTGTCATGCACGCGGCCCACGGGATGGGGTATATAGAAGCCAGGCCCGGTCGGCGCTCCCCCCACGGAGCGGCAACCGGGCCTCAGCTGGGCAACAGGGTCCGGTCGGCGCTCCCCCCACGGGGCGACGGCCGGACCCGCATGTCGTTCCATGCCAGCAGCACGCAGCGTACATGACACATCTACGCATGGCTACCGCCGTCACCGGCCGGGCCGCGACCGGCTGCCCGCCCGGCGCCCGGGGATCCGCTCAGCTGCCGCCGTTGACGACGGAGTTCTGGACCGCGCCGGCGGTCAGCTGGCGCGCCGACAGGATGCTGTCGTACGTGCCGTTCACCACGAGGGAGTTCATCGCCTTGGTGAGGGCGTCCCGCAGCTCGGTGTCGCTCTTGCGCAGCGCGATGCCGTACGGGCGCGGCTGGAGCTGCTGGCCCGCGACCTCGAAGGTCTGCCCGCCGTCGACGGTCTGGGCGTTGTACAGCGCCTTCGGGTAGTCGGTGATGTAGACGTCCACCTGCTTCTTCTGCAGACCGGCGATGGCGTCCGCGTCCGCGTCCACCTCCACCACCTTGAGGGGCTTGCCCAGGCGCTCGCAGGCCTTCTGCTGGCGGGTGGCGAGGTCGTCGTGGATGGTGCCCTTCTTCGCCACCGCGGAGTGGCCGCACAGGTCGTCGAGCTTCGTGACCTTCGCCGGGTTGCCCTTGGTGACCATCATCCCGAAGCCGGCCATGAAGTAGTCCACGAAGTCGACGCCCTCGTTGACCGGCTTGTTGTCCTTGTCGACGCCCTGCTGCCGCTCGCGGGTGTCGGTGATGCCCGACATCCCGACGTCGAACTTCTTGTCGAGCACGCCCGGAATCACGTTGGCGAACGCGCCGACGTCCTGGAACTCGAACTTGACCCCGAGCGCCTTCCCCAGTGCCGCGGCGAGGTCGGGGTCGAGACCGTCCGGCAGGCCCTGCGGGCTCCGGAATATCATCGGGGCGGCGGTGTACGAAGCGCCCACCTTGATCACCCCGGCCTTGCGGATCGCCTCGGGCAGCTGGTCGCGCAGCGAGGGCTTGCCACCGCTCGTGCCGCAGGCGCTCAGCAGGAGGGCGCCGGTGGTGACGGCGGCGACGGCGCCGCAGCGGCGGCTCGTGGAGGGGGTCATGATCGCTACTCCCGGATGGTTCGACGCACAGTTCCGGGGTTCGGGCTCGGCGGCGGCCCGTCCCCGGTCCGCCGCGCCAACAGCGCGCCGCACCGGCCCCGTTCCGGCGAGACGCATCCCGCCCGCCCGGGCGGACGTGGCGGTGCACGGCGGCGCCCGGAGGAGAGAGGCTGGCCGAACTATAGCGGCGATGGGCACGTCAGCCGCCATCGGGTGCCACACCCGCGACGGGAACGCGGCAGGTGGGCGCCCTCCCGGGCCGGCGCGGAAGATTCCGGGCACCCTGCAACGCGACCGCGGGTCCACGGCGTTAGCCGGGCATGGACCACTCATCGACGACCGCTCACCCGCCACCGGGACCGCTCGAATTCCTCGACTTCGCCGTGGCCTGCGGAGGGCAGCTGTACCGGACCGCCTACCTGCTCACCGGAGGTGACCCGCATCTCGCCGAGGACCTGGTGCAGGAGGCGCTGAGCCGGATGTTCGTACGCTGGCGACGCCTGTCCCGCCTGGAGAACCCCGCCGGCTACGCGCGGACGGTCCTGGTCAACACCTTCCTGTCGCAGCGCCGCAGGCGCAGCAGCCGCGAGCAGGTGACCTTCGAGTTCCCCGAGATCGCCGTCACCGACCACGACCCCGCGCTGCGTCTCACCCTGCTGCGCGCGCTGCGGGACCTCTCCGCCCAGGACCGCGCCGTGCTGGTCCTCCGGTTCTGGGAGGACCGCAGCGTCGAGGAGACCGCGGAGGTCCTGCGGCTGAGTGCCACCGCGGTCCGCTCGCGCAGCCACCGGGCGCTGAACCGGATCCGCGCCCTGCTCGGCGACGAGTTCGCCGAACACGCGGCGGCCGATCCGCGCTGACCCGGCGTACCGGCTCCGGCCGACCCAGCCTTCCAATCCGATCCGAAAGCAGGCTCTCCCATGTCCCCAGAGGACGACTTCAGCCACGCCCTGCGGGCGGCCGCCCAGTCCGCGCCGCCCGCTCCGCTGGAGCTCATGGCGGCCGGCGCGGCGCAGCGCGGGCGCCGTCGCAGGCGTCGGCACGCGGTGATCGCGAGCGCCGCGGCCGTGGCGGCACTCGGCTGCCTCGGCGCGTTCACCCTCCAGCTCCGTCCGGCATCCGAGGACGCCGGCCGAACCCCCGCGACGGCCCCGGCCGCCGCCTCTCCCTCGCCCTCCGCGTCGGCCCAGGCGCCGGCCGACGCCGGCAGGCTGCTGGAGCTGTTCGCGTCCAAGCTGCCCGCCGACCTGCGGCTCAGCCGTCCGGTCAAGCACGACCCCGGCCCCGCCGGCAGCCCGGCCGCCGGCCTGATGACGGCCGGCTACACCGCCACGGACGGCCGCGGCACGGGCGGCGTCGAGATCAGCATCAGCCGGGGGGTGCCGCACGGCCGGACGGCGGGCGACGGCGGGTGCGGGCCCGACACCGCCGACTGCACCACCGCCGCGCAGCCCGACGGCAGCTACCTGACGGTCCACCGGCCCGAGCGGGCGCTCGGCGGCGAGCAGGTGTGGAGGGCCGTCCTGCGGCGGCCCGACGGGACGGTGGTGAGCGTCAGCGCGGGCAACGTGCCGGGCCCGGGATCGGGCCGTTCGGAGCCCTACCCGAACGCGCCGCTGCTGAGCCCGGACCAGCTGTCGGCCCTCGCCCTCGACCCGGCCTGGCCGCCGATGGCGGCCGGGCTGCCCGCACCCTGACCGGCCCGGGCGCCCGGGGCCGGCGCGATCCCCACCCGCGCGGGCGCAGCGGGCCCGACGGGATCGGCCGGCCAGGGCCTGCTCAGGGGAGTGTCCAGCGCTGGTTGGCACCGCCGTTGCAGTCGTAGATGATCAGTTGGGTGCCGTCGGCGGTGGATGCGGCGGGGTCGTCGAGGCAGCGGCCGGACTGGAGGCTCCTGAGGGTGCCGTCCGGCTGCGGGGCCCACTGCTGGTTGGCGCCGCCGTTGCAGGTCCACAGTTCGACCGGGGTTCCGTTGGCGGTGCCCTGGCCGGTGACGTCCAGGCAGCTGTCGTGGTGGGTGAGCGTACCGTTGGCCCGGTTCCACTGCTGGGCGCTGCCGCCGTGGCAGTCCCAGAGCTGGACCCGGGTGCCGTTGGTGCCCGAGTCGGCGTCGGCGTCGACGCACTTGCCGGGCAGGGCGGAGGTGACCGGGCCGGTGTGGACGGTGGGGGTGCCGGGGGTGAGGCGGAAGTCGTCGAACTGTTCGGTGCGGTAGTCGGTGACGCCGAGGCCGGCCCGGCCGTTGGTGTAGCCGTGGTCGGTGGCGGTGCCGAGGGTGGTGCCGTCGACGGCCGCCGAGAGGGTGGAGCCCTGGAGGGTGAGGGCGACGGTGTGCCAGCGTCCGGTGCCGAGTGCGGCGGTGGTGCCCTTGGCCAGGGTGGTCCAGGTCCAGGTGGTGTCGCTCCGGTCGATGGACCAGGCGCCGGTGTCGCTGACCCGCAGGTGGTAGGCGTTGAGGCCGTTGTTGTTGCGGCCCTGCTGGTTGACCCGGCCGAGCAGCTCGATGGTGCCGCTCTGCTCGAAGAGCGTGTCGGTGGTGACGGTGTAGTTGCTCCAGCCTCCGTCGCCCATGATCGTGTACGGCGCGCTGTACGGTTCGTCGGTCCACCGGATCGGCGTGGTCGGGGCCATCTGGCGCAGGCAGGTGCCGGTCCGGCCACCGCCGCAGGCCACGGTCTGGAAGGCGCCGTTCATGTCGCTGAAGTACCTCGGCGAGGTGGTGGCGGCGGGGGTCTCGAAGGTGTCCGCGTAGGGCAGTGCGAGGGTGCCCGCGGCGGGCGGGGTGGCGGTGCCCTTGCCCTGGCCGGTCGTGGTCGTCACGGTGTAGACGTATCCGGGTCGGAGGGTGAGCGTGTACGCGCCGTCGACCGGGGTCAGGTCCTGCTGGTGGACGAACCAGTCGGTGGAGTCGTCCGAGGTGAGGTCGGTGGCCCAGACGTGGACCCGGCCGGTGGACAGGCCGCCGGTGACGGTGAATCGGGCGCTCTGGGCGGCGGTGGCGTCGGCCGTCTCGATGACGGTGCTGTAGTCGGCGTTGTTCGTCGACTTCAGCGTCACGTAGCTGCCGTTGGCGCGGCTGCCGCCGAGGTAGCCGCCGGCGGAGTCGATGTACTGCCATCCGGGCTCGGTGAACTGGGTGGTGTGCGCGGTGACCCAGGTGGTCCTGCCGATGCGGTAGTGGCCCGACCAGGGCTGGTTGGCGATCGACATGCCGTCGGTGGAGAAGTACAGGTCCGGGTAGAGCGCCGCGATCACCGGCCAGTTGAAGAAGGCGGTCATCCTTCCGTCGAGGTAACCGCGGTTGATCGCCCGGGCGACCGGGGCGGCGCCGGTGTCGGCGTCCTCGGAACCGTTCTCGCTGGCCCACAGGGGCTTGCCGAGACCCTGGGCGGTGGGGGTGCTCGGGCAGGTGGTGTAGTCGCCGAGGTAGCCGCAGGGATAGTGGGTGCCGACGATGTCGACGGCGTTCCCGAAGGCCGGGTCGGCGGCCATGGCGTCGGCCACGCCCCAGTCGCTGTCGGCGGCGACGACCCGGGTGGTGTAACCCCGCGACACCAGCGTGCTCTTGAGCTTCTCGTACCAGGCCTTGTCGTAGCCGCGCTCGTTCCAGCCGCCGAGGTAGTCCACGGTCAGGTGGTGCTGCGCGGCGCAACCCATCCAGGCCATCAGGTAGTCGATGGTGTCCTGGGACCAGAAGGTGCCGCCGCCGATCCAGCCGGGGGCGCCCCAGGACAGGGCGGCGATCCTGATGCCGGGGTTGCGGGCCTTGGCCTGCTCGGCGAGCCACCATTCGTACCCCTGGTCGCAGTCGACCGTGCCGGCGGTGTGTTCGATGCTCGGCTCGGCGCCGTCGGTGGAGTTCGTGTCACCGCCGATCTCCAGTTTGAGGAGCTGGAGACCGGCGCCGTAGCCGGGCTTGAAGAGGTAGTCGAGCAACTGGCCGCGCTGGGGCTCCGGGTAGTCGGCCAGCAGACGTGAGTTGCCGCCGCCCCCGGAGATGGCGCCGACCCCGTCGAAGGCCTGTCCCGGCTCGGTCCCGTCGACGGTGACGGCGGTCGAGGCCGCGGGGACGGCGGGCCCGGCCTGGGCCGGGGTGGCCAGGCCGGTCAGGAGGCTCACGGCTGCGGCCGCGGCCACGGCCGCAGTTGGACGTAGACGCACTGATGCCCGGGGCATGGTGACTCCTTCGCGGAGCGGGTGTGGGGTGGGGCGGCGGGCGGGCAGTCGGGGGCGCCGCGCACCGACGCCTTCTCGGCGGCCCGGGGGCGGCCGCGGAGTGTGCGAATTGCGTGAACTCGTCAAGTTTCAGGCGGAACCGAGCATGAGTCAACAATCGTGCTCAGATTCGCACACGCCTTCTGGTGTCGAACCCGGAGAGTCGGAGGGCCGGAGAGTCGGAGGGCCGGAGGGTCGGAGGTGCGGCGTTCGGCCGGACGGGCCGCCGTCGGTACCGGCCTGCGCATCGCGACGGTGAACACCTCTCTGACCCGGCTGCTCTCCGGGACCGCGCCCGGGGCCGCGTCCAGCCGGCCATCGCGCTCGCGTGCCGGGCCGGGCCGCGTCGGTCAGCGGGAGGTGCGGCGGATCGTGAGGGCGGCGGCCCTGGTCATGCCGGCCGTCCGGTGGAAGCGGGCGTCGGCCTGCCGGCCGGGTTCCGCGTGGCCGAGGTCGAGGGCGGTCTCCAGGCCGGCCGTGACCAGTTCCTCGGCGAACCGGGCCCCGGCGCAGAAGTGCCGGCCGTGTCCGAAGGTGAGGTGGCGGCGGGGCGGCCGGGTGGGGTCGAGCCGGTCCGGGTCGGGGAACACCGCGGGGTCGCGGTCGGCGGCGCGCAGCACCACGGTGATCCGTCCGGTCGGCGCGCCCTCCCGCTCGGCGGTGCGGCGGCTCCGCTCGGCGACGGTGGTGGTGGCGGTGGGAGGGCCGACCAGGTCGTCCGCCTCGGACGGGCCGGTCGCGCCGCCCGCGTGATCACGAGCAGGGCGTGGACGACGGGCCGACGGATCGTCAGCGCGGCCGCCGGGAAACGGCTCGGGCCCCGCGGCGGTGTGCCGCAGGGCCCGAGCTGCCGAGGGGACGCGCGCCCCTGGGCCTGATCGACCGGACGGGTCCTCCTATCCGGCCGTCGTCGGCTGGCGGACGGCCCGGACGGGGGCGTCCTGGGCCGGCCCGGTGAGGGCCTGGAGGATCGCGTCCACGCTCTGCTTGGCGTCCCCGAAGAGCATGCTGCTGTTCTCGCGGAAGAACAGCGGGTTCTGCACGCCCGCGTAGCCGGACGCCATCGAGCGCTTGAAGACGATCACCTGCTCCGCCTCCCAGACCCGCAGGACCGGCATGCCCGCGATCGGGCTGGTCGGGTCCTCGGTGGCGGCCGGGTTGACGGTGTCGTTGGCGCCGATGACGAGGACGACGGAGGTCGCCGCGAGGTCGTCGTTGATCTCGTCCATCTCCAGGACGATGTCGTACGGCACCTTCGCCTCGGCCAGCAGCACGTTCATGTGCCCCGGCAGGCGTCCGGCCACCGGGTGCACGGCGAAGCGGACCTCGACGCCGCGCTCCCGCAGCCGGCGGGTCAGCTCCGCCACGGGGTGCTGGGCCTGGGCCACCGCCATCCCGTACCCGGGGGTGATGACCACGGACCGGGCCTGTTCGAGGAGCCTCGCGGTCTCCTCGGCGCGGATCTCGCGGTGCTCGCCCTGCTCCTCGTCCCCGCCCGAGGGGGCCTCGATGCCGAAGCCGCCGGCGATGACCGAGATGAAGGAGCGGTTCATCGCCCGGCACATGATGTACGACAGGTAGGCGCCGGAGGAACCGACCAGGGCCCCGGTGACGATGAGCAGGTTGTTGTCGAGGAGGAACCCGGCGGCGGCCGCGGCCCAGCCCGAGTAGCTGTTCAGCATGGAGACGACCACCGGCATGTCGCCACCGCCGATCGAGGCGACCAGGTGCCACCCGAGGGCCAGGGCCAGGACGGTCACCGCGACCATCAGCCCGAGGCCCGGGCTGGCGGTGAACCAGCCGGTGAGCCCGGCGAACGCGGCCAGCGCCCCCAGGTTGAGGATGTTCTTGCCGGGCAGCGTCAGCGGGCGGGAGGCGATCCGGGCGGACAGCTTGAGGAAGGCCACGACGGAGCCGGTGAAGGTGACCCCGCCGATGAAGATGCCGATGAAGACCTCGGCGTGGTGGATGCCCAGCAGGTCGCCGGAGACCAGCGTCTGGGCCGAGCCGTGCGCCTCGACCTCCAGGTAGCCGTTCCAGCCGACCAGGACGGCCGCGAGACCGACGAAGCTGTGCAGGACGGCGATGAGTTCGGGCATCTGCGTCATCTCGACCCGGCGCGCCCGCCACAGGCCGGCGGCGGCGCCGAGCGCCATCGCGAGGACGATCAGGGCGACCGCACCGGCGGTGATGCTCTGCGCCGCCAGCACGACCGTGGCGACCAGCGCGAGGGCCATGCCGGCGATGCCGTACACGACGCCGGCGCGGGACGTCCGGTGCTGGGACAGCCCGGCCAGACTGAGGATGAACAGCAGCGCGGCGACCAGGTCCGCGGCGTGGGAGGCCGTCGTGGAAGTCATCGGGGCTCAGCGCCTTTCCGGGGCAGTCGAGAACATGCTCAGCATGCGGCGGGTCACGGCGAAGCCACCGAAGATGTTCACGCTGGTCAGCAGCACGGCCACGAACGACAGCGCGGTCACGATCCAGCTCTGGTGCCCGATCTGGACCAGCGCGCCGATCACCACGATCCCGGAGATCGCGTTGGTCACCGACATCAGCGGGGTGTGCAGCGCGTGGTGGACCTTGCCGATCACGTAGTAGCCGATGACCACGGCGAGCGCGAAGACCGTGAAGTTCTCCGCGAGTTGGGTCGGCGCGAAGGCGATCAGCAGGAAGACCGCCAGCATCCCCAGGCCGATCAGGCCGAACCGCACCGCGGGCGTCAGCCGGGACTCCTTCGCGCCCACCGGCGCGACCGGGGCCGCGGGCGCCGTGGCGGGCGCCGCCGACACGGCCACCGGCGGCGGCGGCCAGGTGACCTCACCGGACCGGACGACCGTCACGGCGCGCTGGACCACGTCGTCGAAGTCGATGACCAGCCGGCCGTCCCGGCCGGGGGTCAGCAGCTTCAGCAGGTTCACCAGGTTGGTGCCGAACAGCTGCGACGCCTGGGTGGCCAGCCGGCCCGCCAGGTCGGTGTAGCCGATGATGGTGACGCCGTTGTCGGTGACCACCGCCCGGCCGGGCACGGTGCCCTCGACGTTGCCGCCCTGGGCGGCGGCCATGTCGACGATGACGCTGCCCGGCTTCATCGCCGCCACGTCCGCGGCCGTGACCAGCCGGGGGGCGGGCCGGCCGGGGATCAGCGCCGTGGTGACGATGATGTCCACGTCCGCGGCCTGTGCGTGGTAGAGCGCGGCGGCGGCGCGGTCGTAGTCGTCGGAGGTCGCCTTGGCGTAGCCGTCGGTGCTCGCCTCCTGGACGACGTCCACGGCCAGGTACTCGCCGCCCAACGAGCGGACCTGGTCCGCGACCTCGGGCCGCGGATCGGTGGCCCGGACGATCGCGCCCAGGCTGGACGCCGCGCCGATCGCGGCGAGCCCGGCCACGCCGGCACCCGCCACCAGCACCTTCGCCGGCGGTACCTTGCCCGCGGCGGTCACCTGGCCGGTGAAGAAGCGCCCGAACACGTGGGCGGCCTCGATCACCGCCCGGTACCCCGCGATGTTCGCCATGGAGCTGAGCACGTCCATCGACTGGGCCCGCGAGATCCGCGGGACGGCGTCCAGCGCGAGCGCCGTCACGCCCCGCGCGGACAGCTCCTGCACCAGGTCGGGGTGCTGAGCCGGGGCGAGCAGACCGACGACGGTGGCGTCCTGGCGCAGCCGGGCGATCTCGCCGCCCGACGGTGCGTTGACCTTGAGCACCACCTCGGCCGCCCAGGCGTCACCGATGCTCGCGCCCGCCTCGGCGTAGGCCTCGTCGGTGAACCCGGAGGCCGAGCCGGCCTCCGACTCCACGACGACCTCGTAGCCGAGGTCGAGCAACTGCCGCACCGTCGCGGGCGTCGCCGCGACGCGGGTCTCCCCGGCGGTCGACTCGGCGACCACGCCGATGCGCTGGGGAGGGTGATGGGTCGGAACCTGTGCAGACATGGTGTCTCTCTCGCGTCGGAGGCGCTGCTGACCGGGCATCCTGCGGCAGCGGGGGGAATCCAGCACCCGCTGGTCGCAGGAACGTACACCCAGGCGGCGTCCCGGGCCGAGACCGCAAGCCCGTGATTAGCCTCACTGAGTGGACGGCGGTGTCCGGGCGATAATGTCGCCCGCCCGCACGTTGACCGGTCGTCGGCGCGAGAAGTGCCGACGTCCCTTCAGGTCCGGCCTCGGCCGGGAGCCGTCCGACCGCACCGGGCGGCGCGGCCGGCGTGCCCGGCCGCGCCACCCCGCCGGGATCAGGGCAGGTAGTACATCGGGTTGGGGAGCTTGTACGTCCGGGCGGCGTGGCCGCCGGACAGGTCACTGTTCTGGTCGCCGAAGTTGGCGACGATCTCGTAGCCGAGGCTCTCGATGTGCGCACGGGTGCCGGACTTGTACTCGACGGTGGTGCAGGTCGCACCGCAGGCCAGGTACGCCGGCGGGTTCTCCTTGTTCTTCAGGTACAGGTGCGGGGCGTCCGCGGCCGGGAAGCCCACGGCGGCCAGGTTGGCCGCGGTGGCGGCGCGCTGCGACTCGGGCCGGCCGGTGACGAAGAAGACGGTGTAGCCCTGCTGCTCGGCCTCCTTCGCCAGGGTGTTCATGCCGAAGACGGCCGGCATGGTCTTGGTGGCGATGTACTGCGCGTTGCTGGCGGGGCTGTAGACGAACGTCGTCTCCAGCTCGTAGTTGTACGTCGACAGCGAGGTGTCGTCGACGTCGAGCACGATCGCCTTCTTCTTGTTGCGGTCGTGACGGGTGCGGTTCTGCAGGAACTGCTTGGCGTCCTTCTCGATCCCGGCGACCTGCTTGGCGTAGTTGCCGGTCGGGGACGGCCAGTGCTCGCCCTGGGCGTCGACGGTGTCGCCGTAGTACGCCTTGATGTCGCTGACCTCGTCCGTCATGTTGGTGATCTGACGGTCGGTCCGCGGCGCCCTGGTGTCGGCGACGGCGAAGCCGCCACCCGCGACCGCGCCGCCGACGACCACGCCGACGGCGAGGGTGGCGATGGTCCTCGAACGCTTCCCGAGGCTCTTCCTGATCATGTGTTCCGTCCCCTGCCCTTCGCCGGGCGGGCGGACGCGAATCGTCCCCCCGCAGGCCCGGCGCGCACGATGCGGGGATGAACGTACGGGCGGGTAACCAGGCTGGTCAAGTGGACTCTACGCGCGACGTCTACGCGCGCTGCGCGGGCGGCTCGCCGGGCCCCTGATCCGGACGGATCGTCAACCCGGGCGTCCGGGAGAGCGGTCGGGCCCCGCGGCTGGATGCCGCGGGGCCCGACCCGTCCGCTCCGGCCCCGCCCCTCGGGGCCGGGCGTCAGCCGATGGTCCAGCGCTGGAGCGCCGATCCGGTGTCGGACTGCTGGGTGACCAGGGCCCCGTCCGCGCCCGACGCGGTGGTCAGCAGCAGCCCGCTGCTCTGCGAGGCGATCCGGTAGCCGCCGCCCGGGAGGGCGGTGACCGTCCAGCGCTGGTTGCCGCCGCCCGTGCAGGTCCACTGGATGACCTGCGCACCGGGCGCACCGCTGCCGCCGCTGACGTCCATGCAGAGGTTGGAGAGGCCGTTGGCGATCCGGTAGCTGCCGTCCGGCTGCGGGGTGAGGACCCAGTTCTGGTTGGTGCCGCCGTTGGGACTCCAGGTGACCAGCTGGGTCCCCGGGCTGGTCGAGTGGTTCGGGTCGTCGAGCGCCTTGCCCGAGGCGACCAGGGTGTGGGTGCCGCCGAGCGCCGGGTTGACCGCCCAGGTGAAGGCGGTCGAGCCGGTGGCGGTGGCGGAGGAGGCGGTGACCGTGACCGTCGACGAGCCGACGGTGGTCGGCGTGCCGGAGACCAGCCCCGAGGAGCTGATCGACAGGCCGGCGGGCAGGCCGGTGGCGGAGAAGGTGAGGGCCTTGCCGGCCGAGTCCTCGGCGCCGAGCTGGAGCGACACCGCCGTGTTGACCTTCCCGGACTGGTTGCCGGGGCCGGCGACCGTGACCGTCTCGGGGGCGGTGCCGGTCTGGGTCAGCGTCAGGGTCTGCTCCGCCGCGCCGCGGGATCCGCCGACCGGGTTGCCGGTGGTGTTGCTCCACGTGCGGGTGGGGGTGGTCTCGGCGAGCCGGCCGGAGTCGGCGGACAGGCCGATCACCAGGCCGCTGTAGCGGTTGACCAGCCGGTGCGTCCCGTCCAGGGCGCCGCCGGCGGAGGTGCCGGGGACGACGAACCACTGCTGTCCGACGCCGGGACCGCCCGCCGCCGCGGCGGTGACGGTCGGCCGGGCGCCCCACGCCCGGCCCGCCGTGACCGAGGAGTCGACGCCGAGCAGCCGGCCGGTCGAGGAGTTGACGATCCGGTAGGAGCCGTCGCCGTTGCCGGTGAAGGTCCACGACTCCAGGGCGGAGCCGGTGGCGGCGGCCAGCGAGGTGGTCGCGGAGGAGCCGCCGGAGACCTGCGCGAGGACGCGCCCGGCGCCGCTGCTGATCCGGTAGGCCTTGGTCTCGTCCACCGGCGCGGCGGCCCGGGCGGTGGCGCCGAGGGTGACGTCGACGTACTCGCCGGAGGCACCGTTGGAGCACTCGAAGGCGCAGTAGGACCGGAAACTCCTGCCGACGATGGTGGAGTTGGTCCGGTTGGCACCGTCGAGGAACCAGCGGTACCAGGAGTTGGTGGTGTAACCGCCGGTGTCGCCGATCAGGTACCACTTCTGGCTGGACAGGTCGTCGGTGACGTAGAACCGCTGCGGGGCGGCGCCCGACACCGCCTCCGGCTCGCCGATGTACAGCCGCAGGTAGGCGTTGTAGGCGATGTTCATGACGAACAGCGGCGACTTGGGAGGCAGTTTTCCGGCTGCGATCTGCTGCGCGGCCGTACCGGTGTTGGCGGGGCTGTAGTCTCCCGCGACCGGCGTGTAGCCGGTCCGGTTCGCGGAGTCGACCGGCACCTGGTTGCTCTCCAGCCCGCCGACGCCGGGCTGCGACCACGCGCCGTCGTACCACTTCTGCCACGAGCCGGGCGCCATCTTGGCGGCGATCGGGGAGCGGGCGACGTGGGCCAGGCTGTCGGTCCAGTTGCCGCCCTTCTCCACGATGCGCGAGCCGTAGAAGACGTAGAAGTAGCCCGAGGCGGTGTCGACGAACAGCCGCTGGTCGCCGTCGCCGTAGGAGTACGTCTGGTGGGGGAACTGCGTGGTGTCGCCGCGCTGGGTGGAGTGCGGCGAGGTGAGCACGTGGTCCTTGATCGTCCAGGTCCGGCCCCGGTCGGTGGAGACCGCGTAGTCGATCGCGTCGAAGTGGATGCCGTCGGCGAACGGCGAAGGGGTGAACTCGTTGTGCACCAGCCCGTACCAGTCGCCGGTGTCCGGATCCACCCAGACGCCCGACAGGTCGCAGTAGTTCTTCTGGGAGTAGCTCGTGTTGCCGACCGAGTAGGTCGCGCCCAGGCCGGTCGGGCTGTTGTTGCACCGCCAGGTGGTGTCGTTGTTCCGGTCGTCGGCGTTCGCGGGGTTGACGGCGTCGCTGACCGCGGCGGACCGGGGGGCGGTGTCGAAGTCCGCCCCGGTGAAGAAGTCCCAGTAGCGCGGCTGGGTCGCGCCGTACAGGGCGGCGGACTGCTGGAACCAGAACGTGCCGTCCCGGTCGACGAAGGTGGAGGCCGGGGTGTCCGTGGGGTGGGCGTACGGGACGGGCGTACCGACCGTGACGGTGTAGCCGGTCGTGGGCGGGGTCGCCGCGGCGGGGGTCGCGGAGGTGGCGGGCAGCAGCAGGGCGGCGGCGGTGAGGGCCGCGGCCAGCGCTCTGCGGGGCGGGGAGGACACGGGTACTCCTTGGGGGTGGTGGGGGAGGGAGCGCGGGCGACCGCATGCCGTGGCCCCGGCCCGTTGGGGAGGCAGGGGTGCGGATCGGCGGGGCCGACTCACGACGGCACGATCGCCGGGCCGGACGGGCCGCGCGGGCCGGTACGCCGACGGGCCGGTCCGGGTGTGCGGGCCCGGGCCGGCGGTCGTCTCCGTGGCCGTCCCGCGAGGTCCGCAGGGACGGCGACCGTGTTCCGAGTTGCTCACTACCGGTGCAGTCGGAGCAACTTCGAGCAAACCGTGACAGCACTCTCCCGGAGAAGTCAAGACCCGCCGACCGGACTCCGGAGGATCGCCGTGCCGGTCGCCCACCACCCCGCCCGGCCGCCCACAAAAGTCCAAGTCCCGGTCACAGGTGTCCGTTGACGGCGGCGGACGCCCCGCCGAAGCTGGCACCACAGGCCCAGCGCCGGCCACCGCCGGAGCGCCGCCGAGCCCGGGGTGCGTGCCCGGTCCCGCGCGGAGGGCCGACCCGACCGACCCGAGAGGCTCCCCCATGCCCGCCGACCCCCCGACCCCGCAGAGTGCGCGCACCGCCACGGCGACCGGGCCGCCCCGACCCGGCGGGCCGTCCAGGTGAACCGCGGGTCCGCGCGGCCGTGTGGCCGCACCCCGACCCCGGAACTAAGGTATGCCTTAGCTACCCTGGCGGCGCTCCGCACCCGGCCCGACCCGTGCGACGCCGCACCGCCGTCCCCGGGAGCCCCATGCCCACCCACCGCGCCGTGCCCTCCGCGGCCCGTCCCCTCGCCGTGGTCCTCCCGCTCGGCGCGGTGCTGCTCGCCACCGCGGGCTACTCCTTCACCGACGGCACGGACGGCCTCGGACGGCTGGACGCGGGGCTGTTCTTCCTGGCCTACCAGCGCGACACCCGCACCGGGTTCCTGCCCGTGCAGCAGCACCTGGCCGGTACCGAGGCGCTCGGCGAGTACCTCCAGCACGTCGCCTCCGCCCACTTCGCCTGCCCGCCGGGCGTGACCGGGCCGGACGACTGGTGGGGCCGCACCCTGTTCGGCCGGGCCGGGCCCCCATGACCCCCGAGGAGCGCGCGTGTTCGCGAACTACCTGATCGGCCTGCGCGAAGGACTGGAGGCCAGCCTGATCGCCTGCATCCTGATCGCGTACCTGGTCAAGACCGACCGCCGGGACGCGCTGCTCCCGGTCTGGACCGGCATCACCGCCGCCGTGGTCCTCAGCATGGCCTTCGGAGCCGTCCTGCAGTTCGGCTCCGCCCAGCTGAGCTTCGAGGCGCAGGAGGCCCTCGGCGGCACCCTGTCGATCATCGCCGTCGCGCTGGTCACCTGGATGGTGTTCTGGATGCGTCGCACCGCCCGTCACCTCAAGGGCGAACTCCAGGGCCGGCTGGACGAGGCGATCGCCCTCGGCACCGTCGCCCTGGTCACCACCGCCTTCCTCGCCGTGGGCCGCGAGGGACTGGAGACGGCCCTGTTCATCTGGACGGCCGTCCAGGCCACCGGCGACGGTGTGCGCCCGCTCGTCGGCGCCGCCCTCGGCCTGCTCACCGCCGTCGTCCTCGGCTGGCTGTTCTACCGCGGCGCCCTGCGGATCAACCTCGCCAGGTTCTTCACCTGGACCGGCGCGCTGCTCATCGTCGTCGCGGCCGGCGTCCTCGCCTACGGCGTCCACGACCTCCAGGAGGCCGGCTGGCTGCCCGGCCTCGACAACCTGGCCTTCGACATCAGCTCCACCATCCCCAAGGACAGCTGGTACGGCACGCTCCTCAAGGGCGTCCTCAACTTCCAGCCCGACCCCACCGTCCTCCAGGTCGTGGTCTGGGTCCTCTACCTGGTGCCCGTGCTCTACCTGTTCCTGCGCAGGCCGCAGCCCACCCCCGCGAAGGCGGCCGGCCCCGGGCGCTGAGCCGGCCGCACGATGGCGCAGGACCGGGCCGCGCGGTCCAATGGAAGGACGCCGACCGCGAACCGGTCACCGGGCCGGAGAGAGCGAGACGTCCCATGGACGGCGACGCCGAGGTCATCGAGTTCCTGAACGAGCAGCTCACCGCCGAGCTCACCGCGATCAACCAGTACTTCCTGCACGCCAAGATGCAGGAACACTTCGGCTGGACGAAGCTCGCCACCCACACCCGCGCCGAGTCCTTCGACGAGATGCGCCACGCCGAGATCCTCACCGACCGGATCCTGATGCTCGACGGACTGCCCAACTACCAGCGGCTCTTCCACGTCCAGATCGGCCAGAGCGTCACCGAGATGCTGACCGTGGACCGCACCGTCGAGGTCGAGGCGATCGACCGGCTGCGCCGCGGCATCGCCGTGATGCGCGCCAGGAACGACGTCACCTCGGCCAACCTCTTCGAGGCGATCCTCGCCGACGAGGAGGAGCACGTCGACTACCTCGACACCCAGCTCGCCCTGGTCGGCAAGCTCGGCGAGGCGCTCTACATCGCGCAGCTGGTCGAACAGCCCTCCTCCTGACCGGCTCCCGACCGGCTCCTGACCGGCTCCTGACCGGCCCGCGTCGGCTACCGCCCGGGTGTGCTGCCGCGCAGGACCAGCTCGGCGGGGAGCAGCAGCCCGGCCGCCGGCGCGGCGGCCTGGTCCTCGACGGCCGTGACCAGGCGGTCGACCAGGCCGCGTGCGATGGCGGCGAGCGGCAGCCGGACGCTGGTGAGGGCGGGCTGCAACAGCGTGCACAGCGGGATGTCGTTGAAGCCGGCGACGGCGACCTCGGCCCCGACGGCGAGGCCCGCCGCGCGGACGGCCTGGTAGGCGGTGAGGGCCAGCCAGTCGCTCGCGCAGACCAGCGCGGTCGGCCGGTCCGGGCCGGTGAGCAGCCGCTGGACGGCGCGGGCCAGCGCGGCCGGGTCGTCGTCGGGGACGCCGACCTCGAACCCGCCGTCGGGGGCCTCGGCCGCCGCCCGCAGGAAGCCGGCCCGGCGGTCGGCGAGCCAGGGCAGCGAGGCGGCCGAGTTGAGGTAGCAGATCCGGCGGTGGCCCTGGTCGAGCAGGTGCCGTACGAGCCCGGCGGTCGCGCCGGTGGAGTCGATGTCCACCCAGTTCTGCGGGCGGCCCGGGGCGGTCCGTCCGAAGGCGGCGAACGGGAAGCCCGCCTCGGTGAGCACGTCCACCCGGGGATCGTCGTGGACCACGTCGGACAGCACGAAGCCGTCGACCTGGCGGGCGGCGATCAGGCCGTGGAAGGAACGGGCGACCGCCCCGGCGCCCTGCCGAGGGTCGGCGCGGAAGAGCAGCACGCGGTGGCCCACGTCGTCGGCGGCGGTCACCAGGGCCTGGAGGAAGCCGCCCATCAGCGGATTGGGGTCCGCCGGGTTGTCGGCGGGGGCGGGATAGGCGATGACCTTGCGGGTGCCGGTGCGCAGGCTGCGGGCGGACTGGTCGGGCCGGTAGCCGAGTTCGTCGATGGCGGCGGTGACCCGGGCGAGGGTGGAGGAGCGCAGCCGGTCGGGCGCGTTGAGGGCGTTCGAGACGGTCTGGCGGGAGACGCCGGCCGCGCGCGCGACGTCCTCGATGGTCACCTGTCGAGCGGTCATCGTTCCTCTGCTGGCGGTGGTCGGCGGGCCGGGGGCACCCGGGCGGGTGCCCCCGGCCCCCGGCGTCAGTCCTCGCGGGTCAGGGTGAGCAGGCCACCGGTCGGCACGGTCACCGGATTCACCCCGGGCACGAGGTCGAGCACGGTCTCGGACAGGATCTCACCACGGCAGTCCTGGACGAGGGCCCGGGTCCGCTCCGGCCGGGTCGCGGTCAGCAGCACCACGGGGTCGGCGTCCGCGTTGGCGACGAGCACCGTCCGCGGACCGTCCCCGGCCTCCCGGGCCGGCAGGGCGACCGGCAGCGGCGCGTAGCGCGCGACCACGGTGGTGCCGGCGTCCCCGGCGCGCACCAGCGGGTAGCCGAGGTCGGGCCGCGCCGGCTCCAGGGTGCCGAACTGGAGGACGGCGGCGTACCGGCGGAAGACGCCGAGCCAGAAGCGCAGCGCCGCGAGCTGGCCCGGGCTCTGGGCGGCGAGGTCGACGGAGATCTGCGGCACCGAGAACAGCGCGTTGACGAGGTGCACGGCGACGGCCTCGGGCGTCTCGGCCGGATTCCACATGATCATGTCGGCGTGCACCGCGAGCGGCCCGGCGGTGAGCCGGCAGTCGACCGTGCGCTGGCGGTTCTCGGCCGGGCTGAGCGGGCAGTCCGTCGCCCGGACCATCGTCGCGTACGGCCACAGACCGGGCCCGACGTACGGCTGGCGGTGCTCGACGATGACGTCCGGCCGGGTGCGGCGCAGGCGGGTGTCGAGGTCGGCGAGCAGTTGGAGCACGCCCTCGTGGACCTCGCCGCGGTCCGCGCCGGCCGGCGCAGGCGGTGGGTCGGCGACGGCGAAGCGGTCGATGAAGTCCAGCTTCACACCGTCCATGCCCCACTCCTCGACGGCCCGGGAGATCCGCTCGACCAGGTGGGCCCGGACCTCGGGGTGGCGGGGGTCCAGCACCGCGGCGTCCAGGTGCGGCTCCTCGCGCAGGATCATGCCCTTGAAGCGGTCCCGGGCGTCGTTGTGCCGGCCGATGAACGGCACCGCGTACCACAGGAGGTAGGCCAGACCGGCCCGGTGGACCTCGGCGACGTGCGCCGCCGGATCGGGGAAGGCCGCCGGGTTGGGCACCCAGTCGCCGCAGTGCCCGTACCCGCGGGCCCGGTCGGTGGTCTGCCAGCCGTCGTCCACGATGATGCTCTCGCAGCCCACGGCCGCCGCCAGGACGGCCTGTTGCTCGACGGTGGCGGCGTCCACGCTCTGGTGGAGGCTGTACCAGGTGGAGTAGGCGGGCATCCGGGCGGCGGGGGCGACACCGGGATGGTGGCGGCCCTCGGCCCACCAGGCGCCGACCTCGTGCAGGGTGGTGGCGAAGTGGCGGCCGCTGAGGTCGATCCGCAGCCGCATCGGCGGCCCGTCCGGACGCAGCTCCTGCTCCACGGTGAACGCGAACTCCCCGCTCTCCTCCACCACTCCGGCACCCACCCGCACCGGCGCGGTGGTCTCGCCGGCGGCGGCGGTGCAGAGCGTGCGGTCCCCGGCGCCGACCAGAGCGGCCACGGGAGCACCGAGGCTGAGCGAGACGGTCCGCGGGGCGACCCAGGACGGCGGCAGCCAGCGCGAGGCGTTGGTGTCGGGGGTCCAGTACGCCGTGGCGCCGACGCACGGGACCCGCCACTCGGCGCGGACCGTGGCCCGGACCGGCACCGCGATCTCGATCAGCGCCACCCCCTCGCCGACCGGGGTGACGGTGGTGTCCAGGCGGTCGCAGCCGAGCCCGGTCAGCTGGACGCTCAGCGGAGCGCCGGTGGGGCCGAGCAGGCCGGTGGTCAGCCACCACTCGCCGACGGTGTCGGGGACGGCCCCGGCCGGGGTGTTCGGCCGCCAGACCGGGACGGGCTGCGGCACGGCCGGCGTGGTCGCCGCCCCGCCCTCGGCGGCGGCTCCGGTCGCGGTGGCGGCTCCGGGGCGTGGTTCGGTGGTCACGGTGGTCACTCCTTGGTGGCCCCGGCCAGCAGACCGGAGACGAACTGGCGTTGCAGGACGAGGAACAGCAGCATCACGGGCACGGCGGCGATGGCACCGGCCAGCAGGACCTGCGCGTAGTCGGTGGTGGACAGCCCCTGCAGGGTCGCGGTGGCGACCGGCAGGGTGTACATCTCCGGGCTGCGCAGCGCGATCAGCGGCCAGACGAACTGGTTCCAGCCGCCGAGGAAGACGAACAGCGCGAGGGCCGCGATGACCGGCCGGTTCACCGGCAGGACGATCCGCCACAGCACCCGCAGCTCGCCGGCCCCGTCGACCCGGGCCGCGTCCAGGAGTTCGTCCGGCATGGAACGCAGCGCCTGCCGCATCAGGAAGATGCCGAACGGGGTCACCAGGCCGGGCAGGATGACGGACTGGTAGGAGTCGATCAGGCCCAGGTCCGTCATCATCCGGAACACCGGGATCAGCATCACCGTGTCCGGGATGACCAGGGTGCTGAGCAGCAGCACGAAGAACAGCGAGCGCCCCCGGAACTCGAACTTGGCGAAGGCGTAACCCGCCAGCACCGAGACGACGACCGCGCCGACCGTCTGGACCCCCGCCACCAGCACGGTGTTGAACAGGACGCGGGTGAGCCCGACCGACTCCTGGAGCCCGCGCAGGTTCTCCATGAGGTGGCCGCCGGGAAGCAGCTTCGGCGGCCAGGAGAACACGTCCCGGTCGTCCTGGGTGGCCGCGACGGCGAGCCAGTAGAAGGGGCCGACGCAGAGCGCGAAGGCGCCCGCGAGCAGCAGCGTGAGCAGGGTGCCGCGGGCCTTCACCGGCGCTCTCCCATCAGACGGACCTGGAGGACGCCCAGCACCGACACGATCAGCGCGAGCGCGTAGGCGAGGGCCGAGGCGTAGCCGAAGTCGAAGTACTTGAAGCCGTTGTCGTAGAGGTACATGGTGACCGTGAGGGTGGCGTTGTCGGGCCCGCCGCCGGTCAGGACGTACGGCTCGTCGAAGAGCTGCAGGGTGCCGATGGTCGAGAGGACCACCGTGAGCAGGAGGATCGGCCGCAGCTGGGGCAGCGTGATGGAGACGAACCGGCGGACCGGGCCGGCGCCGTCGACCATCGCGGCCTCGTACAGCTCGACCGGCACGCCCTGCAGCCCGGCCAGGTACAGCACGGCGTTGTAGCCCGTGTAGTGCCAGGTGATGACCAGCACGACGCCCACCCGGGCCCAGGCCGGGCTGCCGAGCCAGTTCACCCGGTCGACGCCGAACAGCGACAGCACCCAGTTCAGCAGCCCGGCGTCGCGGTTGAGGATCACCGAGAACATCACGCCGGCCGCGACCAGCCCGGTCAGCGAGGGCACGAAGACGCCCAGCCGCCAGAGCGGGCGCAGCAGCACCCGGCCGGAGTTGAGGCCGAGCGCGACCAGCAGCGCCAGGGCGAGCATCAGCGGCACCTGGACGACCAGGATCAGCCCGGTGTTCCTCAGCGCCGTCCAGAACAGCGGGTCGTGCAGCAGCCGCCGGTAGTTGGCGAGCCCGGCGTACCGGGGGTCGTCGCCGGTGCCGGTGGTGAGGCTGATCCACAGCGAGTCGGCGATGGGGTACGCCTTGAACACCGCGAAGCCCAGGACGGCGGGCGTGATCAGCAGGTAGGGGACGGAGCTGCGGGTCAGCAGCGGGCGCCGTCCGGCGCGGGCGCGGTCGGTGGCGCGGGCGCCGGCGCGGGCGGTGGCCGGGGGAGCCGCGGAGGGGGGAGTGGCGGGCGCGGGTTCGGGCGGGGCGAGGGCCATCGGCTCAGACCGCCTGCTGCCGGCCGGTCTGCTGGGAGAGCTGCCGGGCGGCGTCCCGGAGCGCGGTCGCCGGGTCGGCGCCCTTGAGCAGCACCTGGCTCTGCGCGTCACTGGCGAGCTTGAGCGCACGGGCGTAGTCACCGGTGAAGTTGGTGGCGTCCGCGCCGGTGGTGAGCGAGTCGACGAAGGACTTCAGCACGCTCTGGCCCCCGTAGAACGGGTGGGGCGCCGAGAACATCGGGTCGGCGTAGGCGGCGCCGAGCGCCGGGAAGACCCCGCCGGAGGTGAACATCCGGTTGATCTCGGCGGGCCTGGTGAGCGCGTACTCCACGAAGCGCCAGGCCGCCCGGCGGCGCTTGCTGGACGACGCGACCGCCAGGTAGGTCGAGTTGACGATCGCGCTGCGCCGGCCCCCGGCGACGGCGGCGGGCGGCTGCATCACGCGCCACTTCCCGCTCTGGTCGGGGAACTTGGTGGCCAGGTACTCGACCGCCCAGGCCGGATAGGGGACGGTGGCGAGCCGGCCCTCGCCGACCAGACGCTTCCAGGTGCCCTGGCCGGCGGTGTCGGCGAGCAGGCCCGCGTCGTTGAGCCGCTTGATGAGGGTGAGGGCCTGGACGGCGGCGGGCGAGGCGAGCGTCACCCTGCCGTCGTGGTCGAAGTAGAAGGCGCCCTGGAGCTGCATCAGGTTCTGGAAGAAGTCCATGTCCTGGGTGGTCCCGGGCTTGTCCAGGCCGATCAGCTGGGCTCCGGTGGCGGCGAGGACCTTCGGGCCGGCGGCGATCAGGTCGTCCCAGCTGCCGATGGCGGCGGGGTCGACACCGGCCTTCTCGAAGTAGTCCTGCCGGTAGAACAGACCGAGCGGGTTCACCTCCCAGGGGAGGGCGTGCGCCGCCTTGTCCTTGCCGATGACGGTCGGCCACAGCCCCTGCGCGAACTCGTCCCTGTGCCGGTCGGCGCCGAGCGCGGACAGGTCGGCGAGGCCGTTCGGGAACTTCTCCAGGTAGCCGGGCAGGTAGTCGACGCCGATGTGCAGAACGTCGGCGAGGCCCTTGCCGCCCGAGGCGAGACCGACGGTGATCTTGTCCCAGATGGCCGGGTTGCCGACGTCCTGGACGTCGACCGTGATGCCGGGGTTGTCCCTCTCGAACGAGGGGACGACCCCGCGCAGGGCCTCCGCGGCGGTGGTCCAGCTCCAGACGGTGATCCGGCCGCTCTCGCCGTCGCCGCCGGAGGGGGCCCCGCCCGACCCGCCGCCGCAGGCGGTGAGGCCGAACCCGGCGGCTGACGCGGTGGCGAGTTGGAGGAGGTGTCGGCGGCTCAGCTGGTGGGACATGTCGGCTCCTGGGGGTGGGGGCGCGGTGCGGGTGCGGTGTCGGGTGCGGGGTGCGGTGTGGTGTACGGCGCGGTGTGGGGGTGCGGGGCGGGGCGGGTGAGGGTGCGCAGGGCGTCGGTGAGCAGGTCGGCGGCTGCCGGGTCGGTGGAGGCGTGGGGGGAGAGCCGGATCCACTCGCCGCGACGGGTGGTGGTCAGCCCGGCGGCTCCGAGGGCCCGGTGGACGGCGGCGGGATCGTGCCCGGGCAGCCGGAAGGTGCCGATGCCGCCGCGCTCCCGAGGGTCGAGACCGTCCAGCAGGACGTCGGCGCCGGCCCGTCGCGCCCGGTCGAGCAGCTCCGCGAGGACGGCGCGGATCCGGGCACCGACGGCGGCCGGCCCGTCCTGGCCGCGCTCACCGAGGTCGTCGAGGGCCGCGCCCAGGGCGGCGGCGGCCGGGAAGTCCGGGTTGGTGGCGAGATGGGCGGCGGCGCCGGGCAGGGAGGGCGCCGGATGCCGTTCCGCGAACGGGTCCGTGACGCCGGCCCAGCCGCCGAGGCCCGGCCGCAGCCGGTCCGCGAGACGGTCCCGGATCAGCAGCAGCGCCGCTCCCCACCCCGCGCGCAGCCACTTCTGGCCGCCGCTGACCAGGACGTCCGCGGCCTCGGCCTCCAGGAGCACGCTGCCCAGCCCCTGGATGGCGTCGACGATCAGCAACCGGTCCGGGCCGAGGACCTCCTTGAGATCACCCAGCGGGGCGAGGTGGCCGGTGAGCGAGTCGACGGCGCTGACGGTGACCGCGGTGACGTCCGGGGTGAGGTGACGGCGCAACAGGTCGGGGGTGAGGTGCCGGTGTTCGAAGGGGTCGGTGGTGTCCGGCTCGACGAAGCGGACGGCGGGCCCGCCGCGTTCGGCGAACCGGAGCCAGGGATAGACGTTGGCCGGGAACTCGGCGCGCGGCACCAGGACGGTACCGGCCCCGTCGAGCGCCGCGGCCACGGTGAACAGGCCGTTGCTGGTGGACGGGACGAGGGCGACCTCCTGCGGGCGGGCGTCCAGCAGCCGGGCCGCCGAGGCCCGGGCGGCGTCCGCCCGGGCGAACAGCCGGTCCAGATCGCCCGGTTGGAGGCGGGAGGCCAGCCCGGTCGCCTCGCCGATCGCGGCAGCGGCCGGGCGGGAGAGCGGGCCGACCCGGGCGAAGTCGAGATAGCCCAAGGGCGGGCCTATTTGATCGTTCAAATCTGTCGCCATGCAGGCTTCCTGCGAGTCTTTCGAGGGATTTGAAGGTTCACAGTAGGGAGGTCGAGCGGCGACGGCAAGGGGTCGGGCGCGGGAGACTTCGGTTCGGACACGACCCGGCGCCGACCGCCGAGACCGCCGCCCGGATGCGGCTGACCTCTCGTCACCAGCGCGTGAACGGTGACCTCGTGTTCCGCGGCCGGAGGCTCACCGGCGGGCCGCGGGGACCGCGGCAGGTGGCCGGCGGCCGACGCCCCCCTCCAGGACCAGGCCGAACAGGGCGCCCCCGACCCGTACGGTGCAGGGCACGACGGTGCAGGGCACGACGGCGCCGGGGACGCTCGCGGGCGGACCACGGACGTGGCCTGCGACGACGAGCCGTGGCCCCGGCCGTGCGGCGGGCGGGGCCTCACCGGGCCCCGTCCACGCACCGAGCCGCCGCCCTCGCGCGGTGGAGGGCGGCGGCCGAAGGCCCGGCGGGAGCGGTCGGTGGTGCGGCGGTACTGCCTCCTCCGGCTCCCGGGCCACCGGCCGGTCGAGGACGATCCGGTCACCGTCGATCCGGTCACCGTCGAGCGTGAGCGAGTCCACCGGAAGGCGGCTGGTCTTGTCCGGCCCCGGGGCGGGAGGTTGCGGCCCGTCAACGCACGGGCGTTGCGGCGACCGCCACCTCCCACCAGTGGTGCCGGCTACAGGTACGGGCGGGTGATCAGTTCGAGCGCGTGGCCGGAGGGGTCCTTGAAGTACACCCCGCGGCCGCCGTGTTCGGTGTTGGTCTCACCGGGGCGCCGCATCTGCGGGTCGGCCCAGTGCTCGACGCCGAGGTCGCACAGCCGTCGGTACGCGCGGTCGAACAGCTCGTCGTCCACGAGGAACGCGTAGTGCTGCATCTGGATCTCGACCGGCGGCTCGGCGAACTGGAGGAGCACGCCGTCGGCGAGCCGGACGTTGGTGAAGGGGCCCCAGGACGGTGCTTCCGGCAGTTCCAGCAGCTCGCGGAGGAAGCGGGCCGACTCGTTGCGGTCCCGGGCGGCGATGATGGTGTGGTTGAACGTGACGGTCATTCGGATGGCCTCGCTGTGGTCGACACGGAACTCGGACTCGCGGGTGCAGCGAGTACGGGGAGGTCCGCGTGCCGAACCGAAGGGGTGCCCGTCACGCACCCGCGGCGGGGTCAGTCGTCCGCCGGACAGCCGATCCGTGCGTGGCGTGATGCCGTTCCGGTGTTCACGTCGGGGACTCTACCGGAGCCCGCGATGCCTCACCGGAGTCGCTCCCGCCCGGCACCGATCCGCCGCTGCTCGCGCACACCGATGAGGAGTTCGACACACCTTGGCCGCTGAACGCACCGACGGAACCGCGGTCTGCTCGACGCCCCGGCGAGACCTGGGCCGAGGACGGCGCGAAGGCTCCCTGATGCGGCACCGGGTGTGTCAGCGAGGTGCCGGCCCGGCGGCTGCCCCGCGTTCTGCCGTCCGTGTCCGAATCGATGGCGTGATCAGGCGTTCTGTGTGATCATCACCCGATGCGTTGTCGTTCGGCCACTGCCGGCCCCTCAGACCTCGACCGAGCTGTCGCCTTCGCGGCGGACGGTCCCGTACCCGCCCTGACCGCCGAGAGGATCCGCGAGGAACTCGCCGAGAACCGGATGCGACCCGAGTGGGTGTGGGTCGCGGAGGACGGGGACGGGGAGTTGGTGGCCCGAGCGCTGTGGTGGGGGCGGGCCGACAGTGAGCGGCCGATCGCGCTCGACTGTCTCCAGGTCCGTGCCGGCGTGGCCGATCCGGCTGCCGTGGCGGCCGACCTGCTGGCGGCCGGGCACGCGGCGTTCGGGAACCGCCCCGGGTACAACATCTCCCTGCCGCGTGACTGGCGCGCCGCACCGGAGTCGGCCGCGGCGGTCGCATGGCGCCGGGAGGGCGCCGGAAGGGCGGGGCTGACCCGCGAGATCGAGCGCCTGCGCTACGAATGGACTCCGCAGGCCCCGGTGGCCGAGCCCACCGGGCGGCTGGTCTTCCGGGAGGGGACGGACGAGGAGTTCCTCGATGCCTTCGTGCGCCTCTCCCACGACAGCCTCGACCTGGCGACCCGGAACGAGCTGCTCGCCATGGACGCCGAGCAACTGGCCCGCGAGGACTTCGAGTTCTACCTCGACTGTCCGGGCGAGCGTTCGTGGTGGCGGCTGGCGCACCTCCCGGACGGGACACTGGCGGGGATGGCCATCCCGTCGGCGACGCCCTACCACCGCAACGTGGGATACCTGGGTGTGGTGCCGGAGCAGCGGGGCCGGGGTCTGATCGACGAGGTCCTGGCCGAGATCACCCGCTTCCACGCGGCGGCGGGCGCCGACCGCATCACCGCGACCACCGACACCGTCAACCGCCCGATGGCCGCCGCCTTCGACCGCGCCGGGTACGAGGTGACGGAGGTCCGACTCGTCCTGGAGTGCCCTCCGCAGTAGCGGGGAAGCCGCCGGTTCCTCAGCCGACGGATCAGCTGCGGCCGGCCGGT
Source organism: Kitasatospora sp. NPDC088346 (assembly GCF_044740765.1). Classification (NCBI taxonomy): domain Bacteria; kingdom Bacillati; phylum Actinomycetota; class Actinomycetes; order Kitasatosporales; family Streptomycetaceae; genus Kitasatospora; species Kitasatospora sp. NPDC088346. Next base: position 108,214 of record NZ_JBIURH010000015.1, read on the forward strand.
CGGACCTCGCCGCCCCCGTCGGGTGGGCCCGCCGCCGCGTCGGCTTCGTCGGCCAGCCGCAGTGCGGTCGCGGTGGCGGCGACGAGGGGCGCGTCCCCGTCGATACGGCGCATGGCCTCGTCCAGCAGCGTGCGGGCCTCGACGGTGCGGCCCTGCTCCAGACGCTGCTTGCCCAGGTGCTGGAAGCAGTGGTACAGCAGCTCCGGTGCGTGGGCGTGGGCGAGCCGAAGCGCCTCCTGGTAGTGCGGCTCGGCCGTGGCAGGGTCGCCGCGGTACCGGCGGGCATCCCCGAGATTGATGTGGACGGCGACGGCGCGCCTCTCGTCGGCGAGCGCCAACGCCCGTTCGAGGACCCTCACGGCCTCGTGGTGGCGGCCCAACACCAGGAGCCCCACGCCGGCTTGACGCAGCGGGCCGGGCTGGGCGAGCGGTCCGTCGAGGAGTGCGGCGATCGACTCGGCCAAGGCCGCGCGGTCGGTGGGGACCATCCGGCCGCGATCGTCCAGCGTGATCAGGCTCTCCATCGGGTGCTCCCCCTGTCGGGTGCACAACGGACGGTCTCCACGCCGGCACGGTACCCGCACGGGAGCACGGGCGTTGCCGCATCCGGGCTGCGCGGCGGCGGGCGGTTGTGGCCGGCGTCCGGCGGGTGATGGAGACTGGGCCGCATGGACTCTCCACCCGGACCCACCCCCACCCGCGACCCGCTGCCGACGGATCGGCCCGCGCCCCCGATCGACCCCGAACTGGCGCCCGTGCTGGCGGCGTTGGGAGCGGAGGCGTACGACCCGATGACCCCCGGGAACCTCGCGGAGCGGCAGGAACGGGACGCTGCGCAGCGGCCCAGGCCGACGGTCCGGGAGCTCCGGGCCGACGGTCTCTTCGAGGTGGACGAGATCACGGTGCCGGGCGGGTCGACCGGGCCGGGCGTCACGCTGGTGAGCGCACGGCCGGCCGGCAGCGCCGGGCCGCTGCCGCTGCTGTACTACATGCACGGTGGCGGAATGGTCGTGGGCAACGCGTGGTCCGTCCTCCCGGAGTCGCTGCGGGAGTGGGCGCTCCCGCTGGGGGTGGCCGTGATCTCCGTCGAGTACCGGCTGGCGCCGCGGACGCGGTACCCCGGACCGGTCGAGGACTGTTACGCGGGGCTGGTCTGGGCGGCCGCCAACGCCGATGCCCTCGGCGTCGACGCGGGCCGCATCGTCGTGGGAGGCAAGAGCGCCGGCGGTGGACTCGCCGCTGCCCTCGCGTTGCTCACGCGCGACCGGGGCGGGCCCGCGCCGATCGGGCAGCTGCTGCTGTGCCCGATGCTCGACGACCGCGGCGAGACGTTCTCCTCCTACCAGATGGCGGGCCGCGACACCTGGGACCGGACCTCGAACGCGACCGCCTGGCAGGCGCTGCTGGGCGAGCGGTACGGCGCCGCCGACCTGCCGCCGTACGCCGCTCCCGCGCGGGCCACGGACCTGTCCGGGCTGCCCCCGGCCTTCGTCGAGGTCGGATCGGCCGAGACGCTCCGGGACGAGAGCGTGGCGTACGCGAACGCGATCTGGCAGGCCGGCGGCCAGGCCGAACTGCACGTGTGGCCCGGCGCCTTCCACGGCTTCGACGGCTTGGCGCCGGACGCCGCTCTCGCCCGGGACGCCCGCGGTGCCCGGACCCGCTGGCTCCGGCGCATCCTCGACGGCCCGGACCGCTGAGCGTCCCGCGGCGCCCCGCCCGTCCCCTCCGATCGGCCTCTCACCCCTTCCGGCCGCCCGGTGGGACGCGGTCCGCCCGCTGCCTGAAATCCGCTGCCTCCAACGGCCGTTGGCTGTGGTCGAGGAGGTCGGCGGTCAGCCGGTAGGCGGCCCTCAGCACCGGGCCGAACTCCTCGGGGTGGTCCGCCACACCCGGCTCCACGGTCTCGATGGCCCGCGCGGCGTCGCGCAGCGCCCCGCCCACCTCCGCGGGGAGACCGGCCAGGGCCCGTTCGGTCAGCATGACCGCCAGCCATCTGCGACGGCTCACGCTCTCGGCGTGCTCGGGGCCGAGGACGCGTTCCGTGTCGGCGAGGACCCGGGCGAGCAGGTCGACGGCGTCGGTGGCGCGGCCGGCCTGCCGGTAGGACGCGGCGAGGTTGAAGCCGACGGTGAGGGTGCTGGGGTGGTCGGGCCCGAGGAGGCGCAGCCGGTCGGCGAGGACCCGTTCCTCGATGGCGATGGCCTCTGCGGTGCGGCCGGCCAGCCAGTACGAGGTGGCGAGGTTGGCCCGGGTGATCAGGGTGTGGGGATGGTCCGGTCCCAGGACCCGTAGGCGGTCGGCGAGGACCTGTTCCTCGATCGCGGTGGCGGCCGCGGTACGGCCGGAACGGGCGTAGCAGGCAGCGAGGTTGGCCCGGGCGGTGAGGGTCAGGGGATCGTCGGGGCCGAGGGAGCGGTGGTAGTCGCCGAGCACCCGTTCGAGGAGGGCGGTCGCCTCCGCGATGCGGTCGGCCTGCTCGTAGGTGGCCGCCAGGTTGGCCTGGGTGACGAGGGTGTCGGTGTGCCGGGGACCGAGCAGTCGTCGGTGGTCGGCGGCGACGCGCTTGAGGAGGTCGATGGCTTCGGTGGTCCGCCCGGCCTGCCGGTGGGCGGCGCCGAGGCCGGCCAGGGCGGACAGGGTGCCGGGGTGCTCGGGGCCGAGGAGCCGCTCGCTGGTGGTGGCGAGGTCGGCCCAGTGGCTGGTGGCGGCGGTGGGCAGGCCTCCCTCCAGCAGGCTGTTTCCGGCGCGGAACAGCACGGGGTGGCCCTCGCCGCGCCACAGGTGCTCGCCGGCGGTGGCCCGGACGGTGTCGGCGTTCGCGCGCAGGGCGGCGGTCAGCTCCAGGTCGCCGTGGTCGTCCTGCGGCCACAGTTCGAGGAGGGCGTCGGCGGCGGCCAGGCCCGGTGCGGCGGAGTCCGGGGCGCTCTCGCGGGCTGCGCGGGCGGTGAGGGCGTGGACCGCGACCGAACGGGGGCCGGCGGGGTCGGCATCGGTGAGCAGGCTGTAGTTGTGCAGCACGGCCAGCACGTCCAGGACGTCGTCGACGCTCGGCTCGGCGTCCGGCTCGGCGTCGGTGCGGTGCCGGGCGAGGTGGGCGGCGACGGCCGCGGTGCTCCACAACGAGCGGGGATGGCCGGCGGGATCGAGGTGGGCGGCCAGCCGGATCGCGGGGACGGCGAGACCCCGGGGCTCCTCGCGCTGGGCGGCGTCCAGTGCGAGCAGCAGCGAGGTGGCGACGGCACGGCCGTAGCCGTCGGCATCGGCGGAGCGCGGCAGCACCCGGTCCAGCGCGGTGGCCCGCCGCCGGAACAGCTCCAGGTAACGGCCGCTCGTGCGCCGGGTGTTGACCAGGTACGCGGCGGCGTGTCCGAGTGCGAGCGGCAGGTGACCGAGTGCCTCGACCAGGGCGGACGCCGTGTCGTCGAGGAGGTGCGCGCAGCCCGCCCGGCCGAGGCGTTCGCGCAGGTAGGCGATGGCCTCGGCGGGGGAGTAGACGCCGACGTCGACGAGGCTGCGGGCGGCGCCGCTGGCGGCGGCGTCGCGCCGTCGGGTGGTGGCCAGCACCCGACCGCTGCCGGCGCCCGCGGTGTCGGGCCACAGGTCCTGGCGGCCGGTGTCGAGCTCGGTGGCGTTGTCGAGCACGACCAGCCAGCTCCGTTCCGTCGTGGCCAGCCAGGAGAGGAAGCAGGCGGCGTCGTGCTCGGCGTCGACCTGCCGCCCGCCGGCACCCGGTGCGTGGACGACGCCGGCGGCGCGGGCGTAGAGCGCGGTCACGTTCTGCGGTTCGGAGGCGTCGGCCCACAGGACGAGGTCGGTGCCCTCGGCGAGCGCCCGGCGGGCGTAGTGGGCGGCGAGCTGGGTCTTGCCGACGCCTCCGCCGCCGGCCAGCAGCTGGGTGAGCACCACGGTGCCGTGGTTCTCGTGGGCCCGGTCGACGGCCGCGCGCAGCACGGCGCGGGGCTGGAAGGCGGTGGCCTCCGCCGGGATGCGGCCCACCAGGACCTGCGGGGGAGGCTCCGGAGGTTGGGGGACGACCGTGATGGCGATCCGTCCGGCCTGGATGGTGGGCCCGTTGAACGTGCCGCCGCGGATCTCGTTGCGGGTGTTCACGACCCGGCCGGTGGGCGCCCCGGCTCCCGCCGGCGCCGACCCGGCCGGCGCCGACCCCGCCGACCCCGACCCTGGCGCGGCCAGCCCTGTCGTGACGGGCACGCACCCGCCGATCGCCTGCTGCCACAGCCACCGCAGCACCACGCCGAGCCCCCTCAACTCCCCACGTGCGCACTCCTGATGGGCCGACCGGTCCGCCGTGCGCACCTTCCGAACGGTAGCGTGCGGACCCCGCCCGGGTCAGCTCGCCCGCAGCACCCGGTCAGCACCCGGTCAGGGCCTCCGGGCAGCATGGACACACGTCAGGGGAGGCACCCGGTGCCCGACCTGAGCAGGGAGAGGTGCCCGGAGCGGCTTATCGGGGACCGGGACCTTCGGGTCCGGATCGGGTGCCTTCGGGCGCCCGCGCAGGTTCGAATCCTGCCCTCTCCGCCGACGCCGGGCCGGCCGGTGCAGTTCGGCCCGGCCGCCGGGTCCGCGCCCCGGTGGTCGGGGCCGCGGCCGCCGCCGAGACGAGGACGAGGAAGCTGCTGACCGTGTAGAACAGCGACGCCCCCGCACCGAAGACCCGCAGCTGGCACTTGAGCACCTGGTGGTACTCGGACTCGCTGAGGTCGACCCGGCTGAGGTGCTGCGGCTGGGCGGACCTGTCCCAGAAGGTGTAGTAGTAGCCCGATGCGTGGGCCTGCGCGTCCTGCGCCCTCCCCGCCCCCGTCGCGAAGCCCAGCACGGCGACCCCGAGGAAGAGCGGGTAGACGAACCACGTCAGCGGTGGCAGCGGCAGGGTGGCCCTGAGCAGGTCGCCGCGGGCGGTGCGGTCCTCCCACAACCCTCGTCCGCTGATCACGCAGCGGATGAGCGCGGTCACGAAGATCGGGAAGACCGCGACGAACAGCCCCAGCACGAGCCATCGCGGCGCGCCGTACGCACCGGGCAGCCAGGTCGAGGCCGTGCACAGCACCTCGACCGTACCGAGTGCCAGCGCCAGTGCGAAGTGCAGCCGGTGGCCGCCTCGAAGTTCCCCCATCGCCGATCTCCCTCCGGCACGCCCGTGTCCGCCGGAGCACAGCCTCCAGCAGTTCCGCGATCACGGAAAGCGCTTTTACCGGTTGACCGGGATTTCGAGTTCCGTCGCGGTTCGCGCGGGGCCTCGGCCGGACAGGTCCTACCTGGGTGCGGCCAGCAGGGAGTTCACCAGGCTCCGGGCGTACGGGGCGTCGAGCCCGCCGGGCCTGAAGAGGATGCGGTACATCAGGGGGGCGACCACGGCGTCCAGGACGGCCTCCGTGTCGGGGGCCGGCTCGGCGCGGGCGGCCGCGCGGGCGAGGACGGCGTCGATCTGCTCGGCGGCGTAGGAGGAGCACTGGCCCGCGTTGTCCCCGTCCGGGTCGCCGAGCAGGGTGTCACGGATGTAGGCGCGGCCGGGGGGAGAGTTCATCTCGTCGAGGAACTGTTCCGCCCAGGCGGTGAGGTCGGACGTCAGGTCGCCCAGGTCCTCCGGCGCGGACTCGGGGCGCAGGCGCTCGACCGCCACGTCCGACAGCAACTCGTGGACGTCGCCCCAGCGCCGGTAGACGGTCGAGGGCGTGACCCCGGCGCGGGCGGCGATCAGCGGCACGGTCAGCGCGTCACGGCCCACCTCCGCCACGAGCTCGCGCACGGCGGTGTGGACCGACTGCTGGACACGGGCGCTGCGCCCCCCGGGGCGGACGATCGGTTTGCGGCTCACCTCACCAGCTTAAAGCAAATTCGTTGCGTCAAGGAGTCGCATGTGATCGTCCGCCGCCGAGGTGCGGCCGTCAGGCCGCGAACGGGAGCCGGGTGGCCGGTGCGGCCTGTTCGTACGCCCGCCCGGTGCGCAGCAGGACGGCCTCGCCGAGGGGCCGGGCGAGTAGCTGCATGCCGATCGGCAGGCCGTCGCGGTCGAGGCCGACCGGCAGGGACAGGGCCGGGATCCCGGTGATGTTGGCGGGGGCGGACAGTCGGACGTAGGCGTCCGGGACGCTCTCGGTGGTGCCGTCCGGCCAGGTGACCGACGGCTGGCCGGTGCGTGCGGCGGTGGTCGGCACGGTGGGCGCGGCGATCACGTCGACCGTCGCGAACAGGCCTGCCCATGCCTCGCGCATGAGGGTCCGGGCACGCTGGGCGCGCAGGTAGTCCAGCGCGGGCATCAGTGCGCCGGCCTCCAGCAGCACCCGCACGTCGGCGCCGAACAGGTCGGGCGCGGCGCGCAGCGCCCGCTCGTGGTAGGCGCTGGCCTCCGGGACCATCAGACCCCAGTGGGTGGCCCGGAGGTAGCGGGTCAGGGGGATCTCGACGTCGACGAGTGTCGCGCCGAGGGCCTCCAGGCGGGCGACGGCCGCCCGGACGGCGGTCTCCACGTCCTGGTCGACGTGGTCGAAATAGTGGTTGGACGGCACGCCGACGCGCAGGCCGGTCAGATCGCCCGCGGGGCGCGGGTGGTGGACGGACGGGGCGCGGGACCCGTCCGGGGTCAGCGCGCGCAGGACGAGGGCGGCGTCGGCGGTGGTGCGGGTGAGCGGGCCGACGTGGTCGAGCGACCAGGACAGCGAGGTGACGCCGCGGCGGGGCAGCAGGTCGTAGGTCGGCTTGAGGCCGACGACGCCGTTCAGGGCGGCGGGCACCCGGATGGACCCGCCGGTGTCGGTGCCGAGGGCGAAGGTGGCGGACCCTGCCGCGACCGCGACGGCCGAACCGCCGCTGGAGCCGCCCGCGACCCGGCCGCCGTCCCAGGCGTTGCGGGTCTGGGGGGTGGTCAGCCCGTAGGCCAGCTCGTGGGTGTGGGCCTTGCCGACGAGGATCGCGCCGGCCTCGGCGAGGCGCGCGGCGACGGCGCTGTCGGTGGCGGCCCGGTGGCCGGCGCGCACCCGGGAGCCGGCGCCGGTCGGGGTGCCGGCGGCGTCGATGAGGTCCTTGAGCGCCATCGGGACGCCGTGCAGCGGGCCGCGGAACTGCCCGGCGGCGGCTTCGCGTTCGGCCTCGCGGGCTTGGCGGCGAGCCTGTTCGGCGGTGACGGTGGCGTAGGCGTTGAGGAGCGGCTCGGACTGCTCGATGCGTTCCAGGACCGCGTCCACCAGCTCGACGGGGGAGACGCGCCGCGCCCGGACGGCGTCCGCGGCCTGGGCGAGGGTCAGGTCAGGAAGTGACACGGTCGTTCTCCTCGTACGGGTGGAAGGTGAAGGCGGGCGGCGTCTCCAGCAGGTCCAGTTCGCGCAGGACCGAGACGACGGCCTGGATGTGATCGGCCGTCACCGCCACGGCGGCGTGACGGTCGTCGGCGAGCGGCAGGCCCGCGCGGGCGGCCCATCGGGCGGCCTCCGGGGGCGTCAGTTCCGGTGTCGGCATGTGGAGTTCTCCCTGTTCCGGGCGGCGCCGGGGTGGCGACCGCACTTAAAAGCGAAGGATTTGCGTTAGCGACCGTACGGGCCTATCGTCAGTTAAAGCAAATTCGTTGCGTTAGTCGAAAGGGGTCCCCATGCCGGCCGACCTACCGCCGGCGTCCGGGTGGCGTCGCCCCGGCCCGAGCCGGGCGTCCTTCGCCCTGCACACCTCGGTCCTCGTCGCCCTCCTGGCCGCCTCCAGCGCACCCACCCCGCTCTACCCGCTCTACCAACGGCAGTGGCAGCTCTCCGCGCTCACCGTCACCGTGGTCTTCGCCGCCTACGCGCTCGCCCTGCTGCTGGCGCTGATCGCCGCCGGCCGTCTCTCCGACCACCTGGGCCGGCGCCCGGTCCTGGTCGGGGCGCTCGCCGCCCAGGCCGTCGCGATGGCCCTCCTCGCGACGGCCGGCGGCCCCGGTCAACTGATCGCGGCCCGGATCCTCCAGGGTGTCGCCACCGGCACCGCCACCACCGCCGCCGGCGCGGCCCTGCTCGACCTCGGGCAGCCGGCCCGGGCGGCGCGCTCCGCCCGGGCCAACGCCGTCGCCCCCATCGTCGGCATGGCCGTGGGCGTCCTCGCCTCCACCCTGCTGGTCCGCTCCGCCGCCCGGCCCGCCCCCACCGCCTTCACCGCGCTGGCCCTGGTGGCCGTCGCGCAGGCCGTCGCCGTCGCCCTCGCCGGCGAGAGCGCCACCCGCCGGCCCGGCGCCCTGCGCTCCCTGCGCCCGCGCCTCACCCCACCGCCCGCGGCCCGTCGTGCACTGCTGCTGACCGGTACCGGCGTCGCGGCCGTCTGGGCTCTCGGCGGCTACTACTCCTCGCTCGGCCCGGCCCTCACCACCGTCATCGACCCCGGTGCACCCCGCACCGCGGGCGGCCTGCTCTTCCTCACCCTCACCGTCGCCGCCGCCCTGGCGATGACGGCCACCCGCCGCCGGCCGCCGGTCGCCGTGGCCACCGCCGGCAGCGCCCTGGTCGTCCCCGCGGCGGCGCTGGCCCTGGCCGCCCTGCACGGCGCCGGCCTGCCCGCGCTGTTCGGCGCGGCGGCCCTGTCCGGCGGTGCGTTCGGCGCCGTCACCCAGGCGGCGATGACGATGACGCTCGCCCCGCTCGTCCAGGACGACCGGGCCGCGGCGCTGGCCTCCTTCAACGTGCTCTGCTACCTCTCGATGGGACTCCCCGCGATGGCCGCCGGCGCGGCCACCCAGCACGGCGGACCCCGGGTCACCGCGCACGGGTACCTGGCCGGAGCCGCCCTGCTCGCCCTGATCGCGGTTGCGGCCCTGGTCGCCGCGCGGCGCCCCGCCGCCGGACCCCGGCGCGGCGGCCCCGACCGGATCACCGAAAATGATCACTCGTACGTCCGGGAGGTCGCGCACACCCGGTAGTGCGTCCACCCGGCAGCGCGTCCACCCGCACCCCGACCGGCGCATCCGCCGGCACGACAACACCCACCTCGACCCGCCCCGACCCGCTTCGCCCCGACCCGACGAAGGACACCGCAGACCATGCCCACCTCGCCCGCCGACCGCACCGACACCACCGCCGCCCCCTCCTGGACCATCGGTGACCTCACCGTCCACCGCATCGACGAGACCGCCCTCCCGGCCTCCACCGGCCCCTGGCTGCTGCCCGGCGCCACCCCCGAGGTGGTGCGCGAACAGGCCTGGCTGAGCCCCGACTTCGCCGACGCGGACGGAATCCTGCGGATCCACAGCCACACCTTCGCCTTCGAGACCGGTGGTGTGAAGGTCCTCGTCGACACCGGCATCGGCAACCACAAGACCCGGACCAACCCGGCCTGGAACGACCTGGACACCGACTACCTCGCGCGCCTGACCGCCGCGGGCTTCGCGCCGGACTCGGTCGACCTGGTCGTCCTCACCCACCTGCACACCGACCACGTCGGCTGGAACACCCGCGCGGACGGCAACGGCGGCTGGATCCCCACCTTCCCCAACGCCCGCTACCTCACCTCCCGTACGGAGCGCGAGTTCTGGGCCGCCCAGGACATGGACGAGCCCCGGCGGCAGATGTTCCGCGACTCCGTCCACCCCGTCGAGGACGCCGGGCTGCTGGACCTCGTCGACGTCCCCGCGGGCGGCGCCACGATCGCACCGGGACTGCAGCTGCTCCCCACGCCGGGCCACACCCCCGGCCACGTCGCCGTCCGGCTGACCGGCCGGGACGGGTCCGCGCTGGTGACCGGGGACTGCATCCACCACCCGGTCCAGTTCGCCCACCCGGCCATCGGAAGCTGCGTCGACATCGACCCGGCGGAGTCCGAGGCGTCGCGCCGCCGGCTCCTCGGCTCGCTCGCCGGCACCGACACCCTCGTCCTCGGCACACACTTCCCGGCCCCGACCGCAGGCCGCGTGACCGCCGACGGCGCCGCCTACCGCCTGCTGCCGGTGCCCCCGACGGCCGCGGCCCCCGCCGCCTCCTGACGCGGCGGGGCCGGTAGGGCCGGTGCGGCTGGCGGTCCCGGGCCGGTCCGGGCCGGTCCGGGGCCGGGTCAGTGGGTCGCGGCCGTGCGGTACATGCCGACGGAGCCGTGGGCGGCGGTGTCGGCGAAGCCGAACTTCTCGTAGAGGAAGCGCGCGGGGCCGTCCGCGATCAGCGAGACGTAGGCGGTGGCGGGGGCCCGGCGGTCCAGTTCCCCGGTCAGCGCGCCCATGATCAGCCGGCCGAGACCCCGGCCCTGGTGGGCGGGGTGGACGCAGATGTCGACGATCTGGAACGCGGTCCCGCCGTCACCGATGATCCGGCCCATGCCGACGGGCTCGTCCCCGTGGTGCAGCACCACGCCGAACCACGTGTTGGGCAGGCCCAGCGCGGCGGCCTCGGCGGCCTTGTCGGAGAGTCCCGCGACGGTCCGCAGGTGGCGGTAGACGTCGACGGGCGGGACTCCCGGGCGTAGCTCGTAAGGGTCATTCTGGTTCTTCATATCTTACATGATAGGGGTCGGGTCGCCGACGTCCTCCGGCAGCGCGGCCACCACCAGGGCGACGGCCTCCTCGGCGGTCGCGGTGCTCGCGAGCACCGTCCCCCGGTCCCGGAGGAAGAACCGCCCGTCGGCCTGCGGCTCGACCGAGTGCCCGACCCGGACCCGCGGGTGCTCGACGGTGGAGAGCCACAGCATGAAGTGGCTGGTGGCCGGCATCAGCTGACGAAGCCTCGGCTGCGCGTGCGCCGCCTCCACCACGGCCAGCGCGTTGGCGTGCCGGGCCAACGGGGGCAGGCGGAAGGAGTCGAGCTTGTGCCACCAGGCCAGCTCGACGGGACCGAGCGGCTCGCGTTCATGGGCGAGGGCCCAGTCGCCGAACCGGACGAACGGGGCCGCCGCACGCGTGCGTTCGAGGCCGGCACCGGCCGTCCAGGCGGCCGCGGCCCGGACGACGGCGGCCAGGTCGGCGGTCCTCCCGTCGGCGAGCCAGGCGCCCTGCCGGTGGAACCGCACGCAGAGCCGTCGGCACTCCTCCCGGAGGTCGCGCACGACCACCCGGTCGCCGTCCGCGCCCTCGAACACGCACCGGAACGCCGACCCGTCCTCCGGCGCGGGCAGGCCGAGGCCGAGCTCCGTGGCCGTGCGCGACAGGCGGTCCGTGAGACTGCCGGTGGCAGGCGTTCCGGCAGGCAGGGCGAGGTCCGGGACGGGGCCCGACGAGGAGGGGATCACGTGCCAAGTCTGCTCGACGCGCGGCAGTTCGTGAAGTGACCCCCGGCTCCCGCGCGGGCCGCCGAGGCGACCTCCCGACGGCGCCGGGCGCTGTCGGTCCCCCTCCGTACGATCACCGCATGCCCGATGCCTTCACCGTCCTGTGGACCCACGACACCTGCCGAGCCCTGCGCAAGGCGGGCCGCGTGGGCGAGCCACCACCCGTCGCCTTCAGCGGTGTCCACACCTCCCTGCCCGCCTGGTCCACCGCCCGCGCCGACGACGAGGTCTACGCCCTGCACGTCAACCGCTGCGCCGTGTACGTGGTGAGCCGCATGCGGGTGATCGACCGGGAGCGGGGGGAGTGCTGCGGTCCGGCCCCCGCCGGCTGGAGCGACCCGGCGTTCCCCGGCCACCGCGACTGGTCGATGCTCGGCGCGGGCGGCTGCGGCGCCGCGGTGGTGCACGTGGACTCGACCCCCGTACGGTTCGACGTGCCCGTTCCCGGCGACCTCCTGGGGGGCCTGACCTGGCGCAACCGCCGCGGCGTGACCCGCGGCCTGAAGCACGTGGTGGACGGCCGCCTCGAACGCGCCGTCAGCCTCCAGGGCTTCTACCGGCTGACCGCCGAATCGGCCGACCGCCTGGCCGAGATCGTCCGCGGCGCCGGGCCCGCGCCGGACGGCCCCGGCGCACGTTCCCCCGCGCCGGCCGGTCTCAGGGTCGGCGGGCCCGGAAGCGTACCCGCCGCCCGTCCGCACCGAGGTCGGTGACCACGTCGGTGAACCCGGCGGCGGCCAGGCGGCCCGGCAGGAGCCCGGGGTCGAGGGTGTTCATGGTGTCGCCGACGTGGAGCAGGCGGAACGGGACGCTGGGTTGGCTGTCGCTCCCCGCGAACGCACCGCCGGGGCGCAGGACCCGGAACGTCTCCGCGAAGATCCGGTCCTGGAGGGTGTCCGTCGGCACGTGGTGCAGCATCGTGAAGCACACGACGGCGGAGAACGCCCCGTCCGGGAGGGGCAGTTGCGACGCGTCGGCGTGCACGATCCGCGCCCGGTCGCCGTAGTCGCGCTCCAGCAGCCGTACCGTGGCCGGGTCGATCTCCACCGCCGTCAGCCGGGGGACCCGCTTCACGAGGACCCGCAGGTTCGCGCCGTATCCGGGCCCGAGTTCCAGGACGTCGTTGCCCAGTTCGACGTCCTCCAGGGCCCACGGCAGGATCTGCTCCTCGGTGGTCCGGGCCCACTTCCGGGAGCTGCACAACTTCTGGTGCGCTGCGTTCATCGGCATGCTCCGACGCTAGTCCGGGCCCGGACGTGTCGGCCACGCGCTAGGCTGCCAACCGATGTCGCGTTCAGGACAGCAGGGCGTCGCCCCCGCTCGGGTGGTGGCGGTGGGCAGCTTCACGCTGCCGCGCGGCCACTGGTTCCCGTTGCACCGGCACCCGGTCCACCAGCTGGCCTGGTCGCGCACCGGACTCCTCACCGTCCGTGCCGAGCAGCGCAGTTGGCTGCTGCCGCCGACGATGGCGCTGTGGATCCCCCGAACTGTCCGGCACGCCACCGGCACCACCGACGGCGCCCACATGCGCAGCCCGTACGTCGACCCCGAGCGCTGCCCGGTCGGCTGGCCGGACCCCACCGTGGTGGCCGTTCCCCCGCTGCTGCGCGAGCTCATCGACCACCTCGCCGGTCCCTCGCTGCCGCCGCCGGCACGCGGCCGCGCCGAAGCGGTGCTGTTCGACCTCCTCCGGCCCGTCCCCGTTCGGACCGTCACCGCCACCCCGCCCACCGACCCCCGGGCCCGCCTGGTGGCCGACGCCCTGGCCGTCGACCCGGCCGACGACCGCACCCTGGAGTCCTGGGGCCGCGCCGCGGGTACCAGCGGCCGGACCCTCGCCCGACTGTTCGCCGCCCAGACGGGCACGAGCTTCGGCCGCTGGCGCGAGCAGCTGCGCATGCAGGCCGCCCTGCCCCTGCTCGCCGCGGGCCTGACGGTCGAGTCCGTGGCCCGCCGGGTCGGCTACGCCTCGGCCAGCTCGTTCGTCGCAGCCTTCCACCGGATCCTCGGTGTCACCCCGCGTCAGTACTTCCCCTGAACGGCGCCTGTTGCCGCCGGCGACCGTAGATTCTTCGGCGCCCGCCGCTGGAACGGACCCACTTGTTGCCTCGGTGGCAGGAAATCTTCCTGTCACCCCGCGAGCGGCCGGCCCTCGGCCGTCGCGGTTGCCGTTCGTCCCGGGCCCGGCGACCGTGGACGGTGGAGTCCTGCCGCGGCCGGCTGCCACGCGTTCCGGCCCGCACCGGGTGCGGGCCATGCGGCGCGGCGGCCCGTCGTCCGCAGCAGCTGTGCCCGTTCGGCGTGAGTGCGAGGGAGCGGTACATGACCGAGGACCGACCGGGGGAGCGGTACCCCTTCGACAGGCCCGCGGGGGTGTCTCCGCGACCGGCGGACGACCGGGACGGGAGCGTCGTGGACCTGCGGAGGGTGGGGATCGACCCCGACTACTGGTACCCGGTGGCGGTCTCCCGCAAGGTCCGCAGGGAGCGGACGTTCGCGGCCGTCTTCGCCGGCGAGCGGATCGCCCTCTACCGGGGCGGCAGCGGTCGCGTGTACGCCCTGGAGGACCGCTGCGCGCACCGGCAGGTGCCGCTGAGCCTCGGGGTGGTCGAGGGGGAGGCCCTGCGGTGCTGCTACCACGCCTGGGCGTACCGGGGGAACGGGCACATCTCGCAGATCCCGTACCTGCCCAAGGGCTGCGAACGGCCGCCGCGCGGGGTGCGGTCCTACCCGGTCCGCGAGGCGTTCGGCCTGGTCTTCGTCTTCCCGGGCGATCCGGAGAAGGCCGACGGGGCCCCGTTCCCGGTGCTGCCGCAGTACGGCGCAGCCACCCACCGGACCATGACGTTCTCCCGCACCGTCCGCTGCCACTACTCGTTCATGCACGAGAACCTGCTGGACATGAACCACCAGTTCCTGCACCGGGGGGTGCTGGGCCGGATCCAGCCCGAGCTGCTGGGCTACGAGTGCGGTCCGCGGTTCGTCGAGGCCCGGTACCTCTTCGTGCCGGCCGGCGGCCGCAAGGACCGGGGGGCCGGTCTGCTGTCCGCCGAGGGGCTGCGCGGACGCGAGCGGCCCGACGTCGTCACCATCCGGACGGAGTACCCGTACCAGACGCTCCAGGACGTCCCGGAGGGCGCGGGCCTGCCGGCCTTCTCGCTCTGGGCGGCGTACGTGCCGGAGGACGCCGAGCAGCGCACCTGCCACGCCTACGGCCTGCTGATGATCGAGAAGCCGCCGGTGCCGGGAGCACTGCACGTGGCGTGGCCGTTGATCCGGCGCTTCACGGAACGGGTCTTCGCCCAGGACCGGATGGCGGTCGAGGCCGAACAGCGGGCCTGGGACGAGCAGGGCGGGGACCGCAACCACGAGGTGTTCCCGCTGATCCTGGACGTCCGGGACGTGCTGCGCGGCAACGGGGTACCGATGGGGCCGGAGGGCGACGGCGGGGCCGGGCCGGGCAACGCCCCGGGCGTCCCGGTGGACGGTCTCGCGCGGCGCCCCGGGCCGGCCGCGGACGGACTCGCCGGGCGGGCCCGGCCCGAGGGCCGGAACTGACAGAACCTCGTCATTGCGGCCCCGACGGCGCGGGCGAAATGATCAGCCCATGCCCGCACCGCACAGAGTCGTCATCGTGGCCTTCCCCGGGGTCGAACTGCTCGACGTCACGGGACCGGCCGAGGTGTTCTCGGTCGCGACCCGGGTCGCCGACCCGGGCCGCAGCGGCTACCTCGTGCGGATCGCCACGGCCGACGGCGGCCCGGTGGTCACCTCCAGCGGCGTGCGGCTGATCGCGGACCTGACGCTGGACGAGGTGGACGGCCAGGTGGACACCCTGCTGGTGTCCGGCGCCGTCGACGTCCGCGACCACGGTGTGGAGCCGGTCCTGGACCGCGGGGTCGTCGACTGGCTCCGCGGAGCGGCTCCCGGCGCCCGTCGGACGGGTTCGGTCTGCGCGGGTGCGCACCTGCTGGCCGCGGCGGGCCTGCTGGACGGCCGGTCGGCGACCACCCACTGGCTCACCGCCGCGCGGCTGGCCGCCGACCACCCGCGGGTCACCGTCGATCCGGACCCGATCTTCATCCGGGAGGGCTCCGTCTGGACCTGCGCCGGCGTCACCGCGGGGATGGACATGGCGCTCGCGATGGTCGCCGAGGACCACGGCCCGGACCTCGCCCTGGCCACCGCCCGGATGATGGTCATGTACGTCAAACGCTCGGGCGGGCAGAGCCAGTTCAGCGTTCCGCTCGCGGTGCCGGAGGCCACCGGCGACCGCATCGGCGAACTGCGGGTGTGGATCGGCGAGCACCTCACCGAGGACCTGCGCGCCGAGGCGCTCGCCGACCGGCTGCACCTGAGCGTGCGGCACTTCTCCCGGCTGTTCCACCGGCGCACCTCCACCACGCCGGCCGCCTACGTCGAGTCCGTCCGGCTGGAATCCGCCCGCCGGCTGCTCCAGGACAGCGAGCGCGGCCTGGCGGAGATCGCCGCGGCCAGCGGGCTCGGGTCCGTGGAGAGCCTGCACCGTTCCTTCCGGCGCCGTCTGGGCACCACCCCCGCCGAGTACCGGCGCCGCTTCCGCTGACCCCGTCCGCACCCCTTCCCCCGTACGCCCTTCCCCGCCGCACCGCCGCACCGCCGTACCGCCGCGGCGGAGCGTCGCCGCGCCCTGCCGCGCCCCGCCGAGCGCCCCGTCCCGCACACACCCGAGGAGCCGCACCGTGTCCCGTACGAAGGTCATCCCCATCCCGGTCCTGGGCCGGCACACCGTCAACGCCTACCTGCTGCTGGGACGGCGGCCCGTCGTCGTGGACGCGGGCACCCCCGGCAGTGGTCGGCGGATCCACCGGCAGATCGCCGCGCACGGCGTGGACCCGGCCGACGTCGCACTGATCGTCATCACCCACGGCCACATCGACCACTTCGGCTCCGCGGCCGAGCTGAGCCGGCTGACCGGGGCGCCGGTGGCGGGACACGTCGCGGACCTCGGTCCGTTCCGCACCGGCCGGGTCCGCGAACCGTACCTGCCCACCGGCCCGATGGGACGCCTGCTGGCACGGAACCGGAAGCTGCACGTCCGGGCCGAACCGCTGGAACCCGGCGTGCTCCTGCGGGGTGCGACCGACCTGGCGGAGTACGGCGTCGCGGCGCGCGTCATGCCCACCCCCGGGCACACCGCCGGATCGGTCTCGGTGCTCACCGACGAGGGCGACCTGGTGGCGGGCGACCTGATCGCCAACTCCTTCATGGGCTTCGTCCCGGGCCGGCCGGCCAATCCGCCGTTCCACGACGACCCGCTGCTCAACCTCGCCAGTCTGCGACGGATGCTGGCCCTCGACCCGGCCCGGCTCCACGTCGGGCACGGCTCCCCGCTGGAGCCCGGGCGGGTGCGGCGCTGGGCCGCCCGGGAACACCGCCGGCTGACCCGGCTCGACGCGGCCGGGCGGCTCGCCGTCCGTCCGGCCGACGGGCCGACTGCTCCCTGAAGTGCCCGTCCGGGCTCAGCCGTTGTCGCCGGTGGCCGCGGCGAACGGGCCCTCGTCGACGAACCGGCGCAGCTGGCGGGCGAACGCCTGGGCCTCGTCCGGCGGCCAGGAGGCGACGGAGGCCTCGATGGTGGCCGCGAGCCGCTGCCGGGTGGCCGCGACGATGCGGTGGCCGGCGGGGGTGAGGTCGAGCAGGGTGGCGCGGCCGTCGGCGGGGTCGGGCTCGCGCCGCAGCAGGCCGGCGTGTTCGAGCCGGTCGGCGCGGCGGGTGACGGTGGAGCGGTCGAGGGAGACCTCGCGGCCGAGGTCGGTGGCGCTGCACCGGCCCGTCCGGGCGAGGCCGCTGAGGACCGGGTAGGTGAGTTCGTCGACGGCCTCGCCGAGGCCCTCGGTGAGGTGGGCGTAGAGGTGTTCGCGGGTGCTCCGCCGCAGGAGCACCCCCAGGGCGTCCGCGATGTCGGATCCGGTGGTGTTGGTCACCCCCCAACTTTAGCGTGCATCGAGCACGCGTTTGCGGTAGAGTGCGAAGCGTGCGTAAGGCACGCACTTGACTCTCCAGGGCGGCCCGCCCGCGAACCGAAGGACTCCCCGTGAACCGCACCGGCATCACCGCCGCCCTCACCGACCTGCTCTTCACCCCGGGGCTCGACCTGGACGAGGCCGCCGACCGCCACTTCGCCCCCGACTACCGCCAGCGCACCGACGGCCGTTGGGACGACCGCACCGCCTTCCTCGCCCACATCGCCCACCTGCGCGAGGTCGTGGCCGGCGGCACGGTCGAGGTCCACGACGAGCTCGTGGACGGTGACCGGTACGCCGACCGCCACACCGTCACCGTCACCAAGAACGACGGCTCCACGGTCCGCATGGAGGTCTACCTCTTCGGTGAGTTCGCCCCCGACGGGCGGTTCCGCCGGGTCGAGGAGACCACCCTCATGCTGGCGGGCGCCGAGGCCGACCGGAACCTCGGCAGCGCCCGCTGACCGCCCCGCGGTCGACGACGGTGCGCGGCCGCGGGTCGCAGGGGGCCTGCGGACACCGGCACGGTGCGCGGGCGGTACCGAAATCTTTCCCCCGCAGTCCCCGGACGCGCTGGCCGGTGGCCGGTCCGACCTGGTCTGATCGGTGGGCAGGTCGGGCGGGCCGCGTACGTACGGGTGCCGCCGCGTCACGGGGCCTGCGAACCCCACGACCGGCCCCGGTCGGACCGGCCCGACGGGATGCGGCCGGCCGGACGCGCGGTCTCCGTACATCGTTGGAGGAACAATGGCCACCACCCGCACCGCGTCCGCGGCTTGGAAGGGCGCACTGATCGGCGGCGAGGGTCTCGTCACCCTGGAGTCGTCCAGCGTCGGCGCCCACCCGGTGTCCTGGCCGGCACGCGCCGAGGAGGCGAACGGGGTGACCAGCCCGGAGGAGCTGATCGCCGCCGCACACGCCTCCTGCTACTGCATGGCCCTCTCGCACGGCCTGACCGAGGCGGGCACCCCGCCGCAGTCGCTGGACGCGCGCGCCGAGGTGACGTTCCAGCCGGGCACCGGGATCACCGGCATCATCCTCGCCGTCGAGGGCGACGTGCCGAACCTGTCGGCCGAGGCCTTCGCCGCCGCGGCCGAGGACGCCAAGCGGAACTGCCCCGTCAGCCAGGCCCTGGCCGGCGTGCCGATCACCCTGGCCGCGAGCCTGCTGCGCTGACCCCGCTGCGGCGGGCCGCCGCCTCCGCTGCGCCGGGGCCCCGCTCCGCCGACCCCGCTGCGCCGGCCCGACCCGGCGCAGCGGGGTGGTTGTCGACGGGAGGTCAAAAGTCTGAGCTTCCCTTGAGGCACAGGAGCCCCGCAGGCTGATTGACTGATCGTCACAAGCCAACCACGCACGGGGGATTCACTCACACCATGTCCACAGTCATAGCCCGCCGCATCGCCACCACCGTCGTCGCAGGCCTGGCCACCGCCGCCCTGCTGGGCACCGGCACCGCCAACGCCTCGATCATCTCCAAGGACGGCCTGCGCATCGCGGCCTACCAGGACGGCCTGCGGAACAGCGCCGAGCCCGGCGCCGCCGACACCCTCAGGGAGTTCGACGCACTGTCCCACGACAAGCAGGTCCGGTTCCTCGACTACGCCGAGGACCCCGAGAACCTCAAGGCCCTGCTGCAGGAGGCCGCCGAGGCTCCCGAGCCCGGCACCACCGTGCACCAGCTGGTCAACCTCAAGGGCGGCGAGGTGCAGATCGAGGCCGACAGCGCCGCCGTCTTCACCGCCGACCCCGACGCGGGCGACGCCGACGGGGTCGCGGCCCGCGGCAAGCTCAGCAAGGGCTGGTGGGAGACCACCTACACCGTCAAGCAGAAGATCCTCGGCATCACCATCACCAAGCTGAGCGTGTGGGTCGACTACTACACCAACGGGTCGAAGATCACCAAGGTGGACCACGCGGACTGCGGCAAGCGGAACTTCAACGGTGCCGTCTCCATCAGCCACAGCGTCCCGAAGGCGTCGCTGTACGGTGGCGAGGCCAACGGCGAGGTCATCTGGGAGGGGTCGATCATCTACCGGGGCTTCGGTGTCGAGATCGACAAGCGTCACCACGTCACGGCCAACGCCTACGGCTTCAAGAGCGGCTACCTGAAGAACATCTGACCCACCCCGAGGAGATGCGATGACGTCGGCCTCCCGCCTGATCCGGGTGTTCGTGGCCGTGCTGGTGGGCCTGCTGCTGCTGGCCGTCGCCGGCGCGGTGCTGTGGGCCGCCGGCTCGGACGAGCAGTCCACGCCCGCCCCGGACGGCGCCCGCGCCCCGGTGCGGGCGGCGGCGGCCCGGTGAACCCGTGGCGGCGGGCCGGCCGCGGGCAGCGGCGGGCGATCGTCCTGCTGCTGCTCGCCGTCACCGCGGTCCTCCACGGCATGACGCACCACCTCGGTCGGTGATCCGACCGTCCCGTCCCGGCCCGTCCCGGCCCGTCCCGTCCCGGCCCGTCCCGGCCCGTCCCGTCCCGTCCCGTCCCGGCCCGTCCCGTCCCGTCCCGTCCCGTCCCGGCCCGTCCCGGCCCGTCCCGGCCCGTCCCGGCCCGTCCCGGCCCGGGCCGGGACGGGCCGGGACGGGCGCCGGCGGGGTCCGTCCGGCCGTGTCCGGCGTCAGCGGGGGCCGCCGCGTTCGTCCGCCGGCTCGCGCTCCAGCGCCGCCCGACCGAAGACGAGCATGTGCAGGAAGAACACGCCGCCGACCACGAGCAGTCCCGCCACGATGACCACGGAGGTGAGGGCCTCCTCCGGCGCCACCAGGACCAGCAGCGCGACCACCGTCCACACCAGGGCGCAGACGGCGACCGGCAGTTCCCACCGCCCGAGGTCGAAGGCACCGTGCCGGCGGTCCAGCCGCCGGCGTACGGCGAGGTAGAGGACGACGGTGGCGCCGTAGATCAGGGCGGGCAGGATGGTCGACGCGGTGATCAGCTCCAGGAGTGCGCTGCCTGGCAGCGTTCCCATCAGAACCGCCCCGAGCACGAGGACGAGAACCGTCGCGGGGACCGGCGTCCGGGTCCGCGGGTCGACCCGTCGCATCAGGCGGTACGCGGGGAACCGCGAGTCGCGCGACATGGCGTACACGAGCCGGGAACAGGCGACCATCACCACGATCCCGGCGCCGAAGAACGCGAAGGTGATCGCGACCAGCAGGATCCGTTCCGCGACCGGGCCGAGGCGGTCGTTCATGATGGCCGCGACCGGTGAACCCTCGTCGCTGATCCGGGGGATGTCCCTGATCGCGACGGTGAGGGTGATCAGGAACAGCAGTCCCAGGACGCCGGCCGCCACGACGGACCCGACGATCGCGCGCGGGACGCTGCGGTAGGGGTCCTTGGCCTCCTCGGCGAGGTTGGCGGCGGAGTCGAAACCGACCAGGGTGGCCAGCCCCATGATCATCGCGAGCATCAGTCCGCCGCCGAACGCGAAGTAGTCGGAGGCGCCCTCGGCGATGCCCTGGGAGGTGAGGTTGCCGACCGACCCGTCACCGGTGACCGCCACGGCGACGACGAGCGCGACCGCCACGACCACCACGAGCGTCAGTTCCATCGCCACCGCGGCCGAGTTGATCCAGCTGACCAGCCGGGTCGAGGCGATCGCGAGCACCGCCTGGACGAGCAGGACCACCAGCGTGATCACCCGTGCCGTGTCCTCGTCCGGCGCGATGCCGGCGAGCGGCATGAACGCCTGGCTCGCCAGCGCGTTGTCGATCGCCACGACGGCGATCGACAGGTAACAGAAGGTCAGCCAGCCGAACCACCACCCGACCCGCGGGTTGCCCAGCCGTGACGCCCACTGGTAGGAGGAGCCGCTGAGCGAGATGCGCGCCGCGAATTGGGCGACCACCAGCGCCACCAGCGTCTGCCCCACCGCCGCGATCAGCCAGAGCCAGATCCCGACCGGCCCGGCCGTCTGCAGCACCTCGTCGAACGTCGCGAAGATCCCGACCGCCACCGAGATGAACGCGAACGAGATCGCGAACACCTGGAACGAGCCGAGGCTGCGCCTCAGCTCCTGCCGGTACCCTCCGACGTCCCCGGTCTCCGCGACGTCCCCGGTGTCCTTGGCGTCCTTGGTGTCCCCGTCCTTCGGCCCGCCCGTCGGAGCCTCGGCCATGTCGGCCACCTCACCTTCCCTCGGCTCCGATCAGTCTCGGGGCCCCGGCTGCTCCGACCGGCCCAACGGCGCCCGACGCACCAGACCGGGCCCCGGACGGCGGAGTGCGGGCATGGGTAGACACTGTCTACCCATGGCTGGTAGACGGTGTCCATGGACAGTGGGGGCTCCCTGCGGGAGCGGTTGGTCGACGTCGGCGTGGAGCTCGTGACGGCCGAGGGGCCGGGGTCGCTGGGACTCCGGGAGATCGCCCGGCGTGCGGGGGTCTCGCACGGCGCGCCACGCCGGTACTTCCCCACCCACCACGCGCTGCTCTCCACGATCGCCCGCCGCGGCTTCGCCGACCTGTCCGCCCTCTTCGCTGCCGCGACCGGCGGAGCGGCCTCCCCGCGCGGCCAACTGCACGCGCTCGGCCGGGCGTACGTCGGGTACGCCCTCGCGCACCGCGGGATGTTCGAGCTGATGTTCCGCCACGACCTGCTCGACGGCGGGAAGCACCGGTCGGACCAGCCCCGCCTGCGGGATTCGACCCTTCCGCTGTTCGAGCGCACGGTCGGCCTGGTCGCCGAGTACCGGGCGGAACGGGCCGTCGCCCGCCGCCCCTTCACGCCGAGCGACACCGGCCCGCCGCCGGCCGTGACGGCCGCGGCCCTCTGGGCCAACCTGCACGGGACGGCCCAGCTGTGGGCCTGGGGCAGCCTGCAACTCGCCCTCGACACCCCGCCGGCCGACCACGCCCCCGCCGGCCGCACATCCGCCGGCCGCACATCCGCCGGCCGCACATCCACCGGCCGGGCCCCCGCCGGCCGGGCCCCCGCCGACCAGGGGCCCGACGCGCTCGACCACCTCCTCACCGCGGTCCTGGACGCCCACCTCGGGCCGTCCGGCGCCTGACCCGGGATCAGCCGCCCCGACGCGGGCCCTCAGCGGTCCTTGAACTCCTCGATGGCCGCCCGGACCGTCCGCTGCATCGCCTCGCCGCCGACGTGCCCGGAGTCCTCGAAGATGTGGAGCCGGGCGTCCGGCCAGGCCTTCGCCAGCTCCCACGCGGTCTGGACCGGGCTGCCCATGTCGTGCCGACCGTGCACCAGTACCGCCGGGATGCCCGCCAACCGGTGTGCGTCGCGCAGGAGTTGGTTCTCGGCCAGCCAGGCGCCGTGGCTGAAGTAGTGGGCGCAGATCCGCACGAACGCGATCTGCGCGTCGATCTCCCGGGCGCTGTACATGCCGGGCACACCGTTGGGCTCGTCGGAGATGACGGCGTCCTCCCAGGCGAGCCAGTCGGCCGCGGCCTTCTCCCGGACGGCCCGGTCGGGGTTCTCCATCAACCGCGCGTAGGCCGCGAGCAGGTCGCCGTCCCGCTCGTCCTCGGGGACGCCGTCGCGGAAACGGTCCCACGCTTCCGGCCGGAACTGCCCGGCGCCCCGGTAGAGCCAGTCGGTCTCGGCCGGTCGGGTCGTCGTCACGGCCTGGATGACGATCTCACTGACCCGCTCAGGGTGTTGCTGCGCGTAGGCCAGGATGAGTGTGGAGCCCCAGGAAGCGCCCTCCAGCAACCACCTGTCGATGCCCAGGTGTCGGCGCAGCCGTTCCATGTCATCGATCAGGTGCTGGGTGGTGTTGAGGCTCATGTCCGCCGCGGGGTCGGCGGCGTGCGGGGTGCTGCGGCCGCAGTTGCGCTGGTCGAAGCGGATGAGACGGTAGCGCTCGGGGTCCCACGCCCTGGTCGGCCGCTGCGGCGCGCCCGAGCCGGGGCCGCCGTGGACGAACAGCGCCGGCTTGCCCCGGGGGTTGCCGAGCTGCTCGTAGTAGACGCGGTTGCCGTCTCCGGTGTCGAGGAATCCGTGGTCGTAGGGGTTCGTCGGAGGATAGAGATCAGCCATGGCCGCTGATCCTACGGGCCGATCGGCGCCCGCGGCCGGGAATATGACGACCCGGAGGGCACCCGGCCCGGGCACCCGGCCGGCGGGGGTCGACCGGGCCGCGGCGGCCGGTGCGGCGTCCGGCGGTGCGGCGGGGAAGTGCGGCCGGGACGTCCGGGCAGCCGGCCGGCCCGAAGCTGAGCGGAACATTAGGGCATGGTCAGCGCACCCTGTGAACTGCGCGTTCGGCGCTGAGCCGCTCCTACGATCGATCACATCGGTCACCGGCCGGGCCCGTCAGCCCCGCCGGAGGACGGTTCGGGGACCGCGGTCCGGCACCAGCTCGCCAAGGATCCGGTTCCCGCGGCGCGGAGGTGTCCGCGGGCGGATTCCGCTCGCGACATCCACCGCCGCACGGACCGTCCCGTGCCGGCCCTTCCGGAACCTCCCCCGGACCGGAGGGGCCGGCGCGCCGCTCCCGGCGGACCGCAGGCCTGCCTCCCGCGGTCCGCCGGGTCCCCCTCGCCGGACACCCCCGTGTCCCCGATCGGAACGAGTGTGCTCAGTGGCCACACCGCCTGAGGTAACGCCGTGACCATGACCGCGCCGCATGGGCCGGCCCCCGGATCACCTGCCGCCGACGGCCTGCCCCGGTGGCTGCCCGCCCCCGCGGGTCCCGCGCCGAGGCGCCCTGCCGTGCGTGCGGTGCCGGCGGCGGCAGCGCGGCCGAGGACAACGAATGAGGAGCCGAGTGTGACGTCCGATCGACAGGCATGGGTGGCGGACGTCGCCGCGGCCCAGGCCGGTGACAAGGCGGCGCTGGGCCGGCTGGTGGCCGCGTTCCTGCCGCTGGTGTACCGGTTGATCGGGCGCGAGCTGGACGGGCACGTGGACGTGGACGACGTGGTCCAGGAGACCATGGTCCGGGTCGTCGACCGCCTGGGCACCCTGCGCGACCCGGCCTCGTTCCGGTCCTGGCTGGTGGCGGTGGCCAAGAACGAGGTGCGCCGCCGCTGGACCCGCCGCCAGCAGGTCCTGGAGCCGGTCGAGCCGGGGGACCAACTTCCCGACCCGCAGGCCGACTTCGTCGAGGTGACCATCCTGCGACTGGGCATCCTGGAGGCCCGGCGGGAGTTCGCGGAGGCCGTCCGGTGGCTGGACCCGGAGGACGGCGAGCTGCTGGCCCTCTGGTGCCGGGAGAACGCGGGTGAGCTGAGCCGGGCCGAGCTCGCCGCGGCCCTGGGGATCTCGCTGCACCACGCGGGCGTACGCGTCCAGCGGCTCAAGGCCCGCCTCACCACCGGCCGTTCGGTGGTACGGGCGCTGGCCGTGCGGCCGGGATGCCCCGCCCTCACCGCCGCGACCGCCGACCGCGACGACGCCGTCACACCGCTGTGGCGCAACCGCATCGCCCGGCACGTCCGCGGCTGCGAGTGCTGCTGCGGCCAGCAGCGCGACCTGATGCCGGTCGAGGTCCTGCTTCCCGGTGCGGCCCGGACCGCCTACCTCGGCGCCCGGTCCGTCCGGCACCGCAGGGCGGCTGGGTGACCTGCGGCGTGCGGACGTGCCGGCCGCGCACCAACGGAGTATCACCGCAACGGACTTCGAGGAATGCCGAGGTGTGATCATGAACGCCCCGATCCAGCCGCCGCGGACGGCGCCGCGGCGCCACCCGGGTCCGCTCCCGCATCCGGGCCCGCTGCCCCTCCCCGGGCCGCCCCGGCTCCCGCTCCCGCCGCCGGGCTCCCTGCCGCTCCCGCTGCCGGGTCCGTACCCGCTTCCCGGCCTTCCGCTTCCCGGCCTCCCGCCGACCGGTCGGCCGTCCGCCCGGACACCTCCGGGTCCGATCGCGAACTCCCGTACACCCCGGGCGGCGTGTCGTACGAACCGAAGGACCAACCGGCCCTGACCGGAACCGATCCCACAGCCGCACGAACGAAGAGGTGCACCCCGTGAACAGCCACTCCGAGGCGGAGACCGCCCTACTACCGTCGATACCGGCCGAGTTCCTCGATCCGCAGTCCGGTGCGCAGTCCGGCGCGCAGGCGGGCCGGCAGGGCCGCGCCGCACAGCGGGGCCGGCGGGCGGGCGGCGGCCGGCGGGCCGCGCCCCGTCGGAGCCGCGCGGGCGCGCCGCTGACCCTCGCCCTGGTGGGCGCGGCCACCGTGGTGGCGGGCCTGGTCGTGGGCGTGACGGCGTACTCCGACGGGCCGGCCGGGACGTCCACCCGGGCCGGCGCCACCGCACCGCAGGGCGTCCGGTCGGCCGTCCCGTCGGCTACGGCCGTCGCCGTCGTCTCCCCGGGGGCCGGCGGCGGCTCCGCGCAGCCCGTTCCGGCCGCCGGCGACAGCGCCGCCGCTGTGGCCGCACCCGCCGCCCCGGCGTCCACCGCACCCGCTGCCGAGCCCCCCAAGGCCGACCCCCCGAAGATCGACCCCCCGAAGGCCGACCCCACCGCGGCCGACCGTACGAAGGTGGCACCGCCCGCGAAGCCGACCCCCAAGCCGTCCGCCAAGCCGTCGAACACCGCGGGCCCGTCCACCCCGCCGCCCGGCGGCGGGACCGAGCAGCAGTTCGCCCAGCAGGTCCTCGACCTGACCAACGTCCAACGGGCCCAGAACGGTTGCGGCCCCCTCGCCGCCAACGACAAGCTCCGGGCCGCGGCGCAGGGCCACTCCGACGACATGGCGGCGCGGAACTTCTTCGAACACACCAACCCCGACGGCGCCGGCCTCGGCAACCGCGTCGACGCCGTCGGCTACCGATGGGGCGGCCTGGGGGAGAACATCGCCAGGGGTCAGCAGAACCCGGCCGACGTGGTGGACGGCTGGATGCACAGCCCCGGGCACCGGGCCAACATCCTCAACTGCTCCTTCACCGAACTCGGCGTCGGTGTCCACCTCGGCTCCGGTGGCCCCTGGTGGACCCAGGACTTCGGCTCCCCGGCCTGACCCGGCCGCCGGCCCGCCGCCCGGCCGCCGGCCCGCCGCCCGGCCGGCGGTGAACCGTACGCCCGGCCGCACCGGAGCCGCTCAGGGCTGGTGGTCGATGTGTCCGAGCACCCAGGCGAGTGCCTGGGCCACGCCGGAGGAGAAGTCCCGGGCGTCGCCGGCCGCCGTGGTGTCGTGGGCGCGCCGCATGGCCGCCCGCTCCTCCCCGTCGACCTCGGCGTCGTCGGGCACCTCCCCGGGGCCGGCGGCGCCGCTGACGGGTGCCTCGCGCTGGTGACCCGCCACCCACGTGTAGGCGGCGAGCGCACCGCGGACGGTCTCGGAGCCGGCGGCGGGCGCGGTCGAGAGCCGGGCGACGGCGGCCTCGATCTCGCCCGCCGTACGGGCACCGACTGGTGTCTCGGGCGGACGGCTACTGGACATGCACTCACCGTAGCGTCCGACGCCGGGCCGGGGCGTCGATGGCGGCGCCGAACCGCCGGGCCTTCCCGCGGCGGGGTGCGCCGGACGAGCCGCGACGGCCGCCCCCGTCCGGCCCCGGGTCAGCCGGTCGTGGACGGCGTGCCGGGGCTCGCCTGCGCGGCCAGCTTGCGGAGCTGTGCCTGCACGATGTCCGCACGCAGGGCCGGTGCCTTCCCGGTGTCGTCGGCGGTCGCGAAGCGCACCCGGTTGTCACCCAGCGCGGCGTACAGGACCACGGTGGTGAGACCACCGGTGGAGGCGAAGCCCCCGGACGGGTCGTCGAGGGCGAAGCAGACCGCCGGGACGTCGAGCCTGTCGAACGGCACCTCCCGTACCGTCAGGGTCCGGTAGCCGCTACCGGCGGGGATCCGCAGGCGCGGACAGCCCCCGTGCACCGCCGCCGAGAGCGCGTCGAACCGCGCCCGCACCCGCCCGGGGTCGAAGCTGCCCAGGTCCACCTCGGTCCGGTTGCCGAGCGTGTTGTTGCCCACCACGTACACCGCGCCCCACCGGGCCCGCGGCTGCTCGGTGACCGCGGCGAGCACGGACCCGCACTCCGGCGACCCGGCCGCCGTCTCCGCGTCCGGCGTCGCCGACTGCGTGCGTGCCGCCGGTCCGGGCGGCTCGACGACCGTGCCGCCGGGCAGGTCCGAGGCGACCAGCCGGGCCGCCCAGAGCTGGTCCTCCGTCAGCGGTCCGAGCGTGACCCACGCGCGCGGGGAGGCACCGCCGGACGCGGACGGCGGGGCCGCAGCGTCCGGCCGGCCGCCCGGAGCCGACGCGCAGCCCGACAGCACGGCGGTCAGCAGCAGGGCCGTCGGGGCCCAGGACATGACGGGTCGGTACACGATTCTCCAGGTGGTGTCGTCGTCGGGTGCCGGCAGAGCCTAGGCCGGAGCGGGGGCTCGGCGCCTGCGATTTTGGATCACCCCGCTCGCCGGCTCGTGGCCGCCGGGGCCGAGCGTCGGGGCTGCCAGCATGAGGTCCATGAGGTCCATGAGGTCCATGAGGTCTGTGAGATCTGCGGGGCGCGCGTGGCGGTGGGCCTTGCGCCCCGAGTGGTCCTGGCCCGGGCGGGAGCGCATCGACGCCACGGTGGCCGCCCACCGCGCACCCGCTCGGAGCTGGACGCCGTCGCCGCCGTCGCCGCGCCCGAGGCGGTCCGGGTGCGGCTGCACTCGACGCGGGTCCGTGCGGCGGTGGACCGGCTTCGGGCGGGCTCCTGGAGCTGGCGCACGCGTGCCTGGATCCGGCGGCCGACCTCAGCCGTGCCACGCCATGGCTGCGCTGGCAGCGGGCGGTGGCCGCGCCGGCGGACCGCGCCGAGCGGCCCGGGTGCCGGTCCTGTTGGCCCAGGCGGAGGCCGTCGCGCCGCGGCGGGCGACCTGCGGGCGTTCCCGGCGGAGCAGGTGTCAACCGAGGGTTGACGCGACTCGGGGTGTCAACCTACGGTTGACGCATGGACGAATCCCTGCAGTTGGCCGGCCCCGTACGCCTCGACGACCTGATCGCGGGCATCAAGAAGGTCCACCCCGACGCGCTCGACCAGCTCTCCGGCGCCGTGATCGCCGCCGACCACCTCGGCGAGCTGGCCGACCACCTGATCGGCCACTTCGTGGACCAGGCACGCCGCTCCGGCGCGTCCTGGAGCGAGATCGGCCGCAGCATGGGCGTCACCCGCCAGGCGGCGCAGAAGCGCTTCGTGCCGAAGGACCCGGGCGAGCCCTCCGACCTCGACCCGAGCCAGGGTTTCGGCCGCTTCACCGTCCCGGCCCGCAACGTGGTGGTCACCTCGCAGAACGAGGCCCGCACCGCCGGGAACGAGGAGATCGGCACCGCGCACCTCGCGCTCGGACTGCTCGCCGAACCGCAGGCCGTCGCCGCACGGGTGATCGAGGCCCGGGGCATCGCGCTCGACGCCGTCCGGGCCGCGGTGACCGCCGTGCTCCCGCCGCCGGCCGCCGAGGTGCCCGACCTGATCCCGTACGACGCGCCGGCCCGCAAGGTGCTGGAGCTGACCTTCCGGGAGGCGCTGCGGCAGGACCACCGGCACGTCGGCACCGAGCACATCCTGCTCGCCCTGCTGGAACAGGAGGCCGGTGCCGGCGTGCTCACCGGTCTCGGCCTCGACAAGGCCGCCGTCGAGGCCGCGGTCGTCGAGGCCGTCGCAGCGCAGGCGGAGGGCGGCGTCTGACGCCCGCCCGCCCGGGATACGGTTCGTGCCCGTGGACACGGGTGCATGGGAGACGCGGCACGGGACGGCGTACGGCTGCACGTCCTGGGAACGGGCCTGTCGCCAGGGGGACCTGCTGGTCGCCTGGTACGACGAGCGGCAGATCGGTCGGCGGGCCCGTCCCAAGTGGCCGTGGCGCAGCGCCCTGAACACCGAGGTGGCCCGGCTGCTCTGGCGGACCGCCCGGGAGGGCGGCTCCCTGGTCGACGACGTCCCCCTGGCCGACGCCGCGCGGTACGACGCTGCCGAGTCGCCGACCGAAGCCGGACGGGTGGTGCGGGCCCACCTCGCGGACGGCACCCCGCGGCACCGGCCCCCCGGGTCGGCGCCGACCCTCGGCTACCGGGTCCGGGAGCTGCGGGCGACGCCCGACTGGGAGCACGGGGACTGGACGGAGTCCCTCACCCGGGCCCGCCGGGCGATGCGGCGGGCGGACGACCTCCGCGCGTCGGGGGCCTGGCGGCCCACCGCCGAGGACCGGTCGGCCGGCCGGCGCACCGGACTGGACCGGGATCCCCCGGGGAGTACCACCGCGGCCCCGGCGGATCCGGTACCGGGCCGGCTCGGCCGGGCGTCCCGACTGGTCCGCCTCGGTCCGGTGCTGTCGGCGGTCGCCGGGACCCTGTCGTGTGCCGACGGCGGCCGCCCCGGTCCGGTGGCGGAGGTCCTGGAGGCCGCGGCCCGGGCGTGCGAGGCGCTGCGGGCCGGTACCGAGGAGGTCGAGCGGCTGTGGGAGGGCAGGTCGCACGAGCCCGCCGACCCGGCGGAGTGGGAGCTGTCCCGGGTACCTCCGGCGCTGAAGGACCAGGCCGAGGAGACGGAGGACCTGCTGCGGGTGGTCGCCGCGTTCCTGTGGACGCTGGCCTGCGGCTGAGCGCCCGGCCCCCCAGGGCCCGTCCTGGCCCGGCTCGTCCCGTCCCGGTTCGTCGGGGCCCGGCCGGGGTTCAGAAGAAGTCGCCCCGATCGCGCGCCGGATCGACGGACTCGCGTCGCTGCCGCAGCAGTCCGGCCGTCCGGGCCGCGGCCGCCTCCCGCAGCTGGGCCTGGCTCTGCAGGGTCATCAGCGATCCCAGCGCGTGGCGCGGGGTCAGCGGGTTGTCCGCGCAGGCGCGGTACAGCGCGGCCGCCCGTTCGACGTCCTGGTAGAGGGTGCGGTAGATCTCGGCCGCGCGGTACTGGCCGTAGGGGTGGTTGCGGGCGGCGGCCGCCAGGAAGTGTTCCAGGGCGTGTTCGGCGGGGCTGCGGGTGGGCGGCAGCAGCCGTTCGAGGTACAGGTCGCCCAGGGCGAGCATGGCTTCGGGTTCGCCGAGTTCGGCGGCGGCGCGGTACCAGCGGGCCGCCTCGTCGAAGGACTGCGCGAGGCCCGCCGGCGGGCACCCCTGCTGGTGCAGCGTGCCGAGGTAGTACGCGGCGCGCGGCGACCCGGTGCTCCGGCGGAGCCGCGGCACCGCGCTCGCGTACCGCCCCTGCACGTAGTCGATGTGTCCCAGGAGCTCGACGGCCGCCTCGTGGCCGGCGCCGGCCGCGGTCGCCAGGAAGAAGGGGGCCGCCTCGCGTTGCCGGGTCCCGTTCCAGCAGTGCAGCCCGATCCGGTAGTACTCCTCGGCGGTCGCCGGCTCGCGGCCGTCCACGGTGAAGTCGATGCCCTGCCACTGCACCACGCCGTCGCCTCCGTCGCCCCGGCCGCCCTGGTGGGGGCCTGCCGGCCCGGTGCCGGTGATCGGCTCGGGCGTCCCGGCGGAGTCATTCTGCCCCAGCCCGGGGGAGTGGCGAACGGGGGTCGGACACCCGGAACGCCGCCGGAGCGGCCGCCCGGGCCCTCCCGTTCTTGCTGACGAATTGTCAGCAAGTTCGGCCCATCGTCTTGACGGTGCATGGACACGGCTCTACAACGTAGTTCAGCTCCCCGATTCCCCCACCGTGCGGGAGCAGCGAAAGTTCACCTTCTCGATCCCCCCTCACCGAGGAAGAGGCTTTCCCATGCGCATGCACCGCCACCTCGCCGCCACCGTCACCCTCGGCGCCGCGCTCGCGCTCGGCGCGGTCCCCGCATCCGCGACACCGCACCCGGCCGCCACCCCGGTCCTGACCACCGGCGGCGCCGGTGGCACCGCCGTCGCAGTGGGCGACGTGCTCGCCGCGCCGCTCGCCGCGACCACCCGCGCCACCTTCTTCTCGGCCGCGAACAGCACGACCGGCGTCACCTGCGCCGTCTCCCAGCTCGCGGCCACGGTGCAGAGCAACCCGGTGGCACCCGCCACGGCGACCGCCTCCCTGACCGCGCTGACCTTCGGCTCCTGCACCAGCAACGTCACCGGGGTCACCTCCGTCCGCAGCCTGACGGTCGGCAACCTCCCCTACGGCATCGCCGTCGACGACGCCGCCGGACTCCCGGTCACCCTCACCGGCGCAGCCACCGGGCCGATCCAGGCCACCGCCGTGCTCAACAGCTGGTTCGGCACCCTCACCTGCACCTACCAGCTCAGCGGCGCGTTCACCGGGAACGCCGACAACACAGCCCACAGCCTGGCGTTCCGCAACGAGCACTTCGCCAAGAGCGGCGGCTCCCTGCTCTGCCCCGCCGACGGCTACTTCTCCGCCACCTACGGCGCCGTCACCGACAGCACCCAGCCCGGCAGCCCCGCGGTCCACGTCAACTGACCCGCCCGCCACCCCGACCGCAGCCCGTCCCCCGCCGGCGCAGACCCACTGTCGGCGCCGGCCCGTAAGGTCGTGCCGACCGCCGCACCGGCGGCCGGCCGCCCGCCGCCCCGAGCCGGGCTCGTTCGAGCAAGGACACCCGGATCCGTGGACCAGCCCGCCACCCCGTCGCCCGACCACGGCCTCGCCCTCACCGAGCGAGCCATCGCCGCGGTCGACGCCGACCCCCACCGCCTCGTCCTCGACTACAACGAGGCCGCGGGGCCGTGGGTCGGCGGTGAGCGGACGCCGTTCCCGGCCGACCTCCTGGCCACCGCCGCCCTCCCCGGCGGACGGCCACTGTCGCCGAGCCTGCGCCGATGGCTCGCCTACGACACCAGCCTGCTGCGCCGCTTCGGCTGGTTCGGGCCCACCACCTGGTATGCCGACCGGCCCACCGGCGCGACCGGGGCCGACCCGGGCTTCGAGCTGACCCCCCGCCCGCTCGGCGAACTGGCCCGGGCGGAGTACGGCGACGGCTGGGGAGCGGTCTACGACGCCCTGTCGGGGCGGTTCCCCGAGTGCTTCCTGCTCCCCGGCGGCTCCGACTCCCGCCGGGTGCTCGCCGTCGGAGCGCCCGACGGGCACGGCGAGTACCCGGTCTTCGCCCTCGACATCGACGACCTGCCCTGCATCGAGCTGATGTACCCCGGCTTCGACGTCTACCTCGCCGACACGGCCGGCCTGATCACCCGCCGGGGCTCCGGCTACTCGGCCCTCGCCGCGGACCACCGCTACGGCGCCCGGATGCACCTCCACGCCCGTCACGCCTTCGGCGGCGCGATGGCCGAGGAGTGCCTCGACCCGCCGTCCTGACGCCCCGCCCGGCCGTACCGCAGCGGCTCCCGGCTCGTCCTGCGTCCGCACCCCGGAGAAGCTGACCCGCGTCGGAGCCGAGAACCCGCTGAACCTTCGGCGAACTCCTCCTGCTGACACCTCCGTTGACCGGCGGCGGGTCAGCCGGCCAGGGCGCGCAGCTGCTCGTAGGCGGCCTGCACGAACCGGCCGTTCAGCGCGGGCGGCTGGTTGGTCAGCGCGGCGAGCCCGACCCCGGCGTGCGGGGCGAAGCCGAGGAAGGCGGTGAATCCGCGCGTCGCACCGGAGTGGAAGAGCAGATCGCCCTCACCGCACCGGCGCACGTTCCAGACCAGCGCCAGCCGGTCGGTGCCGTGCGGCACGGTGAGCCTCGGCCGCTGCACGTCCCGCAGCGCCGCGCCCAGCACGGAGAGGTCCGGGGACGGATCGCCGCCCGCCGTGAGGTGGGCCCGCAGGAGGACCGCCAGGTCATGGCCGGTGGCGCGGACGGCCCCCGCACCCGGCATCCCCGGGATCCGCCACGGCGGCAGGTCCCGGCCGTGGGCGTGGCCCACGGCCCGGGACGGCGGTCCCGCCGCGCAGCCGGTCCCGGTGAGCCGGAGCGGCCCGGCGATCCGCTCGGCCAGCAGGGCGGGGTAGTCGGTCCCGGCCGCGTCCGCCAGCAGTCGGCCCAGCAGCCCGACACCGAAGTTGGAGTACCGTAGGCGGCCCCCTGGACGGCCGCGGACCCGGGTACGGCCGAGCGCGGCCGTCAACTGCTCTGCGGAGAAAGCCTCGTACGGGTTGCTCGCCCAGTGGGGCAGCGCGCTGCGCAGCAGGCCGGGCGGCAGCCGCGGCAGCCCCGAGGTGTGGGTGGCCAGGTGCAGCAGGGTGATCGGACCGCCGTGGGACAGGTCCGGGCGGTGCCGGGGCGCGAGCAGCGCGTCGATCGGGTCCCGGTGGGCGAGTTCACCGCGCGCGACGGCGTCGGCGAACAGCAGCGCCGTGAAGACCTTGCTCACCGACCCGACCTCGAACGGGGTCTCCGGGGTGACCGGCGGGCCCGCCGCCTGCGCGGTGCGGCCGTGCGTCCGCAGGGCCACGCCCTCCCGGCCGACCAGGGCGAGCGACAGGGCGGAGCGCGGTGCCAGGCAGCCGACCAGGGCGGTACGGGCCCGCCGGGAGACGGCGTCCAAGCCCTCGGCGGCCGGGTCCGTCACTGCCGGATCCGCCACCACCCGCCCCGCGAAGGGCTGTTCAGGCCGCGGCCGCACGGCCCGCTCCGAGTGCGCGGGCCAGGGTGAGGGTGCCGGCGACGGCCGCCACCACCGCGGTGTGCTCGTGGTTCTTGAAGGTGGTGTCCGGGTCGCCGTCGTCGACGGGTTCGGCGTCCCGGGGGAGGAGACCGTCCGGGCGCTGCGCCCCGGCCAGTCGCGGCCAGGCGTCACCGGTACCGGCCGGTTCGGCCAGGCAGGCGTCGACGATGAGGAGTTCACCGACCAGGTCCCACTGGCCGACCTCCAGCCAGACGTCCAGCCAGACCGGCAGCCAGTCGCGCAGGTAGGCCGCGAGCGGCCCCGGCAGACCGTCGGGACGGGCGCCCCAGTCGGTGAGGTGGAAGACGGTGTGGGTCAGGTCGTACGCGGTCGTCCAGTCGATCGCCCACGGTTCGGGCCTCGCCCCCAGCCAGGTCGCCGCGCACAGGGCCGTCCAGTCCGGCCGGTGGTCGAGGCCGACGACGCGGCGGGCGTTGGCGACCGCCAGCCGGCGGTTGGGGTACATCTCCACGGCGTGCGGGGCGCGCAGCCGGCTCAGCTCGACCAGCAGCTCGTCGAGCGGGGGGTGGCGGTAGCCGCCCCGGACGAAGTGCGAGTACGTCTCCAGCGGGTCGGTGAGCAGGAGGTGCCGCAGCTGGCGGTCGAACAGCAGGTCGCCGTGGCGC
This sequence comes from Kitasatospora sp. NPDC088346, assembly GCF_044740765.1. Classification (NCBI taxonomy): domain Bacteria; kingdom Bacillati; phylum Actinomycetota; class Actinomycetes; order Kitasatosporales; family Streptomycetaceae; genus Kitasatospora; species Kitasatospora sp. NPDC088346. The sequence goes on from NZ_JBIURH010000015.1 coordinate 142,514, forward strand.
AGTTGCCGCCAGGCCTCCGCCAGCAGGTCGGCCGCCAGGCGGGTCTCCGCGGCACCCGAGACCCGTTCGCGGAGCACCAGCGAGGCGGCGAGCGCGTACTCGCCGAGCGGCTTGTAGGCGCCGTCGGGGTCGTTCAGCTCGATGCCGGTGTCGGCGGGCAGCGCGCCGCGTCCCTGGCGGTGCTGACCGTGCAGCCAGGCCAGCGAGGCGGCCGCGACGGTGTGGGCGGTGGCGAGGGTGGCGGTGTCGGTCGCGGTGGTGGTCATGGGGACGGCTCCTCGGCCAGCAGGCGGCGGGCGATCTCCAGGTCGAGCGCGGTGCGGGAGCCGCCGCCGCCGACGAGGGCGAGGTGGCGCACCACCGGTGCGACCTCGATCGGGACGGGCGTGCCGGTCGTCTGCACCCAGGCCAGCCAGCGGACCAGCCGGGCGGCCACCCGGTGGTCGCGGCGCAGCAGCGAGCGGGTGGTGCCGCGGGCCAGCGCGAGCGGCGAGCGCCGGGCCGACTCGTGGACCGCACTGTCGAGTCCGGGCAGTGCGAGGCAGCTCAGTTGCGACATCGGGACCGACCACGCGGGCCAGTCCCCGGGCCCGCCGGGAGGGTTGTCGTCCCGGCCCCACGGAAGGGCCGCGGGGCGGTGCACCGGGACGTCGTCCCGGCCTGCGGCGTGGAGGAGTTCGGCGCCGGCCCAGTCCCGCCAGCCGACCACCAGCTCCTCGCGGCCGTCCCCGGGGGGCCGGAACGCGTCGAAGGCGTGCCCGGCGGCGGCCAGTGCGGCGGCGGTGGAGGTGTCGAGGGGTTTCCCGGCGAGCAGCTCCGGCGCGAACAGGTCGGGGCCGATGACGCGCAGCGCGGCGGCGGTGGCCGGCGCCGCGGGAACGTGCGGGTGGTGGTCGGTGCCGAGTGCGTCGCCGGGCACACCGATGCCCCCGGCGCCGGTCAGGGCGCCGAGGACTCGGTCCGCCACCCACTCGACCGCTGCGGTGAACTCGTCCTGCAGCGCGGTGTCCGTGAACGGCATGGGAAGATCCTTCACTCGTGGCCGCCGTGGAGCGCGACGGCTCGGGCGTCGGTCGGCCTCGCGGCCCGGGGGATCGTCGTCGACGACACCCCTATCGCGGCGGCCGCTCCTTGGGGACCTTCGGGGAGAGCAGCAGGCCGAGCAGCAACACGCCGGCACCGAGCGCCTGCGGGCAGAACACCGGCGGGTCGCTGACCGCCGTCTCGTGTTCCGTCATCAGCGCGGTGGCCGCGAGCCGTTCCTGTGCGGTCGCGCGGTGCGTCACCGAGGAACGCAGCACTTCCTGGGTCGCCATTGTCAGAACGCCTCCTCCTTCAGGACGTCACCGCCGGGTCCGACGGTGCCCCGCGACTCACGCTAGGGGCAGCGTCTGCGGGCCGCATCCGGGCGAACGGCTCGTAGCAGCGTCAACTCGGGCCCTGGGAAAGCACAATGAGTAGCCACCGGACGCTGTGCCGGACCGCCGCCGGCCCTCGCGGCCCCGCGCTCCCGGGCCCGGGACGGTCCTCCCGGGTAGTCGCCCCGCTCCCCTGCGTGACCGAAACGCCCGTTCCGGGTGTGCCGGAGCCGGCCCGGCGGTGGCACGAAAGGAGGGGTGGGCGCATTTGCGGCCCTCCCGGGCGGGCCGGACAGTGGAGGGTGTGGGAACGCGCGAGGTGCTGGTCGTGCTGTTCGACGGGGTCGTGGCCCTGAACGTGGTCGGGCCCCTGGAGGTGTTCACCGAGGCGAACGCCTGGGCGGCGCGCAGGTTCCCCGCGAGCCCCGGCGGCCCGGCCTACCTGGTGCGGACCGCCGGTCCGGCCGGCCGCCCGGTCCGGACGTCCGGCGGCCTGACCCTCCTTCCCGACCTCGACCTGTATGCCGCCGAGCCGCCGCACACGCTGGTCGTCCCCGGCGGCGCCACCACGCCGCACGGCGGCACCGTCCTCGATCCGGACGTGGTCGCCTGGCTGGCGTCCGGTGCCGTCCGGCGCTGCCGGCGCGTGGTGGCGGTCGGTACGGGGGCCTTCAGCCTCGCCGAGGCCCGCCTGCTGCGCGGGCGCCGCGCCACCACCCACTGGCGCCGCACCGCCGAACTCGCCGCCCGCCACCCGGACGTGCGGGTGGAGACCGAGCCGACCGTCGTCCGCGACGGCCGGGTGTCCACCTCGGCCGGCGCCGCCGGCGGCATCGACCTGGCACTGGCGCTCGTCGAGGACGACCTCGGCCGCGAAGCTGCCGTCCTGATCGCCCGTCACCTGCTGGTCTCCGCCCAACGGCACGGCAGCCAGCAGCAGTTCACCGTGCGGCCGCGCGGCCGGCCCGCCCGGCGCCCCGGCCTGCGCACGGTGCAGCGGTGGATCGCCGAACACCCCGACGCCGACCTGAGCGTCCCGGCCCTCGCCCGGCGCGCGGGCCTGTCGCCGCGCCACTTCAGTCGCGCCTTCACCGCCGAGACCGGCACCCCGCCGGGCCGCTACGTCGACCGCATCCGACTGGAGACCGCACGCCGCCTCCTGGACGACACCCCCGCCCCCGTCGAACACGTCGCCCGCCAGGCCGGATACCCCACGCCGGAGGCCATGCGGCGGGCCTTTCGGCGGACGATCGGGCTGTCGCCGTTGCAGTACCGCCTCAAGTCCTGATCCCGGCGAATGGTTGAACGGTGAGCACGACGTCCGAATACCGCCGGACCCGCACCTCCCGCGGGCCGAGGATCGAGTCATGTCCGAGACCGAGAAGAGGAGTTCGAGCATCATGACGACGCTGACCACGACCACCCCCGGCACGGCGAAGCTCGACGGCAGGGTGGCCCTGGTGACCGGCGGCAGCAGGGGGATCGGCGAGGCCGTGGCCCTGCGGCTGGCCGAGGAGGGCGCCGACGTCGTCCTGACCTACCGGGAGGACGTCGAACGGGCCGGAGCGGTCGCCGACAGGATCGGCGCGATGGGCCGGCGCGGCTGGGCGGTCCGGGCGGACAGTGCCGACCCGCAGGCCGTCCGGACCGTTGTGGAGGCGGCGGCCGAGCGCTTCGGGCGCCTGGACATCCTGGTGAACAACGCGGGGATCGGCGTCCTCGGCCCGATCGGGGACATCGCCCTGGACGACGTCGACCGGGTCCTGGAGGTGAACGTCCGGGCGCCGTTCCTGTTCGCCCAGGCCGCCTCCGCCCACCTGGCCGCCGACGGCCGGATCATCACCGTCGGCAGTTGCATCGCCAAGCGCGTCGCCTTCCCCGGCGCCTCGCTCTACAGCGCCAGCAAGGCCGCGACGATCGGACTCACCAAGGCGCTGGCCCGCGAACTCGGCCCCCGCGGCATCACCGTCAACGTGGTCCACCCGGGCCCGATCGACACCGACCTGAACCCCGCCGACGGCCCCGCCGCCGAACTCCAGGCCTCCCTGACGGCCCTCGGCGCCTTCGGCCGCGCAGCGGACGTCGCCGCCACCGTCGCCCACCTCTGCGGAGCCGAGGGGCCGCTACATCACGGCAGCCGAGATCGCCGTCGACGGCGGCTTCGCGGCCTGACCCCGGGAGTCCGGCGGCCGGTCCGCAGCGGGGATCCCGTTCCGGTCGCCGACGTCCCGATCCCGGTCGGTCCCCGGGGACGGGTGGTGGATAGGATCGCCCGACGATCGATCAACTCCACGACGGGGGAGCGGACATGACCGCACGCGCAGGCAGGACGGGGGCGGCCCTGTCGGTGGCCGGCCTGGTGGCGATGAGCACGCTGGTGGCCGCCCCGGCGGCGCACGCCGGCGGGTACGGCTGCACGGGGAACCTCTCGTGGTCCGGGAAGGTCACCGACTACGGCGGGAACGAGGCCGGCTGGGTCTACGACTACTGGAACGGGTCGCAGAACTGCTCGGTGGTGGTCAAGACCGAGTTCGCGGGGATCAGGTCCGAGACCCAGATCTCGATCGTCAACAACCGGGGTGTGCACGGCGGCTTCGACCACGGCGGCTTCACCACCTACGCCGGACCGGTCAGCGTCGACGGGGTGGACGCCTGCGTCAACGAGCACGTCACGATGTTCAACCTCGACAACCAGCAGATCGTGAACTGGAGCTCCGGCTGGCACTCCGGCCCCGGCTGCTGAGCCCGGGCCGCCCGGCCCGTCCGTCGCCCGCTATTGCTTCAGTACGGGAAATATTTAACGCATCACGGATGCTGGACGTCGAGCGGAGCGGGAAGTCCCCGCCCGACCGAGGACAGGAGCAGCGCCGTGCGCGTCGAGATCTGGAGCGACATCAACTGCCCGTGGTGCTACATCGGCAAGGCACGGTTCGAGAAGGCCCTCGAACGGTTCCCCCACCGGGAGGACGTGGAGATCGTCCACCGCTCCTTCGAGCTCGACCCCACCGCGCCGGCCGAGGCGCGCCCGGTGGTCCCGCTGATCGCCGCCAAGTACGGCATCGGGCTCGACCGCGCCGAGGCCGCCGAGCAGGGCATCGCCGCCAGTGCCCGCGACGAGGGCCTCACCTACCGCACCGAGGGACGGGACGCCGCGAACTCCTTCGACATGCACCGCCTGCTGCACTTCGCCGAGGAGCACGGACGCCGGGCGCAACTGCTCGACGTCCTCTACCGGGCCAACTTCGCCGACGAGCGGTCCGCGTTCGCCCCCGGGCGCCTGCTGGAGCTGGCCGTCGAGGCCGGCCTCGACGCCGGAGCGGCCGCACACGTCCTGGCCGACCGCACCGCCTACGCGGACGCCGTCCGCGAGGACGAGGCGACCGCGAGCGCGATGGGCGCCACCGGCGTACCCTTCTTCGTCTTCGACCGCCGCCTCGGGGTCTCCGGCGCCCAGCCGCCGGCCACCTTCACCGCCGCACTGGAACAGGCCTGGGACAGCCGCGTCCCCGTGCCCCTGCTCACCGGCGCCGACACCACCGCGGAGTCCTGCGGCCCGGACGGCTGCGCCCTGCCGTAGCCGCTCGGCGGCGGGTCGGACGCGCCGAGCCCCCGGTCACCGGTGGTGCGGGCGGTCGTGCGGACACCGGTGCTCCTATCGTCGGGGGAGGACGCGCAGGCCGTCGGCGGTGTCCGAGGAGGCGATGGCGGGATGTGGCCGCGGGTCAACGGAATGCGCTCGATGGAGCTCGGCACCCCGGGCGGGATGCGGGCGGAGCTGAACGCCCTGGTGCTGAGCGGCGAGAAGACCGCCACCACCGGCCTGCTGGCGGACTACGCCGAGGAGGGCGAGGAACTGGAGCACCTCGGCGAGCGGCTGGCGCTCTGGTGGACGACGGCGGGCGGTTCGTCGCCGTCATCGAGATCACCGGGGTGGAGGTCACACCGTTCGGCGAGGTGACCTGGGAGCATGCCCGGGCCGAGGGCGAGGGCTTCGCCTCACGGGAGGAGTGGGACGCTGGACACCGCCGCTACTGGCGGCTCCTGGGCAGCCCGGTCGGGGCCGACACCGCCGTGGTCTGCCTGGCCTTCCGGCTGGCCGACGGCCCCTGACCGGCTCACCCGCCCCCGCCCCCGGCCTCGTCGAGCTGCGCGTCGAGCGCCGTCGCCGCGGCGACCAGCACCTGGTGCGTGAACGCCCGAGCGGGCCGCGGCGCCGGCCGTCCCGTCACATCTGCGGGTCCGGCTTCAGCAGGGCGAACACCGCGCCGGCCGGGTCCGCGGCCCACGCGATCCGGCCGACCTGCGGCACGTCCGCCGCCGGCATCAGCACCCGCCCGCCGGCGCCCTCGATCGCGGTGACGGTGGCGTCCACGTCCGCCACGTTGAAGTACGGGACCCACCGCGGCACCTCGTTCGACCCGGCGCCCGCCCCGTCGCCCTGGGGAGCGACCCCGCCGAAGGAGCCGTCCTGCTGGTCGCCGTCCGCGACGCTGAGCACCCGGTACAGCATCCCGGGGGCCTCCATCTCGGCGTGCCGCCACCCGAAGAGCGAGGCGTAGAAGGCGATCGCCGCCACCGGATCCGGCACGTGCAGCTCCACCCACAGCAGCGAGTTCTCGGCGGAGGCCAGCCCCAGTCCGGGCGTCCGGCCGGGCTGCCAGCAGGCGAACTCGGCGCCCTGCGGGTCGGTGAACTGGGCCAGTACGCCCTCGCCCATCACGTCCATGGGCTCCATCCGCACCGCACCGCCGCCCGCCCGGACGGAGGCCGTGGTGGCCTGCACGTCGGGGCTCTGGAAGTGGACCATCCACGCGGACGTCGCCCCCTCCTCGGTGAGCGGGCCCAGCGCGGCCACCGTCCGGTCCTGGACCCGGAAGAAGCCGTAGCCACCGGCCTCCGGACCGGCGGAGACGAACTCCCAGCCGAAGACCCGGCCGTAGAAGGCGGCCGCCGCCGCGGTGTCGGGGCTGCCGAGGTCGAGCCAGTTGGGCGATCCGGTACGGAAGTCGGTGCCGAGCATGATGGCCTCCTGGGACGTGCGGGGTCGGTCGGTCCGTCCCACCATGCCGAGCGGCCGCCCGCCACGCCCCGCACCGGGGGCGGCGGGCGGCCCGTTTCATCCGTACGGCGGCGCCCGGCCAGCGGTCATCGGACCGTGTACCGGGCGTTCGGGGCGGTCGCCGCCTTTGCCGCGCCTCCGCGCGCTCTGCTGGCGGGGCCGGCCCGGCGGGACGATGGACGGGCCCGTTGCGGGACGGGCCCCGGGGCCGGTCCTGGCCGGCCCCGGCCGTCCGCGCCCGGTGGCCCGACCGACCCTCGCGGGGATGCGGGGCGCGGGCCCGGGATGTTGGCTGGTGGGCGACCGGTGTGCCGATACCGAACAGAGGGGACTTGAGCATGGCCGTGGTGATGTCGATGCAGTGGGCCGGAGTCACGCCCGACCAGTACGACGTGGTGCGGGACGCCGTCGACTGGGAGCAGGTCCCGGCCGCCGGCGGCCAGGTCCACGTGGCCTGGTTCGACGGCGAGGGCCTGCACGTGACCGACGTGTGGGAATCCCAGCAGGCGTTCGAGTCCTTCCTCGCGGAGCGGCTGGCACCGGCGGTCGCGAAGGCCGGGATCGCCGGTGCGCCCCAGGTCGCCTTCGCCCCGCTGCACCGGCGGTTCCTCGCCCCGGGTATCGGCGGCGCCGAGTAGGCCGTCGGCCCGGCGGAGTGGGAGGCGGGGCGGGTGCGCGGGTGCGCGGGAAAACCGGTTGCGCCGGGAGGGGTGGCGGCTAGGGTGGTCCCGTTCCCGCCCGTGCCGGGCGAGGACCAGACGTCGAGGAGGTGTGTCCGGATGGTTGCCGCCGTGTCGCGGCGCGCCTTCGTGTGCGCGCCATACGCCCTCCTCGTACGTCCTCTCCCCACCGGCTGACAGCGCGTCGCACCGCACGCGCCCCGGTGGGCCACTCCTCAGGAGCCACCGCAGTGCGTGAGCGCTTTGCCGACAGCGATTCCTTCTCCCGTATCCGCCCCAGGGGCGGGTCCCGGCGTGGCCGCCGGTCCGACCGGTTCGACGACTTCGAGCCCGAGTACCTCCCCTCCGGGGCGGTCGGGTCCCCGGAGGGCTCCGACGACCTCGACCCGTCCGCATCCGCCGTCCCCGCCTCGCCCGACGGTCCCGCCGAGGGGGACCGCTGGTCCACCTGGGACCGGTCCACGCCCACCGAGAAGGGGCCCGAGCCGCGTCCCGCCTGGGTGGTGACCGAGCTGGCGGCCGTGGACACCGAGCTCGGGATCGTCAAGACCGGCAAGGAGGCCGACGTCTTCCTGCTGGAGCGCGGCGTCCCGGGCACCGAGCGGCGCACCCTGATGGCCGCCAAGCGCTACCGGGACGGCCGGCACCGGATGTTCCACCGCGACTCCGGGTACCTGGAGGGCCGTCAGCACAAGGAGTCCCGGGTCAGCCGGGCGATGGCCAAGCGCACCGCGTTCGGCAAGGAGGCGATCTCCGGGCAGTGGGCGGCGGCCGAGTTCGCCGCGCTGTGCCGGCTCTGGTCGGCCGGGGTGGCCGTGCCGTACCCGGTGCAGATCACCGGGACCGAGATCCTGATGGAGTTCGTCGGCGACGCGGGTGGCAAGGCCGCGCCCCGGCTCGCCCAACTCCGTTCCGAGGACGCCGACATCGAGGACCTGTGGGAGCAGCTGGGCCGCAGCCTGTCCCTGCTCGCCGTCGACGGCTACGCGCACGGCGACCTGTCGGCGTACAACATCCTGGTCGACCGCGGGCGGCTGGTGATCATCGACGTCCCGCAGATCGTGGACGTCATCGCCAACCCGCGCGGCCGGTCCTTCCTGGAGCGGGACGTTCGCAACGTCGGCGCCTGGTTCGCCTCCCGAGGTCTCGCCGAGCACCGCATCGCGGAACTGGTCGAGTCGCTCGCCGCCGACGCCCGGCTGCGGTAGCCGCGCCGGGCGGGGTCCATGACCTCCGAGGTCATGGACCCCGCCCGGGCGGGCTGCGACGATCGACGCACTGCCGAACCGCACCCGACCGGAGGACACCATGCCCGCCTACGCCATCGCCCACCTGTGCGAGGCCGCCCCGCACCCCGAGATCGCCGAGTACGTCGAGCGGATCACCGCCACCTTCGAGCCCCACGGCGGACGCTTCCTGGTGCACGCCGCGCAGCACGAGGTGAAGGAGGGCAGCTGGCCCGGACACGTCGTCGTCATCGCCTTCCCGGGGATCGACGAGGCCCGGGCGTGGTGGGACTCGCCGGCCTACCGGGACATCGCCCCCCTGCGTTCGCGGCACATCGCGGGCGACGTCATCCTGGTCCCGGGCGTCCCCGACGGCTACGACCCGGCCACCACCGCCAAGGCGATGCGCGAGGCGCTGCCGGACCGGTAGCCACCGGCCGCGGTGTTCCGGACGGCACATCAGGCCCTGCTCACCCCGGTGCCGTTGCGGCGCGCCGCGCCCGGGACCGGGCCCACCATCACGACCCCAGGCCCACCAGCAGCGCCGCCCCCAGCGCGGCCTGCGTGCGCAGAACCTCGTAGCGGCCGGCCTCCACGCAGCCGTGCCGGGTGGCCGGCATGGGGAACAGCCAGTCCCAGCGCTGGAGCGCCGGAGCCACCGCCAGCGCCACGCACAGACCCACCACCAGCGAGTACGCCGCCAGCGCGGTCCCCAGCACACCGGGATCGGCGGCCCCCCGCTGCCCGCCCGCGGCCCCCGGCCCCCGGACACCTCCACTGGGCGCACTCACACGCCCTCCCGCTCTCCTGGCCGCCACCGGGTCACCAGCCTCCCGCCGCCACCGGCCCTCAGCACCCGCCACCGCGCCGGTACCGCACCAGAACACCACCGGACCCCACCCGCCCGGCCCAGCCGCAGCCCCCGGCGGCGGCCGGATCACGGCCGGGCCGCACCCCCGTCGACGGGCGTGAAGTCCAGGCACAGCGAGGCGGGGCCGCGGGTGTACAGCCCGGACTCCCGGTAGGCGGAACCGGGGCTGAAGCGGACCTGGTCGAGCAGCGGAAGGAGCATCGCGGCGACGGTCTCGATCTCCGCCCGGGCGAACGCCGCACCGACGCACTGGTGGAGCCCGGTGCCGAAGGCGAGGTGCTGCGCGGCCGCGGTGAAGGAGCGGGCGGTGCCCAGGTCCGGGCGGTGGATGTCGAAGGTGTCGGGGGCCGTGAACGCCTCGGGGTCCCGGTTGGCCGACCCGATCATGCAGAACAGCGTGGCGCCCGCCGGGACGGTCGTGCCGGCGAACTCGGTGTCCGACTCCGCCTGACGGGGGATGAGCTGCACCGGCGGGGTGTACCGCAGCGTCTCGGCGATCGCGGCGGGCAGCAGGGACGGGTCGCGGCGCACCTCCGCCAGTTGCTCGGGGTGGTCGATCAGGTGCTTGAACAGCAGGGCGAGGGTCTTGTCGGCGGGCTCGGTGGCGGCGGCCAGGACGTTGACGATCAGCGCGGTGACGTCGCGGTTGCTCATGGCGACGCCGTCGAACTCGGCGGTGCACAGCCTCGATATGAGGTCGTCGCCCGGACGGCGCCGCCGCTGCTCGATGACGGGGACGAGGTACGCCTCCAACTGCTCGGCGCAGTCCAGGCAGTGCGCGCGGCGCTCGGGGGTGAGGGTGATGGCGGTGATGAACTCGGCGACCCCGCTGTGCCAGGCCGCGATCTGCCGCCAGTCCCGGCGGTCCAGCCCGAGGACGTCGAGCGTCACGAGCACCGCGAGGGGCTTGCCGAAGTCGTTCACGAGGTCCATCCGGCCTCGGGGGAGGAACGGCGCGAGGAGTTCGGCGGCGTTGGTGCGGATGGCGGGGATCAGGTCCTGGAGGGCCTGCCCGGTGAAGCCCCGGACGACGATCTTGCGCTTCGCCGTGTGCTCGGCGCCGGTCATCTGGGCGAGGACCCGACCGCGCATCACCGGCTCGGCCCGTACCTGGAGCATCTCGGTGGAGAACGTCTCATGGTCGGTCAGCACCCGCAGCACGTCGTGCCGGCGGGACAGGAAGTAGCTGTCGATCCCGGATTCGTAGTGCACCGGCGCGTACTCCCGCAGCCCCGCGAAGTACGGGTACGGGTCGGCGGCGAAGTCCGGTGAGAGGACGCTGAAACGGGAGTTGACCGTGGGCATGGCTGAGAGCCTCTCACGGCCGGGTGAACGTGCAACACCGGCAAGACCGGCTTTGAGACCCCTTGCGGAGGGATGTCGGATTTGAGCCGCGGGTCGGGTCAGGCGGGCTGCCAGAGCTCGATCCGGTTGCCCTCGGGATCGGTGACCCAGCCGAACCGGCCGACCCCCGCCATCTCCTGCGTCTCCCCGGCCACGTCCGCCCCCTTCGCCCGCAGTTGCGCGAGCATCGCGTCCAGGTCGCCGACCCGGAAGTTGAGCATGCTCTGCTGCGCGAGGGAACCGAAGTAGTCGGTCCCGGACTCGAACGTCGCGAAGACCGTCGGACCGGTCTCCTGACGCCACAGACCGTTCTCGTCGGCGTCCAGGCCCAGACAGTCGCGGTACCAGGCACCCAGGGAGGCGGGGTCGGCGGCCCGCAGGAAGTATCCACCGATTCCAAGCACACGTTCCATGCGCCCCATCCTGCCAGCCCGGCGCCCCGGCCGGGCGGCACCACACCACCGCCCGCCTCACGCCCCGCCCGGCCGGCGCGGGGGAGTTCGCCCCGCTCGTTCGCCGCCTTCCCCGCCGCCCGCTCGTTCGCCGCTCCCCGCCGCCCGCTCAGTGGTCGGCGGGGAAGCCCGCCGTGATCGGTCCGCGCGGGGCGGGGCGCAGCAGCCAGACGGGGCGGCGGCCGAGTTCGACCACGCTGGGGGTGATGTAGAGGCGGCCGGCCGGTTCGTCCGGGTCGGCGGTGTCCTGGGCGGCGGCCACGATCAGCCGGAGTGCGTCGCAGGCGGTGCCGCCGGGGTCGGCGGCGGTCGCGACCGGATCGAGGCCCGCGGCCATGACGGTCAGTGCGTCCCACAGGGGGGCGGACACGTAGCTGATCGGGTCGCCGTCCAGCGTCGGGTGGGGGCCGGGGTCGGGGTACAACCGGTGCGTGCCGGTGACCACTTCGTCGAGGGCGGCGGCGGTCGGCCCGGACAGGTCGGTGATGTCGCTCATCCTGTGGACGGTAGCGGCGACCACCGACGGTCGGCCCGGAACCGACGGCCGCTCACCCGATCGGGCGGGCACCGCTCTTCGGCCGGGCGGGGAGCCCCGGGACGAGGGGGCGGAGGGATCAGAGCGGGCGGAGCCGGGTGCGCAGGAGGCAGAATTCGTTGCCTTCCGGGTCTCCGGAGAGGCGGTCTTAGGGGTTCTGCGATAGAGCCGAGAGGGCCCCGCCCGGATCGGTCACGGACGGGGCCGAGGGGGTACTACTCGGCGGGGATCTGCGGAGCGGTCGGCGCAACGGCCCAACAGTCCAGCGCTCGGTATCGGAACGTGCCGTCGGTCCACGGGCGGGGGTCGTTCTTCGTTCGGGGCGCGTAGGTCACGTACTGATACGGGCCGCCCATGAGGGTCCAGCCGTCCCGCTGGGACTGCATCAGGCCGCGCGTGTTGCCGACGCGCACGCCGCTTTCCAGAGTCTTGATGAACTTCCGAGCCATCACGCCACCGCCCCGGCGAGGGCGTGTGCACCAGGGTAGGTGTATCCGGGGTCCGGAAGCCCCATCACGACTGCCCGAAGAGCTTCGCGCCGTACGCGCTGCTGCTCCCCCTCCTCGTACTTTCGCTGCATCTCGTCCAACTCGACCAACCAGGCTTCCCGGTCGATGTAGGGACGGACAAGGGGCCCCAGGAACGGGTTCTCTCGCTCTGCCCGCGGTGCGAGTCGCTGCCCGGCGAGCTTGATCCGGATGGTCTCAGGGCTAGTCGGCGCGGCGCGGTGCTGTCCGCGGGCCGGCAGGACAAGGTGCAGGGCGGCCCGTAGGACACTGGCGATAAGGTGACGCATGTCGGCAGCTCCTCGAAAGCTGTTCGGCTGTACCCCCGGTAGCCCGGCCAGGCTGCTGGGGGTCTCTGTTTTCCTTGAAAATACTGGACCAGCCTATACCTGTCTATAGGCGCCTACAGGCTCTAGTAGGCGGGTGCAGCCGCATACAGCCCGCTACCGTTGCAACATGGATGACCTCGACCCGACCCGCCCCAAGTGGCCCCAGATCGCCGAGACGCTGGCGGAGCGCATCACGGGCGAGAGGTGGAAGCCTGGCCGAAAGATCACCGTTCCGGAGATCATGGCGGAGTTCGGGGTGTCCAAGGTGACCGCGGGGAAGGTTACGGCAGAGCTTCGGGCCCGGAAGCTGGTTCGGACCGAGTTCGGCATGGGCAGCTACGTCACCGACCTTGAGAGCCGCGGGGAGCAGTAGGCCCCGCCCCTTCTGGATCACCAGCGGGACAGGGCCTAACGGGGCGCAGCGAAGGCGGGGGTCGTAATTTCAGGAGACGCCGCGCCTATCCGGAGGATATCTGCCTAGTTCTTCCGGTGCCGACCGTTTCCCTTGCGCAGCAGTGCCACGGGGGTGTCGGCCTGTGGCGGGGCAAAGTCCTCGCCTCTCCGAACGATCATCGGGTAGGCATCGGCGTAGGTATCGGCCACCCCGACCGGCTGCCACTGCTTACCGTCCCACTCCACGACAAGGCGGGGGGTGTCTTGGAACAGGTGTCCCCGCCGGACTTCGGCGTCAAGGGTCAGCGCGTCTCGTGTTCCCGGTGGCCGTTCTCGGTTGGCGCGAACGCCGTACCAGTCGGTCACGGTTTCGTCGTCGGGTTCGAGCACGGCTGATCCTCTCGCTCGGCGTCAGTCTGAAGTTCCCCCTTGGAACTGGACAGCGGGTGCTTACGCTGCGGGGGTGAAGTCGTGCTGCAGTCTGGCTCGGGTTTCGAGTGGGGTGAGGTACCCGAACTCG